>DASYOZ010000071.1:0-13683 GCA_036007185.1 Gaiellaceae bacterium | reverse complement strand
GTCGCGCTCGGCCTGCTCGATCATCGCGAGGCCGATCCGGTCCTTGACCGAGCCGCCGGGGTTGAGGTACTCGAGCTTGGCGAGGATCCGCGCGTGGCCGGCGGGGGAGAGCCTGTCGAGCCGGACGATGGGCGTGCCCCCGATGAGGTCGAGGGTGGTCGGATACTCCCGCGGCATCGCCGGAAGCCTAGAGCAGCGCCTCCGGGCGAGCTCTAGGCGAGCGCGGTCTCGTCCCCGACCTGCTGGAGCTCGTCGTCTCGCACGAGGACGAGCGCGGCGACGACGCCGGCAGCCGAGATTCCGGCCATCACCCAGAAGGCGAGGGAGTACCCGCTCGTCAGCGCCGCGGCCTGCGAGCTGCCGCTGTGGAGGAGATTCGTGGCCCGCGAGATGGCGACCGACGACGCGACGGCGACGCCGATCGCGCCGCCGACCTGCTGTGCCGTGTTCAGCAGCCCAGACGCGAGTCCGGCCTGTTCGTTGCTGACGCCGGCGAGCGCCGCGATCGAGACCGGGATGAACGCGAACGCCAGACCGAAGCCGAACATGACGTAGCCGCCGAGCAGATCGTGTGTGTACGACCCGTTCACGGGGATCTGCGCGTACCAGATGAGGGCGCCCGTGTTGAGCGCGAGCCCCACGGCCATCACCGGGCGCGCGCCGATCCGGGTCGTCAGCCACTGCGCCAGCCCCGCGACCAGGACCACCGTGCCTGCCGTCGCGAGGAACGTCACCCCTGTCTTCAGCGGGGAGTAGTGGAGGACGTTCTGCACGTAGAGCGTCAGGAGGAAGAAGTCGGCAAAGATCGACGCCCCAAGCAGGAAGCCGACGATGTTCGCGCCCGCGAGCGTGCGGACACGGAAGATCGAGAGGGGCATCAGCGGGTTCTCGACCCGCGTCTCCCAGATGACGAAGAAGACGATCAGCGCTGCAGCGGCGATCAGCAGGACGATCGTGGTCGAGTTGCCCCACCCGTCGACCGGCGCTTTCGAGATCGCGTAGACGAGTAGGGCGATACCGGTTGTCACCGACGAAGCTCCGATGACGTCGAAGTTCCGGCCGACGCCGGGCGCGCGGCTCTCGCGCACGACGCGCGGCGCGAGCGCCAGCACGACGGCCCCGACCGGGACGTTGATGAAGAAGATCCATTCCCAGCCGAGGTACTTCGTGAGGATGCCGCCGAACAGGACGCCGGCAGCGGCGCCGCCGCCGCCCATCGCGCCCCAGATCCCGAGCGCCTTGTTCCGCTCGGGGCCTTCCTCGAACGTCGTCGTGATGATCGAGAGCGTCGCCGGCGAGACGATTGCGGCGCCGAGCCCCTGCACCGCGCGCGCGGCAACGAGGACGCCGGACGAGCCCGCCAGCCCGCAGACGAGCGAGGCGATCGAGAAGAGCGCCATGCCGACGAGGAACATCCGCCTGCGGCCGAGGATGTCTCCGGCGCGCCCGCCGAGGAGGAGGAAGCCCCCGTAGGTGATCGCGTACGCGGTGATCACCCACTGCAGGCCGGTCTCGGAGAAGTGCAGGCTGCGGCCGATCGACGGCAGCGCGACATTGACGATCGAGACGTCGAGCACCGTCATGAAGAAGGCGGCGCAGACGAGCGCGAGTGCCTGCCAGCGTCTCGGATCGGGTGCGGCTGTCGTCGTCGCGGCCACGGCAGTCATCGCGTCTCCACCCTAATGGTGGAAGCGCAGTCGGCCTAATGGCGAAAGTGGCGGCGGCCGGTGAAGACCATCGCGGCGCCCGCCTCTGCGACGGCGGCGATCACGTCCTCGTCGCGGCGCGAGCCGCCCGGCTGGACGATCGCCGTCGTGCCCGCGTCGAGCGCGATCTGCGGCCCGTCGGGGAAGGGAAAGAAGGCGTCGGAGGCGAGCGAGGAGCCGGTCGCTTCGTGGCCGAACTCGGTCGCCTTCTCGACTGCGATCCTGACCGAGTCGACGCGGCTCATCTGGCCGGCGCCGATCCCGATCGTCTGCAGGCCCTTCGCGAGAACGATCGCGTTCGACGCCACGTGCTTGCAGACGCGCCAGGCGAAGACGAGGTCGTCCCACTGCGATTCACGGAGCTCGCCGGCTACGACGTCCCAGCTGTCGCGGTCGTCAATCTCCGCGTCGGCGTCCTGGACGAGCATCCCGCCGAGCACGCGCTTGTAGTTGCGCTCGCCGGGCTCGCCCGCGCGCCGCTCCCCGTCGAGCAGGATCCGGACGTTCTTCTTCTGCCGCAGCGCCGACAGCGCGTCGTCGGTGTAGCCCGGCGCGAACAGGACCTCGACGAACTGCTCCGCGAGCTTCTCCCCGAGCGTCGCCTCGACCCCGCGGTTGACGACGACGACGCCGCCGTAGGCCGAGGTCGGGTCGGAGGCGAGCGCCTTGTCGTACGCCTCCTCGAGTGTGGCGCCGACAGCCACGCCGCACGGGTTCGCGTGCTTGACGATCACGCACGCCGGCAGCTCGAGCTCGCGCGCGAGCGAGCGGGCGGCCGAGAAGTCGTTGAGGTTGTTGAAGGAGAGCTCCTTCCCGTGCAGCTGCTCGACGCGCGAGAGGAGATGGCGGCGGACGCCGCGCTCCGCGTAGTACGCCGCGCGCTGGTGCGGGTTCTCGCCGTAGGCGAGGTCGAGCACCTTCTCGAGCGAGACGACGAGCGAGTCGGGGAGCTCGTCGCCGGCGTTGAACCACGTGGCGATCGCGGCCTCGTAGGCGGCGGTGTGGGCGAACGCCTCCGCGGCGAGCCGCCTACGTGTCTCGTGTGAGAGCTCGCCCTTCGTGCGCAGCTCCTCGAGCACTCCGTGGTACTGGTCGGGACGGCAGACGGGCGCGCAGTGGACGAAGTTCTTCGCCGCCCCGCGCAGCATCGAGGGTCCGCCGACGTCGATCATCTCGACCGCCTCGTCCTCGGTCACCCCCAGCCGGGCGGTGACCTCCTCGAACGGATAGAGGTTGACGCAGACGAGATCGAAGGCCTCGATCCCGTGCTCCTCGAGCGTCGCGAGGTCCTCCTCGTCGTCTCGCCGCGCGAGGATGCCGGCGTGGACGCGCGGGTGGAGCGTCTTCACGCGCCCGCCGAGCATCTCCGGGGAGGCCGTCACCGTCTCGACATGCTCGACGGGCAGTCCGATCGCCTCGAGGGCCGCCGCCGTCCTCCCGCTCGCCACGAGCCGCCAGCCGAGGCCGACGAGGCCGCGCGCGAACGTGTCCAGGCCGGACTTGTCCCAGGTGGAGATCAGCGCGCGCACAGCTCTCTCACCACCTCGGGTAGCAGGCGGTGCTCGACCGCCTGCACGCGCGCGCGGAGCGTGTCCACCGTGTCCTCCGGCAGGACGGGGACGCGCTCGGCGGCGATGATCCGGCCCGTGTCGATGCCCTCGTCGACGTAGTGGACGGTCGCCGCGGTTTCGTCCACCCCGGCCGCGAGCACGTCCTCGATCGGATGAGCGCCGGGAAACTGCGGCAGCGGCGCCGAGTGCGTGTTCACGATCCGGCCGCCGTAGTAGTCGAAGAACGGCTTGCGGAAGAGGTGCATGTAGCCGGCGCAGACGACAAGCTCGACGCCGTGCGACAGCAGCCACTCGGCGAGAGCGACGTCGCGCTGGTCGCGGCTCTCGTAGTCCCGCGCCTCGAAGACGGCAGTCTCGATCCCGGCGGCTTCCGCCCGCTCGAGGGCGTGTGTGCCTGGGTTGTTCGACGCGACGGCGACGATGGGTAGCCGCGCGTCGAGCAGGGCCTGGAGGTTCGTCCCCTCACCGCTGACGAGCACGCCGATCACACGATCCGACCGATCACGAGCTCGTCCGGCTCCGGCTCCGGCACGACGGCGCAGAAGCCGATCCCGAGGTTGAAGACGCGGCGAAGCTCGTCCTCTTCGACGTGGCGTGCGAGCCACGCGAAGACCGGCGGGCGCTCCCACGCGTCCCAGTCGAGCTCGGCGCGGCGGCCGGCGGGGAGGACGCGCTCGACGTTGCCGAGGATCCCGCCGCCGGTGACGTGCGCGAAGGCGCGGGCGCGGCCGCGCAGGCGGCGCACGACGTCGAGGTACAGCCTCGTTGGGGCGAGCAGGTCGTCTCCGTCGTAGTCCTCGAGCTCGAGCACGCGGCGGACGAGCGTGAACCCGTTCGCGTGGACGCCCGCGGACGGGAAGCCGACGACGACGTCGCCGGCCTCGATTGTCGAGCCGTCGAGCGGCTCGGCCACGATGCCGACGCAGGTCGCGGCGAAATCGAGCTCGCCTTCCCGGTAGACGTCGGGCAGCTCGGCCGTCTCGCCGCCGATCAGCGCGACGCCGGCGGAGCGGCAGGTCTCCGCGGCGCCTTCGATGAGCTCCGCCACCTCCTCGAGGTCGATGTGCTCGGCGGCGACGTAGTCGAGCAGGATCAGCGGCTCGGCGCCGCACGTGATCACGTCGTTGATGCAGTGCGCCGCCATGTCGGCTCCGCAGTTGCGGAGCAGGCCGCGGGGGCGGGCGATGATCGGCTTGGTCCCGATCGAGTCGGTCGAAGCGGCGAGGAAGCGCCCGTCGCCGAGGGGATGCAGCGCCGCGAACTGCCCGAAGCCCCGAGCTCCGGTCGACTCGACGGCGGCGCGCAGCCGCTCGACGACCGCGCCGGCCGTCGCGAGCGAGACGCCCGCGGCGTCGTACGTCCGTCCTTCCTCCGCCACGCGGCGAGTCTATGGCCGGCCGCGGCTAGATGAACAGCTCGCCGAACAGCTCCGGGCGGCCCTGCGGGCCTCCGCGGACGAAGCGCACGACGGTATCGCCCACCTCGATGCTGGCTCCGTCGCGCTCGACGTCGAGGATCCGCTCGAGGGCCTTCGCCTTGCCCGTTGGATCGTCGGCCTTCAGGTGCAGCTCCGACAGCTGCAGCTCGTCGCCCTGCGCAAGAAGCTCCTCGATCCACTCGCGCGGCGGATGGAGCTCGAGCCGGTAGCCCGCGTTCGTGGAGACGAACGTGCGTCGGCCCCCGTGCTCCTGCACGCGCAGGTCGTTCCGCTCGGCGCGCTCCAGGGCGGTCTCGAACTCGTGCTCCTCGAGCGCGAACCCGAGATGGTCGACCCGAGGCGTCGACCACTGGCCCGGCTGCACGACCACGTTGACCGCACCCTTCTCGAGCTCGGTCAGCCGGAGCTTGAATCCCATTGCGTCGAGCTCGCTCCAGGCGACGCCGGGCTCATACGACGTGAGCTCCTCGCCGATGCGGCCGTGTCGCGCGACGAGGTCGAACCCGAGCTTGCCGATGTAGCGCGCCTCGACCTCGCGGACCCGGCTCGTGACGAGGTGATAGTGGAAGAGCTGCACCGCGGTCAAATCGTGCCAACGACCGCCCGGCGGTCGCGGCGGCTACGCGCGCGCGGGCTCGAACCTGAGCTTCAAGGCGTCGGCGGGCACCTCGGTCGGGTACTCGCCGGTGAGACAGGCGCGGCAGAGCGCCGAGGCCGGCCGCCGCGTCGCCTCGACGAGCCCGTCGTGCGAGAGATAGGCGAGGGAGGTGGCGCCGACGTGCTCGCGCACCTCCTCGACGGTCTTCGTCGAGGCGATCATCTCCGACGGGTCGGCGAGGTCGATCCCATAGAAGCACCGGCCGATAACCGGCGGCGACGAGATGCGCAGGTGCACCTCGGCCGCGCCCGCGTCGAACAGCATCCGCACGATCTCGCGCGTCGTGTTGCCGCGGACGATCGAGTCGTCGACAGCGACCACCCGCTTGCCCGCGACCTCCGCGACGGGGTGGTACTTGAGCCTGATCCCCTGGCGCCGCAGCTCCTGGTCGGGCTGGATGAACGTGCGCTGCACGTAGCGGTTCTTGATCAGCCCCTCGCTGAAGGGCAGGCCCAACGCACGCGCGAAACCGATGGCCGCCGGCGTGCCGGAGTCGGGGATCGGCAGGACGAGGTCGGCCTCGACCGGCGCCTCCTGCGCGAGCCGCTCGCCCATCCGCACCCGCGCGTTGTGCACCTCGATCCCCTCGAGGCGGCTGTCCGGCCGGGCGAGGTAGAAGAACTCCCAGATGCAGAGCGCGCCGCCGTCGGCCAGCTCGAGCGCCTGCGTCGCGTGGAGGCCCTCGGCGTCGGCGATGACGACCTCGCCCGGCGCGACCTCGCGGACGAGCTCCGCGCCGACGAGGTCCAGCGCGCACGTTTCCGACGCAAAGACCCAGTCCTCCTGAATCCGGCCGATCACGAGCGGCCGGAAGCCGTGCGGGTCGCGGAAGCCGATGAGCCGTCCTTCCGAGAGTGCCACGATGGAATAGGCGCCGTCGAGCCGGCGCATCGCGTTCGCCACGGCCTCGTCGAGCGGGGCCGGATCGTTCGCGATCAGCGCCGCGATCAGCTCGCTGTCGGACGTCGTCCCGAGCGAGACGCCCGCAGCCTGCAGCCCGTCGCGCACCTCGCCGACGTTGATCAGGTTGCCGTTGTGCCCGAGGGCGATCGTGCGTGCCCGGCCGTGCTGGACGAGCGGCTGCGCGTTCGCCCACTGCGACGAGCCGGTCGTCGAGTAGCGGTTGTGGCCGATCGCGACCTGGCCGCGCAGGCCGCCGAGCTTCTGCTCGTCGAAGACCTGGGCGACGAGGCCGAGGTCGCGTAGCCCGGTCAGCCGCCCGTGCTCCGAGACCGCGATGCCCGCCGACTCCTGGCCGCGATGCTGGAGCGCGAAGAGGCCGAAGTACGCGAGCCGCGCGACGTCGCGGTCGGGCGCGTAGACACCGAACACGCCGCACATCAGGCAACGACTCCGATCCGGACGAAGCCGCGGGAGCCGAGGCGCCTGACGCGCCCTGGTCGGCAGGCGAGGATGGCCGCGCCGCGCCGCGAGTCGTACTCCGCCGGGATCTCGACGTCGGCCTCGAGGCCGCCGCTCCAGGCTGCGGCCTCCGCGAGCGCGGCCGTGATGCCGCCGCTGCCGACGTCGTGGCAGAGGCTCAGGTGCGGCGCCGCCTTCCAGAGGAAGCGGATCAGGGCCGCCTCGGCCGCAAGCGAGCCGTCGGGCGACGTTGCGAGGAGCACCGCGTCGCCGCTCCGCCAGCGGCTCGGCACCTTACGCACGTCCGGCACGAGCCCGACGCAGCCGACGACCGGCGTCGGCGGGATCGAGGAGCCGTCCGCGTCGTTGTAGAGCGAGACGTTGCCGGAGACGACGGGGATCCCGAGCGTCTCGGCCGCCTGCGCGATCCCCTCGATGGCCTGCGCAAGCTCGTGCGCGATCGCCGGCTTCTCGGGGTTGCCGAAGTTGAGACAGTCGGTGAGGCCGATCGGCTCGCCGCCTGCGCACGCGACGTTGCGCGCGGCGCCGACCGTCGCCTGGACGCCCGCCCGGAAGCCGTCGGTCTCGCCGTGGGCCGGTCCCTGCAGCGCGACCGCGAGCCCGCGCAGCGACGGTCGCAGCCGCAGGACGGCCGCGTCGAGGCCCGGTCGGCGGACTGTGCGCGAGCCGACCAGGTGGTCGTACTGCTCGATCACCTCGCGCACGTCGAAGGCGGGTCGTTCCGGCCGTCGCAGCGGGCGCGGCTCGTCCCGCTGCTCGACCTCGTAGCGCGGACACTCGTCCGTCAGCAAGCGCGCGGGGATGTCGCCCACCACGTCGCCGTCGTGGAACGCCCGCAGCGCGCCTGACTCGGTCACCTCGCCGATCGCCGTGCACGGCAGCTCCCAGCGGGCGCAGATGCCGCGCACCGCGTCGAGCATCTCCGGCCGCACGACCGCCACCATCCGTTCCTGCGACTCGGAGATCATGATCTCCCACGGCTCCATGCCCTCCTCGCGCTGGGGCACACGATCGAGGTGGACGTCGATGCCGACGCCGTCCGAGGCCATCTCCGACAGGGACGACGCGAGCCCGGCCGCGCCGCAGTCCTGCAGCGACTCGACGAGGCCCGACTCGACGAGCTCGAGCGAGACCTCGATCAGCTTCTTGCCGGTGAACGGGTCGCCGACCTGGACCGACGGGCGTTTGTCCGCGTCGTCCTCGCTCAGCTCGGCGCTCGCGAGCACCGAAGCGCCGCCGATGCCGTCGCGGCCGGTCGTCGCTCCGTACAGGACGACGACCCGCCCGGGCCCGCTCGCCTTCGCCGAGCGCAGGCGGCCGGTGTCGAGCAGCCCCACGCACATCGCGTTGACGAGGCAGTTCGAGGCATAGGCGGGGTCGAGCACGGTCTGGCCGCCGACCGTCGGCACGCCGACGCAGTTGCCGTAGTGGCCGATCCCGGCGACGGCCTGCTGGAAGTGGTAGCCGGGCTCGTCGAACCAGAGCCCGTCGAGCAGCGCGATCGGCCGCGCGCCCATTGCGATCACGTCGCGGAGGATCCCGCCGATGCCGGTCGCCGCGCCCTGGAACGGCTCGACGGCCGACGGGTGGTTGTGCGACTCGACCTTGAAGGCGACGGCCGTCCCATCGCCGAGGTCGAGCACACCGGCGTTCTCGCCGGGCCCCTGGAGGACGCGCTCCCCCGCCGACGGGAGCCGCTTCAAGAGCGGCGCGGAGTGCTTGTAGCCGCAGTGCTCCGACCAGAGGAGGGAGAAGACGGCGAGCTCGAAGTGGTTCGGATCGCGGCCGAGCAGCTCCCGGATACGGCCCGCTTCCCAGTCCGTCAGACCAAGGGCGCGGTGTAGCGGCTGTGCGGCCAGCTCCGTCAGGTGGTTCAGTGTAACCGGCGCTGCGGCGGCGCCTCTGTTCGCTTGACTTGAGACGCCCGGGGCGTAGGATCGTGCCGTCCGATACCAAGGAGGGGCACGATGCAGCTTCTCTCACGCCGTCAGGTGCTCGTCAGGGGCGCTGCGGCCGCTGGTGGCCTCGCCGGATTCGGTCTGGTCGAGCCGGCGCTTGCGTTCGCACGCGGGAACGGTGACCCAAGCCCGATTCCGGGCGGGCTCGACGGGTCCTTCAACCCGGTCCCGAGCGACCCCTTCATCCATGTGCTCGCGCCCGGGCTCGGCCCCGGTCTGGAGATGGCAACGATCACTGACCTCGACGGCGTCATCGGAGCGGCGGATATCCGGGGCACCGCCCGCGGGAGCGACGGGTCGACCTGGGACTTCGATACGGACATGCGCTTCATGCAGGGCACGTACGTCGACCGGGACGGCCGGGTGCGGAAGGGATCGTTCGGGTTCGTCTGAATCGATCTCTACGAGACGGGTCACGTGGCTGACCCGACCTATCAGGTGCACGACTGGGAGCCCGGTATCGCCGACTCCGGTCTTTTCTGGACGATTCCGATCTCCCCCGGCTCGATCAAGGCGGACCCCACCACCGGCAGGGCGCGCTTCCGCGTGGAGGCACTGAAGGTCGGTGATTACCACGACTTCTTCAACGCCGTCAGCGGCGGGACACCACTCCCCTCGCGGGTGAGCTTCGACGTGGTGTGGATGGGAGGCGGCAGCCCGGTTCAGCTCCGGGACGAGACTTTCACGTTCGAGGGTGACTACATCCCCAGTCCTGCTCGGATCAGCTTCGTCGCCTCCGACGACAGGAGCGGCATCGTGTACCGGTCGGAGGCCGAGGGGCAGTACAACCCGACGCTCGAGCAGGGCGGCGCCGGCGATCCGGCAGTCGGAACGGAGCGGAACGGCAGATATTTCGTCTGAGTAGGGCGGCGCGTGCCGCAACGGCCGGCGGAATCTCACGCGCCGCCGCCGCGTTGCGTTCAAGCAGGTAGATGCGTCGGCCGGCGGTCATCCTCACGGTGCTCGCGCTCATCTGGGGCGCGTCGTTCATGCTGATCAAGATCGCCGACCGCGAGCTCGCGCCGGCGACCCTGATCCTCGGCCGTCTCGGCTCGGCCGCGCTGCTGCTGGCCGCGATCGCATTCGTCCGGCTGGGCCCTCGCGCGACCCTCGCCGAGCTCCGCGGCGCGTGGCGCTGGCTCGTCGTCGTGGGGCTCGTGAACACGGCGATCCCCTTCTGGCTCCTCTCCTGGGGCGAGACGCGGATCGACTCCGGGCTCGCATCGATCATCCAGGGAGCCGTCCCGATCTTCAACGCCCTCCTCGCCTTCGCCTTCTTCCGCGAGGCGCGGGTCTCGGGGCTCCGGCTCCTCGGCCTCGCGATCGGCTTCGTCGGCGTCGCTCTACTTGTGGGCGCGCAGCCGGAAGGGAAGCTGCTCGGCGCCCTGGCCGTCGTCGCGATGGCCCTCTGCTACGCGATCGGGACGCTGATCGCGGGCCGGCACCTGCGCGGCACGCCGCCGCTCGTCGTCGCCCTCGCCTCGACCGCCGTCTCGACGGTCGCCGCGTTGCCCGCCGGGATCATCCAGGCTCCCGCAGGCATGTGGCACCGCGAGACGATCGCCGCGATCCTCGTCCTCGGCTTCGTTGGCACCGGAATCGCCTACCTGCTCTTCTTCGCGCTCATCCAGCGAGCCGGCCCGAACTACGCGACGCTCGTGACCTTCCTCGTGCCGCCGATTGCGCTCGCCTACGGCGCGATCTTCCTCGGCGAGAGTTTCGGGCCGACGGCGTTCGTTGCCCTTGCCCTGATCCTGGGCGGGGTTGCCCTCGCCACCGGATCGGTTCGACTAGCGTCGTGGCGTGCCGGTCGAGCTGAGGCGCGCGAGGCCGCCTGACGCGGACTTCCTGCTCGCGCTGCTCGCTGACGACGACGTCAGGCAGTTCCTCGGCCCGCGCAGCGCGATGAGCCGGGACGAGGTGCTCGAGGAGATCGAGCGCTCGCTCGCGAAGCCCGAGAGCTTCGGCCGCTTCGTCGTCGAGGCGGACGGAGAGCCGGGCGGGATGCTCGGCTTCCATGTCGGGAGCGAGCGCAACCGGATCGCCCGGCTCGAGCGGCTCGCGATCCACCCGCGCTTCCGTGGTCGCCGTCTCGCCGACGATGCGGCGCAGCAGTTCCAGCGGCTCCTGCTCGGAGAGCTCGGCTACCACCGGCTGGAGCTCGAGATCTACGCCTTCAACGAGCGCGCCTGCGCGCATGCCGAGCGCGCGGGCTTCGTCCGGGAAGGCCGGAAGCGGAAGGCGTACCTCAAGGACGGTGAGTGGGTGGACTCGGTGCTGTACGCGATCGTCGCGGAGGATCTGGCTTAGGTCAGCCCGCCGCCGACGTCGAGCACGACGGTCTTGAGGTCGGTCATGTCGAGCATCGTGTAGCGGCCGCCGATCCGCCCCCAGCCGGTCTGCGTGCCCGCTGCGCCGCCGAACGGCTCGTGCGCCTCCCAGTAATCCGTCGAGTCGTTGACGACGACGTTGCCGACGCGGAGCGCGTCGAGGTAGCCGAAAGCCCGCGAGAGGCTCGACGTGTAGACCGCCGCCTGGAGGCCGAGGTGCGAGTCGTTCGCCGCGGCGAGCGCTTCCTCGTCGGAGCCGACGCGGATGAGCGGGACGATCGGTCCGAAGGTCTCCTCGCGGTTGATCAGCGTGTCGAGGCCGACTCCGGTGACGACCGTGGGCTCGTAGTAGAGCTCGGTCGGGTGCCCGCTCGCGCGGGCGCCGCCGAGCACGACCTCGGCGCCCTTGCCGACGGCGTCGTCGAGGTGCGCGTCCATCTTCGCTGCAGTCGGCTCGTTGTTCATCGGCCCGACCTTCGTCTCTGCCTCGAAGGGGTCGCCGAGCGGCCACTCGGCCGCGACCCGCACGACCTCCTCGAGGAATGCATCGTGGACGCGCTCGTGGACGAGCACCCGCTCGGTTGCGCAGCAGACCTGGCCGGCGCAGAAGAAGCCGCCGAAGACCGCCCCCAGCGCGGCGCGCGGGAGGTCGGCGTCCTCGCAGACGATGACCGGTCCGTTGCCGCTCGCCTCGATGAGCGAGCGCTTCAGCCCGGCGGCGCGGACGATCTTCTCCGCCGTCCGGTGCGAGCCGACGAAGCCGATCCCGTCGACGCCCGGATGGGTGACGAGGCTCTCGCCGGCCTCGCCGCCGCCGTAGATCACGTTGACCACGCCGTCGGGCAGCCCCGCGTCGGCCATGATCTGCATGAAGTTCGCCATCGCGAGAGGTGTCCACTCCGACGGCTTGATCACGATCGTGTTGCCGGCCGCGATGCCCGGCGCGATCAGCTCGACCGGAATCAGCGTCGGGAAGTTCCATGGCGTGATCACGGCGTAGACGCCGTTCGGCTTCCGGAAGGTGAGAATCCGCTTCGCCGGATCTTGCGACGGGATGACCGCGGTCTCCATCCGCTTCACGTCCTCGGCTGCGATCCGGAAGTTCTCGGCCGTCTCGTCGATGTCGGCGAGCGCTTCGCTCGCGTACGGCTTGCCCTGCTCCAAAGTGAGCTCGCGGGCGAAGTCCTCGCGGCGCTCGGAGATGAGGTCGGCGATGGCGTGGCAGACCTTGGCGCGCTCCCACGCGGAACGCGCTGCCCACGCCGGCTGCGCGCGTCGCGCAGCTCCGACCGCGGCGCCGACGTCGTCCGGGCTCGCGTCGGGCGCCTCGGCGAGCGTCTCGCCGGTGACGGGGGAGACGATGGGGCGTGCGCTCTCGCCGGTCGCGGCGACCCACGTCCCACCGACGAAGTTCTCCAGCGTGCGAACTGCGAGTGCCATGCCGCGTCGATTCTACGAGCCTCGTAGGATCCGGGCATGGCTGACTTCCTCCACACCATGGTGCGGATCACCGACCCGGCGAAGAGCCGAGCCTTCTACGAGGCGCTCGGCTTCCGCTTCGAGCGCGACATGGACATCGTCCGCAACGGCGAGGTCGAGGCGACGAACTACTTCTTTTCGCTCGGCGACCACGAGTCGGTGCTCGAGCTCACCTACAACCACGACGGCCGCACGTACGACCTCGGCTCCGGCTACGGCCACATCGCCGTCGCTGCCGACGACCTCGAGCGGACGCTCGCAGAGCTGAAGGAGCAGGACATCGAGCCCGAGCGCGAGCCGTACCGCGTCCGCGAGGGCGGCTCGCTCATCTGCTTCGTCCAGGACCCCGACGGCTACCGCATCGAGCTGATCGACCGCAGCGGGAACTAGTCGCCGCGCGCGACCGCGAACAGCCGCCATTCGCCGGGGACGCCCTTCAGCTCCGCTGTGCCACGTTCCTCGAACTCCAGCCCCGATCCGGCGACAAGGTCCTTGACCGTGCTCGAGACCAGCACTTCGCCGGCTCTCGCCTCCTTGGCGACACGCGCTCCGATGTGGACGGCGATGCCGCCCACCTTGTCGTCGAGGAGCTCGCACTCGCCGGTGTGCAGGCCTGCGCGAACCTCGAGACCGAGCTCGCCCACGGCGTCGCTGATCGCGCACGCGCAGCGGACCGCGCGCGCCGGCCCGTCGAAGCTGGCGAAGAAGCCGTCGCCGGCCGTGTCGAGCTCGCGTCCGCGGAAGCGGACGAGGTGCCGCCGGATGAGGGCATGGTGCTCTTCGAGGAGCTCGCGCCAGCGGCGGTCGCCGACCTCTGCGGCCTTGGCAGTGGAGCCGACGATGTCCGTGAAGAGAACGGTCGCGAGTGCGCGATCGGGCTCGCTCTCCTCCCAGCCGCCCGAGCTCCAGACCTCCCTCAGGAACCGCTCGATCTCCTCACCGACGACACCGCCGCTGAGCGCGAGGTGGCCCATGCCCGGCAGCTCCTGAAGGCGCGCGGTAGGAATGTGCGAGGCGACGTAGCGGGCGACCTCGATCGGAACGACCTGGTCCTCCGAGCCGTGCAGCACGAGGGTGGGAACGCGCACCGCCGGGAGCACGTGGCGGACGTCGATCTCCCTGTTCATGCGGTGCAGGGCCGAGAGTGCGCCGGGGCTCGA
>DASYOZ010000070.1:0-6505 GCA_036007185.1 Gaiellaceae bacterium | reverse complement strand
GCGCCGCCCGTTGACCTGGAAATGGCCGTGGCGCACGAGCTGGCGCGCCTGGGCCCGCGAGACGGCGAAGCCGAGCCGGTAGACGACGTTGTCGAGGCGGATCTCGAGCATCCGCAGCAGCTCCTCGCCGGTCACGCCGGAACGGCGGGAAGCCTTGTCGTAGTAGGTGCGGAACTGCTTCTCGAGCAGGCCGTAGTAGCGGCGCGCCTTCTGCTTCTCGCGCAGCTGCAGCAGGTACTCGCTCTGCTTGATGCGGCCGCGGCCGTGTTCGCCCGGCGGATACGAGCGGCGCTCGATCGCGCACTTCTCCGTCAGGCAACGCTCGCCCTTGAGGAAGAGCTTCATCCCCTCGCGGCGGCAGATACGGCACTTCGGCCCCAGGTCCCTGGCCACTAGACGCGCCTCCGCTTCCTCGGCCGCACGCCGTTGTGCGCCTGTGGCGTCACGTCCTTCACGGACAGGATCTCGAGCCCCGCCGCCTGGAGTGAGCGGATCGCCGTCTCGCGGCCGGAGCCCGGCCCTTTGACGAAGACCTCGACCTTCTGGAGGCCGTGCTCCATCCCCTTCCGCGCCGCTGCATCGGCGGTCACCTGCGCCGCGAACGGCGTCGACTTACGGGAGCCCTTGAAGCCGGCGGAGCCGGCCGACTCCCAGGCGATGACGTTCCCTTCGCGGTCGGTGAGCGCGACGATGGTGTTGTTGAAGCTCGTCTTGATATGCGCCTGGCCGATCGCGATGTTCTTCCGGACGCGGCGGCGCGTGCGGCCGCGCGTGGCCGCCTGTCTCCGAGGGGGTGCCACGCTACCTCGCCGCCTTCTTGCCGCGTCCGACGGTCTTCTTCGGGCCCTTGCGGGTGCGTGCGTTCGTCTTCGTCCGCTGCCCGTTCGTCGGCAGGCCGCGCCGGTGACGAATCCCGCGATAGGCGCCGATCTCGGAGAGCCGCTTGATCGCCTGCTGCCGGTCGCGGCGCAGGTCGCCCTCGACCTCGAGGTTCGAGTCGATGTAGTTGCGGAGCTTCGTGACCTCTTCGTCGGTGAGGTCCTTGACCTTCGTGTCCGGGTTGAGGCCGAGCTCGACCGCGACCTTGCGCGCGGTCGGCTGGCCGATCCCGTAGATGTAGGTCAGCCCGATCTCGAGCCGCTTCTGGTTCGGAAGATTTACGCCGGCGATGCGCGCCATTTAGCTGTGCACTCCTTAACCCTGCCTCTGCTTGTGACGAGGATTGGTGCAGATGACCATCGTCGTACCGTGCCGCTTGATCACGCGGCAGCGTTCGCACATGGGCTTGACGGACGGACGGACTTTCATCGTGAGCTCACCGGTGCCGGTAGGTGATCCGGCCGCGACTGAGGTCGTAGGGGCTGAGCTCGACCTTGACCTTGTCGCCCGGGAGGATCCGGATGTAGTGCTTCCGCATCTTGCCGGAGATGGTCGCGAGCACGGCGTGGCCCCCGTCGAGCTGCACCCGGAACATCGTGCTCGGGAGCGCTTCGACGACCTCGCCTTCGACCTCGATCTTCTCTTCCTTGGTAGGCAAATCCCCTTCAACGAATAGGAGTCTCAAACGTGCACACGCGCACGGCAGAGCCGTGCGCGGAAGGCGCTCATCGTAGCAAAGCGGCTCCGGCAGCCGTCAGGACGCGCGGACCGTCCGGCGTGACGGCCACGGTGTGCTCGAAGTGCGCCGCGAGCGACTCGTCGACGGACGAGATCGACCATTCGTCGGCGTGGACGTACACCTCGGGCTCACCCGCCGTGATCATCGGCTCGATCGCGAGCGTCATCCCCTCCTGGAGCACCGGACCGCGGCCCGGCGGCCCGTAGTTGGGGATCTGCGGGTCCTCGTGGTACGAGCGGCCCACGCCGTGCCCGACAAGGCTGCGCACGACCGAGTAGCCGGCCTCCTCGACGACGACCTGGACCGCGTGCGAGATGTCGGAGAGCCGGTTGCCGACCCGCGCCTGCTCGATCCCGGCGGCGAGCGCCTCCCGGCAGACGTCGAGCAGCCGCTGCGCATCCGGCGAGATCTCGCCGACGGGCAGCGTCACGGCGCTGTCCGCAACGAGGCCGTCGAGCGTGACGCCGAGATCGACGGAGATCAGGTCGCCCTCCCGCGCCCGGTATGCGTCGGGGATCCCGTGCACGACCATCGAGTTCGGCGAGATGCAGAGCGCGGCCGGAAAGCCCTTGTAGCCCTTCGACGTCGGGTGCCCGCCCTTCTCCTCGATGTGCTCGTCGGCGATGCGGTCGAGCTCGCGCATCTCGACGCCGGGCTGCAGGTTCTCGGCGACGAGCGCGAGCGTCTCGGCGAGCAGCGCGCCCGCGCGCGCCATCCCCTCGATCTCGGCCTCCGACTTGCGGATGATCAGTGGAGCGCCGCCTTCCCGTGCCGATCGGCCTCGGCGAGCGCGTCCTCGATCTCGTGGAAGACCTCGTCAGGAGTGCGCTCGGCGTGGAGGCCCACCACGTTGGCCCGCGTCGACCGGTAGTACTCGACCAGCGGCGACGTCTCCCGCTCGTAGAGCTCGAGGCGCCGCTTCATGGCTTCCGGCGTGTCGTCGGAGCGGCCCTCCTCCGCCGCGCGCCTGAGCATCCGCTGCAAGAGCACGTCGCGGTCCGCCACCTGCAGGTCGAACACGATGTCCAGCTCACGCCCGAGCTCGCGGAGGAGGCCGTCAAGCGCCTCAGCCTGCGGCATCGTGCGTGGGAAGCCGTCGAGGATGAAGCCGCCGAGCGTGTCGCCGCGCGAGAGCCGGTCCTTGATCAACCGGATCATCAGCTCGTCCGAGACGAGGTCGCCGCGGTCGTAGACCGCCTTCAGCTCCCGCCCGAGCTCGGTGGGAAGCTCCTTCATCTCGCGGATCATGTCGCCGGACGCGATGTGCGGGATCCCGTACATCGCCTTGATCCGCTTCGCCTGCGTGCCCTTGCCGGAGCCCTGCGGCCCCAGCACGAGGATGTTCAGCGTAGGAACCCTTCGTAGTGGCGCATGACCATCTGCGACTCCATTTGCCGCATGGTCTGGAGTGCGACGCCGACGACGATGAGGACAGAGGTGCCTCCAAGGGCGCGGTAGGTCACCTGCGGGAAATGGAACTGCGCGATGAGGATCGACGGCGCAACGGCAATGGCGGCGAGGAAGAGTGCGCCCGGGAACGTCAGCCGGTTCAGAACGCGGTCGAAGTAGGCCGCGGTCGGCGGCCCGGGCCGGATGCCGGGGATGTAGCCGCTGTACTTGCGTAGGTTGTCGGCCTGTTCGACCGGGTTGAAGACGACCGAGGTATAGAAGTAGGTCATCACGATGATCAGGAGTGCCTCGAACAGGAGGTACTTCCAGCTCGTGAAGCCGAAGTTGACCTGCAGCCAGTTGTTCCACGTCGGTTTGAAGCTGCCGATCGTCTGCGGGAGGGCGAGGATCGCGGCCGCGAAGATGATCGGGATCACGCCGGCCATGACGACGCTGAGCGGCATGTACGTCGAGCCGCCGGACGTCTGCCGGTTGCCGAGCTGGCGCCGCGCGTACTGGATTGGGATCCGGCGCTGGCCCTCCATCACGAACACGACCGCGACGACGATCCCGAGCGCGACGAGCGGGAAGAAGAGCCGAGCCGACGTCCCGCCGTTGATCCAGCCGCTGATCCCCGTCGGCGCGTAGGCGAGAATCGAGGCGAAGATGAGCAGCGAGATCCCGTTGCCGATGCCGCGCTTCGTGATCTGCTCGCCCATCCACATGAGAAGCGTCGTGCCGGCCGTCAGCGTGAGGATGATGATGAGGAGCCTGCCGGCGTTGGTGTTCGGCAGCGCGTTGTTCTGCTTGAAGAGGAACGCGTAGCCCGTGGCCTGCGCGGCCGCGAGCGCGACCGTGAGGTAGCGGGTGTACTGCGTGATCTTCGCGTAGCCCGCTTCGCCCTCCTTCTGGAGGCGTTCCAGGGACGGGATGACGATCGCGAGAACCTGGAAGATGATCGACGCCGTGACGTAGGGCATGATCCCGAGCGCGAAGAGCGAGAAGCGCGAGAGGGCCGAGCCCGAGAAGAGGTTCAGGAGGCCGAGGACGCCGTTGCCGTTCGCGCCGAAGAAGGACTTCAGCGCCTGCTGGTCGACGCCCGGCGCCGGCACCCACGAGCCGAACCGGTAGACCGCGAGCACGCCGGCGGTGAAGAGGAGGCGCCGCCGCAGCTCGGGGACGCGCCACGCGTTGGCGAGCCAGGCGAACACGCTATTCCTCCGAGCCTTCCGTCTTTTCCGCCTCGTCGGCCGCGGGCTCCTCCTCGGCGGTCTCGGGCTGCTCGTCCGTCGTGGCCTCGGGCTCTTCCGCGGCCGCCGGCTTCGCCTTGTGGCGGCGCTTCTTCTGCTCCTTCGGGGCGCGCAGGAGCTCGACGGTGCCGCCGGCTCCTTCGATCTTCTCGCGTGCGGAGGCCGAGATCGCGTGGACGCGCACGGTGAGCTTCTTCGTCACCTCGCCGACGCCGAGCAGCTTCACGTCGGCGCGCGTGTTCTTGATCACGCGCTTCTCGACAAGCGTCTCGGGCGTCACCTCGTCGCCGGCGTCGAACCGGTCGAGGTCGCGGAGGTTGACGGGCAGGGTGTAGGTGCGGAACGGCCCGATCGGCATCGCGTCCTTCGACGTCGCGCCGCGGAGCTTGCCGAGCCGCATGTAGAGCTTCGTCTGGCCGCCCTCGAACCCGGCCGGCATCTTGTGCGAGCCCGAACGCGACTTCTGGCCCTTGATCCCGCGGCCGGAGTAGCGGCCCTTGCCGGAGCCAAGGCCCCGTCCGACGCGCTTGCGGTCCTCGCGCGGCTGCGCCGGCGAGAGATTCGAGAGATTCAGCTGCTTCTCGGGCATCAGGCGTTCTCGATCTTCACGAGGTGGCGGACCTTTCGGAGCATGCCGGCGAGCACCGGGGACTCTTCGTGCTCGGCGCTGCGGCCGATGCGGCCGAGGCCGAGTGCGCGCAGGGTACCGCGATGCCGCTCGGACTGCCCGATCTGGGACCGGACCTGCGTGATGAGCAGCTTGGACACTAGGAATCGGCCTTCTTCCTGCGCAAGGTGCGCCGCTTTGGCTTCTCCTCGGCTGCGGGCTCGGCCGGCTGCTCCGGCTCGGCGGGAGCCTCCGGTGCCGGTTCGGCCTCGGCGGCCGGTTCCTCCGCAGGCGCCTCCTCGGCAGGGGTCTCGATCTCCTCGACCGCCACGGGCTCCGTCTCGATCGCCGCGGGCTCGGCTTCGACCACCGCCGTTGCGAGCGCGGCCTCCTCGAGCGGAGCCTCTTCCTCCGCCGCCGGCTTTCTGGGCAGCGGCAGCACCTCGCTGATCCGCTTGCCGCGGATGCGCGCGACGTCCTCGGGCCTGCGCAGGTCCTGCAGCGCCGCCACCGTCGCCTTCGCCATGTTGATCGGGTTCGTCGTGCCGAGACTCTTCGCGAGAACGTTACGGACGCCGCCGAGCTCGAGCACGGCGCGCACGCCGCCGCCGGCGATGACGCCCGTTCCCTCCGAGGCCGGACGCAGCAGCACCCTGGCCGCATCGAACCGGCCGAGCACCTCGTGCGTGATCGTCGAGCCGTGCTTCGGGATCGTGAAGAGGTTCTTCTTCGCGTCCTCGACGGCCTTCGTGATCGCGAGGGGCACCTCGCGCGCCTTGCCGTAGCCGACGCCGACGCGGTCGACCTCGTCCCCGACGACGACGAGCGCGGTGAACGAGAAGCGCCGGCCGCCCTTGACGACCTTCGCGACGCGGTTGATCTCGACAACGCGCTCCTTGAGCTCGCGTGTCTCGGTGTACTCGATCCCACCCATCAGAACTTAAGCCCTCCTTCGCGAGCGCCGTCGGCGAGCGCCTTCACGCGCCCGTGGTAGAGGTAACCGCCGCGGTCGAAGACGCAGGCATCGAGGCCGGCCTGCTTCGCCGCAGCCGCGAGTGCCTTCCCGACGGCCTCCGCCTGCGCAGTCTTCTCGCCCTTGAACGACTTCGGCAGCCCGAGATGCGAGGCCGAGGCAAGCGTCCGTCCGGTGTCATCGTCGACGAGCTGCGCCTCGATGCCGCGGTTGGAGCGGAAAACGACGAGGCGCGGCCGCTCGGCGCTGCCGCGCACCTTCGCGCGCACGCGCCGGTGGCGCCGCAGGCGGGCGTCCCTCACGGTCAGGCTAGGCACGCTTGCCGACTTTCCGGCGGACGTACTCGCCCTCGTAGCGGATGCCCTTGCCCTTGTACGGCTCGGGCGGGCGCACCTTGCGGATCTCGGCGGCCGTCTGGCCGACGGCCTGCTTGTCCGTCCCCTTGACGACGACCTGCGTCGGCGCGGGCACCTCGAAGGTGATGCCGGTGCGCGGCTTCACGGTGACCGTGTGGGAATAGCCGACGTTGAGCTCGAGGTCGGTGCCCTTGAGCGCGGCGCGGTAGCCGACGCCCTGGATCTCCAGGCGCTTCTCGAAGCCCTCCGTGACGCCCTGGACCATGTTCGCCACGAGCGTCCGCGTGAGGCCGTGCAGCGCGCGGTCCTCGC
>DASYOZ010000069.1:0-6696 GCA_036007185.1 Gaiellaceae bacterium | reverse complement strand
GTCCATCCCGATCCCGAGTGCGATCTGGACTACGTGCCGAACGAGGCCCGGCGGGTGCAGGTGGACGTCGCCCTCTCGAACGCGATGGGTCTCGGCGGCCACAACGGCTGCGTCCTCGTCGGGCGCGTCCCGTGAGCTGGGAGGGGCTGCCCGCTCCTTACCGGATCGAGACCGGGCGGCTGGTGATCCGCTCCTACGAGCCGCGCGACGCACCGCTGCTGAAGGACGCGATCGACTCGAGCCTCGAGCACCTGCGCGCGTTCATGCCCTGGGCCGACGGCGAACCGCAGACGCTCGAGGAGAAGACGGCGCTGATCAAGGGCTTCCGCTCGAACTTCGACCTGGGCGAGAACTTCACGTACGGGATCTTCTCGACGGACGAGAGCGAGGTGCTCGGAGGAACGGGACTGCACCCGCGCATCGGGGAGGGTGGGCTCGAGATCGGCTACTGGATCCGTGCGAACGTGACACGGCAGGGTCTCGCGACCGAGTCGAGTGCGGCGCTCACCCGTGTGGGCTTCGAGGTATGCGGCGCGGACCGGATCGAGATCCGGATCGAACCACGCAACGAGTCGAGCCTCGGCATCCCGCGCAAGCTCGGCTTCGCCGAGGAGGCAACGCTGCGCCGGCGTCTGCCGGCGCCCGAGGGCGAGCCGCTGCGCGACGTGACGATCTTCACGCTGTTCCGCGAGGACTTCGACCCCGCGCTCGCGCCCGGGATCCGCGCCTTCGACGCCCGCGGCGACCGGATCGTCTAGCCGAGCAGCACGTCGACGGTGAGCTCGTCGAGCGAGCGGACGACTGCGTCGGCGAGCCCGAGCGTCGCCTCGTCCGGCGGGTAGCGGGCGTTCGGGATCGCGACGACGCGCATCCCGGCCGATGTCGCCGAGCGGATGCCAGCGTGAGAGTCCTCGACCGCCGTGCACGTCTCAGGCGCGACGCCGAGTCGCCGCGCGGCCTCGAGGTAGACGTCCGGAGCGGGCTTGCCGTGGGCGACCTCCTCCGCCGAGACGGTCGCGCGGAAGCAGTCCGCAAGCCCGGCAAGCTCGAGCACCTCCTCGAACACCTCGCGGTTCGACGAGGACGCGAGCGCGAGCGGTAAGGCTGCGGCCGCCCGCCGAACCGCCGTGACCGCGCCCGGCAGCAGCGGCAGCTCGAGGCGGGAGGCCTCGAGCATCCGCCGGACGACCTCGCTGTTGATCTCGTCCAGGTCGTCGGGAACTCCCGCTTCCTCGTGCAGGAAGCGAGACCACTCCGGCGCGCTCATCCCCATCATCGCCCGCTGTACGTCCTCGTCGTAGCGTCCGCCGCGCTCGCGCACATAATGCTCGCGTACGGCGTCCCAGACCTCCTCCGACTGGAGCAGCACGCCGTCGAGGTCGAAGACGACCGCCCGTGTCAAACCGCGTGGTACGTGCTCTCGCGGTAGACGAGGGCTTTGCGGGACGGTCCGTGCTCGATCGAGAGGACGTCCGCGATGAAGAACGTGTGGTCGCCGGCGTCGGCCTCGGCCTGGGTCTCGGCCTCGATCCAACCGAGCGCCCCGTCGATCACTGGCGCGACCGTGCCCTCCCGAGTCGGCACGCCCTGCCAGTGGACGATCGGCGGATAGCCCGCGGCGAAGCGGCGGGCGAGCTCCTCCTGCTCGGAGCCGAGGAGGCTGACTGCGAAGCGGCCGGCGCTCCGCAAGAGCTCGTAACAGGAGGCGTCCTTGCCGATCGAGACGCCGATCAGCGGCGGCTCGAGCGAGAGCGAGACGAGCGACGAGACGGTGACGCCCATCCGGTCGCCATCGGCGTCGACGCTGAGGATCGAGACGCCGTGCGGCCAGAGCCGCATCAGGGCGCGCAGATCGTCTCCCGCCACCATCGCGAGAACGCTACAGACGAGCGCCTGATGCTCTACGAACTGCCGGCAGGCTGACGATTTACTTTCGCCCAGCGCGCGGACAGCGCAGCCGCGTCGAGCCGTTCGGCGGCGTCGAGCGCCTGCGCGGCCGCCCGAGAGGCGGCCCGCTCTACGCGGGCCCTTGACAATCCGATCGGCCGCCTCCTCCGTAGGGCGTCTTTAGGACCTCGAAACCGAAGAAGGAGGGGGGAATGAGAGGCCAGAACTTCACGCGGCGTTCGCTCGTGGTGGGCGCCGTGCTCGTGTTGGCGGCGGCGCTGACCCTCGGCGCGGCCATGGCGCGCGGCGGCGTCCCCGGAACGTACACGGTGAACGACCTCAACTCGAACGTGCCCGGCGCGGCCCACACCGACCCGGATCTGGTCAATGGCTGGGGCATCGTCGCCCCGCCGACCGGACCGTGGTGGGTCTCCGACAACGGCATGGACAAGACGACGCTGTATGACGGCTCGGGTGTGAAGCAGCCGCTCGTGGTGAACATCCTCAACGGCGCGCCGACGGGGAACGTCTTCCACGCCGGCTCGGGCTTCAATGTCACGGAGGGCTCGGCGAGCGGGCCTGCCCTGTTCATCTTCGCGGCTGAGAGCGGCACGATCAGCGGCTGGAATCGGAACGTCGATCCGGGCAACACGCTGGAGGGAGTGACCGTGCCTGGCGCCGTCTTCAAGGGGCTTGCGCTGGCGACGAACGGCGGTCAGCAGCAGCTCTACGCGACGGACTTCGTGGGGGGCAAGGTCGACGTGTTCAACTCGAGCTGGGGTCAGGGAACGGCATCGGGCGGATTCAACGACCCGAACCTCCCGGCGGGCTACGCGCCGTTCGGGATCGCGAACGTTGGCGGGGACCTCGTCGTCACGTTCGCCAAGCAGCAGCCCGGGAGCCACGACGAGCAGCACCACCAGGGCTTTGGCGTGGTGGACCTGTTCGACAGCGACGGCAACCTGCTCTCGCGCATCGCGACCCACGGGCAGCTCAACGCACCGTGGGGGACCGCGATGGCGCCCACGACGGGCTTCGGCCGGTTTAGCGGCGATCTGCTGATCGGCAACTTCGGCGACGGGCAGATCAACGCCTACTCGCAGCAGCCGGACGGCTCGTGGGAGCGCGCCGGCGGGCTCCGGGATTCGCGCGGCCGCCAGATCGTCGTCGACGGTTTGTGGGGGATCGGCTTCGGCAACGACGGTCCCGCCGGATCGTCGAAGGTGCTCTATTTCGCCGCCGGACCGAATGACGAGAACGACGGTCTATTCGGCTCGATCACGTCGAACTGACCAATCACAGTGGGCCCGGCGCGAGCCGTCGCGTCGGGCCCTTCATCGACCGCTAACCATTGGAATCTAGTCTCGGTCGGTGCTACGTCTGGAACGGCATCGGCTTGGTCCGCGCGTCTACGTCTGCGGCCTTCGCATACACGAGTGCGCGCTGGGGTTCGGTGTGCTAGCCGTTCTCCTGATGGGCGCGGTTGTCGAAGTCTGGGGACTCACGCGCCGCACCGAAGCCGCGGTCCTTTTCGGCGCGTGGCTTGTCGGGAAGGACTGGCGCGACCTCTTTCCGTCGAAGCGGAACACCGCGGCCTGGAGTCTCCTGCTCCACCGAGGGCCGGTCGACGAGTGGGATCCCGCCGATGCGCGCGGAGATTCTCTGTCGGCCTTCCGCGGTGAGCCGGTACCGATCGCGTTCTTGCTCGATCAACCCTGTAGCGAGGAGCCGTTCGAGGGGCTGCCGCAGGCGGATTTCCAGGCGCCGGCCGAAGTTCGTTCGCGGGAGCCGTAGCGCCTCTGCCAGCACGTGGGAGCTGCTGCCAGGGTTGCGGCGAAGTGCAAGCAGGATCTCGTCGTCGAGCGACGCTTCGTCCATTGCCTCGGAAGCTAGCGCTGCCGTGTGAGTGGTCGGTGAAGCCACGCGCCTAGCGACGTCTCATCTAGGACGTTTAGTCTCTGCGGTCATGTGGTGGCGCCAAGCGGTGTCCCGCGAGGCCGTGCTCTGCGCTGCACTGGCGGCGACGATCGGCGCGCTGCTCATCTGGTTCGGCCCGCCCGGGACCGACCTCGCGGCGCACGTCTACCAGCGGGCGCTCTTCCTGCGGCACGGCTTCACGCTCTGGGATGACTTCTGGTACGCCGGCCGCTACAGCTTCGTCGACTACAGCGTCCTGTATTACCCCATCGCGGCAGTGCTCGGGATCCGTTGGCTCGCCGTGGCAAGCGTGTCGGTCGCGGCACTCGGGTTTGCGGTCGTAGCGGGCCGCGAGTGGGGCTCCCTGGCGCGCTGGTCGAGCCGCAGCTTCGCGGTCGTGTGGGCAGGCTTCTTGCTCTCCGCCGCGTTTCCGTTCGCGCTCGGAGTCGCTCTCGCACTGCTCGCGTTGTGGGCCCTGCAGGCCGGCCACCGTTGGCGATTCGTCGTGCTGACATTGCTCACGCTCGCCGCGAGCCCGGTCGCGCTCGCGCTCCTTGCCGTCGTCCTCGTAGGTGTCGCCCTGGCCCGCCGCGGCACGTCGCGGGAGGTGGGGGTGGTACCGGCACTCGCCCTCGTCGTTACCGTCGCCATCGAGCTCGTCCTGCTGCGGCTGTTTCCCGGCACCGGCCGCTTCCCGTTCCCCTCCCCCGAGGCGGCTGTGGCGCTCGGCTTCTGCGTCCTGGGCTTCGCTTGCACCTGGCGGGTCGAGAGCGCGCGGATCCTGCGCTACGTCTTCGTCGCGTACGCGGTCGCGGTCTCGGTCGTCTATCTCGTGCCGTCGGGCCTCGGGGAGAACGTCGCGAGACTGCGCTACGTCGCGGTGCCGGTCGCGCTGCTCATCGTCGCGCTCCGCCGCTGGCGGCCTCTGCCGCTCGTGCTGCCTGTCCTAATACTCGCGCTCGCGTGGAACGTGACCCCCCTCGCCGCGGGGTTCGCCCGCGGCGAGTCCGATGTCACGGCCCATGCCGCCGTCTGGCGGGCACCGCTCGCGTATCTCCACGCGCATCTCCGACCCGGCTACCGCGTCGAGGCGGTCGACACGGCCGAGCACTGGCCCGCCTTCTACCTCGCGGAGTCGGGCATCCCAATCGTACGAGGTTGGTTCCGGCAGGACGACTTCCCGTTCGACGCCCTCCTCTACCGGCACCTCAGGCCGGCCGCCTACCGGCGCTGGTTGCGGGAACTCGGTGTCGCCTACGTCGTCCTCACCCGCTCGCCGTCGGACTACAGCTCGCGCCAGGAGGCGGCACTGCTACGTAGCGGCCACGCCAGGCTCCGCCAAGTCTGGGCGTCGCGGGAGGTTGCGATCTATACCGTGCCGCGGCCGCGAACCATTGTCACCGGGCCTGGCCGGCCCACGGTGCTGGCACTGCGCGAGTCGCACCTCGTCGTCCGCGTCACGCGTGCCGGAACGTACCGCATTGCCGTCCACTGGTCGTCCTATTGGCATGCATCCACGGGGTGCATCGCCCGCACGCGCAACGGGTTTCTCCAGTTGCGGACGCGCGCGGCGGCTACGGTGCGGATCGCGTTCGACGTCGGGCCGAGCAGCCTGCTCGACGCCTTCGCCGGCTCTTCGCCGACGTGTCCGTCCGAGGCACGTAAGCCGTAGTCGAACTTCGGCTCCTGCCCGCATGCTTGCGGCGGCGCGCGATTCGCGAGAGACTCGAGGTCGATCGTGGCGCGCTACGACGAGATCTGCGCAGCACACGTGTGGCGAGTCCCAGAGCGCTACAACATCGCCGCGGACTGCTGCGACAAGCATCCCCGCGACAAGCTCGCGATGATCCACGAGCGGTTCGACGGCGTTCAGCGTGAGCTGACGTGGGGCGAGCTCCAGGATCTCTCGAACCAGGCCGCGAACCTTCTCGAGTCGCACGGCGTCGGACGCGGCGACCGCGTCGCCGTCGTGCTGCCACCGACGCCGGAGGCCGCGGCGATCCTCTTCGGAACGTGGAAGCTCGACGCGTTGCTCCTCTCGATGTCGGTCCTCTACGGCGACGAAGGCATCGCTCACCGGCTCCGCGACTCGGAGCCCAGCGTCCTCGTCACGGACGAGACGAACGCGCCGCGCTTCGCCGCGAGTGGCGTGCCCATCGTCGTGCTCTCCGCCAACCTGCTCGCCGAGCAGTCCGTCGAGCACGTCACGGCCGACACGGCGGCAGACGATCCCGCTCAGCTCTACTACACGTCGGGCACGACCGGGCTCGCGAAGGGGATCGTGCATGCGCACCGCTATCTCCTTGCACACGAGGAGTTCGTCTATTGCCACGAGGTCGAGAACGGCGAGCGGTTCCACGGGATGGGTGAGTGGGCATGGGCGGCGGGGATCGCGCCGTTGCTCGGGCCGTGGCGCCTCGGTGCGGTGCAGTGCGTCTACCAGCGAGAAGGCGGTTTCGACCCGCACCGGCAGCTCGACTTCCTTTCGCGCCACCGCGTGACAAACGTCTTCACCACGCCGACGGCGATGCGGTCGATGATGGCGGTCGACGACGCCGGGACACGCTACCCGTGCACGTTCCGCCGCGTCTGCTCGGCGGGAGAGCCGCTCAACCCCGAGGCGATCCGCTGGTTCCGCGACGAATATGGCATCACGGTCCTCGACTACTACGGCTTGACCGAGTCATACCCGCTCGTCGCGAACTTCCCGTGGATGGAGGTCCGCGAGGGCTCGATGGGACGGCCGATGCCCGGTTGGGACGTGCGCATCCTCGACGAGGACGAACAGGAGGTGTCGCGCGGCGAGCGCGGCGAGATCTGCCTCCGCGCGCGGTCGAACCCGCACTACCCGCTCGGCTACTGGCGGAACGAGGCGGAGGCGCGTGAGACGTT
>DASYOZ010000068.1:0-3257 GCA_036007185.1 Gaiellaceae bacterium | reverse complement strand
GCGGCCTACCGGCTCGTTCATCTTTCTCGGCCCGTCCGGCGTCGGCAAGACCGAGCTCGCGCGCACGCTCGCCGAGTTCCTCTTCGGCGACGAGGACGCGATGATCCAGGTCGACATGTCGGAGTACATGGAGAAGCACTCTGTGTCCCGGCTCGTCGGCTCGCCCCCCGGCTACATCGGCTACGACGAGGGCGGCCAGCTCACCGAGGCCGTGCGGCGCAAGCCGTACTCGGTGCTCCTGCTCGACGAGATCGAGAAGGCGCACCCGGACGTGTTCAACATCCTCCTCCAGATCCTCGAGGAGGGGAAGCTGACCGACGCCCAGGGGCGCCGCGTCGACTTCCGGAACGCGATCGTGATCATGACCTCGAACCTCGGCGCGGCCCAGATCTCCAAGAACACCGGCTTCGGCTTCAGCGTCGGCGACGAGTCCGGGCTCTCGTACGACGAGATGAAGAGCCGCGTGATGGGCGAGCTGAAGAAGGTCTTCCGGCCGGAGCTGCTCAACCGGATCGACGAGGTCATCGTCTTCCACAAGCTCTCGAAGGACGAGATCATGTCCATCGTCGACCTCCTGCTCCGCAGGCTGCGCGAGCAGATGGCGACGCACGAGGTCTCGATCGAGCTCACGCCCGAGGCGAAGGAGCTGCTCGTCGACAAGGGCTACGACCCTGCGATGGGCGCCCGGCCGCTGCGCCGCGCGATCCAGCGCTACATCGAGGATCCGCTCGCCGACTTCGTGCTCGGCCGCGAGCTCGAGCCGGGCTCGACGATCCTGGTTGCCCGCACGCGAACCGAGGACGGAGAGCCGGGCGACGACGTGGACATCACCTTCATCCCGGGCGAGGTCACGCCCGAGAAGGTGACCGTGCCGGCCGAAGAGCCGGCCGCGTCCGCCGACGACGAAGAGCCCGCTCCCGCAGAGGAATAGCCGCCGGGAGCGGCGCGAGCCGCCCTCGGTGGGTGACCCGCTACACCCGATCTGGGTGTGAAGTGCGGTGATGAACCACCTGAAAGGGGACGAGTCAAGCGGGGTCGGCGCGCCATGATCTCTCCGTAGAGCACGACCTCGGTGAGCCCCGATGCGGCGGGGGCTCCCGAACCCCTCGAAGCACGGTGGCGGCCCCTCTCGGCGGGGCCGCCACTGTTTTGGCACGAAGTCGCCCGGATTCCGCCTGGGTTCGTGTCCGCCGTCGGCCGTAGGGTGAGCACGTGGCGAAGACGGCGGCCGTCCAGTTCAACTGCACGGAGTGCGGCTACAGCGCCGGGCGCTGGTTCGGCAAGTGTCCCGGCTGCTCGGCGTTCGGCACGCTCGTCGAGGAGCCCGTCGAAGCGGCCGGCGGGGCCGGAACCGCGGTCGCACGCGCTCCTCTTCGGCTCGTCGAGGTCGAGGTGGAGGAGGCGGCGCGGATCCCGACCGGGATCTCGGAGCTCGACCGGGTACTCGGCGGCGGGCTCGTTCCCGCCTCGCTCGTGCTGCTCGGCGGCGAGCCCGGCGTCGGCAAGTCGACGCTGCTCCTGATGGCGCTGCGCGCGATCGGCGAGACCCGCTCCTCCCTGCTCGTCACCGGCGAGGAGTCCGTGGCCCAGGTCAAGCTGCGCGCCGAGAGGCTCGGTGGAGCGGGAAACGTCCAGATCCTCGCCGAGACCGAGCTCGAGACCGTTTGCGAGACGCTCCGTGTCGAACGGCCTGCCGTGTGCGTCGTCGATTCGGTACAGACGCTCCACGCCGCCGAGCTCGGGTCCGCGCCCGGCTCCGTCGGACAGGTGCGCGAAGCCGCTTCGCGGCTGCTGCGGGTCGCCAAAGAGCACGGAGTCGCCACGATCCTCGTCGGCCATGTGACGAAGGACGGCTCCGTCGCAGGCCCGCGCGTGCTCGAGCATCTCGTCGACTGCGTGCTCCAGTTCGAGGGCGACCGCTACCACGCACACCGCGTGCTGCGGGCGGTGAAGAACCGCTTCGGATCGACGAACGAGATCGGCGTCTTCGAGATGACGGGGGGCGGCCTCGCCGGCGTCGCGGACCCCTCGGAGGTCTTCGGCCGCACCGTCCCGGGGGAGCCGGGCGCCGCCGTTGCCTGCGCGCTCGAGGGGACGCGGCCGATCCTGCTCGAGATCCAGGCGCTCGTGGCGCAGAGCGAGCTCGCGATGCCGCGCCGTGTGGCGACCGGCATCGACCCGAAGCGGCTCGCGATGATCGTCGCGGTGCTCTCCCGCCACGCGCGCGTGCCGCTCGGACAGGCGGACGTCTTCGTGAACGTCGCCGGCGGAGTCCGCATCGACGAGCCCGGCGCCGACCTGGCGGTCGCGCTCGCGATCGCCTCGGCGGCGCGACGTGTGCCGGTGAAAGCGGGCGTCGCCACATTCGGCGAGATCGGGCTTACGGGCCGCCTCCGCACGGCGGCGCAGGCCGAGCGGCGGCTCGAGGAATGCGCGAAGCTCGGCCTCTCCACAGTCGTCGCGCCTGCGGGAACCGCGTCGACTGGCAAAATCGAGGTCGAGGCCGCAGAGACGCTGCGGCAGGCGATCGAGGCAGGGCTGGATGGCGATCGATCCGAAGGAGACGACTGAGCGCAAAGCCGATCGCCTGAGCGACCTCGGCTTCACGCGCATCCCTTCAGAGGAAGACCCCCGCCGCAACCCCGAGCTCCTCGCTGCGATCGCCAAGATCGCGCCCGGCACTGGGCTCCGCGAGGCGGTGGACGACGTGATCCGCTCACGCGAGGGCGCGCTCATCGTGGTGGGCGACCCGAACGAGCTCTCCTTCCTCTACTCCGGCGGTATCAGGCTCGACGCGCCGTTCCGGCCGCAGCTCCTTTACGAGCTCGCGAAGATGGACGGCGCGATCATCGTGGACGAGGCGGTCAAGCGGCTCGCGTGGGCGAACGTCCAGCTCATGCCCGACCCGACGATCCCGTCGAACGAGACCGGCACCCGCCACCGCACGGCCGAGCGCGTGGCGAAGCAGACCGGCGCGCTGGTCGTCTCGGTCTCGCAGCAGCGGGAGACGGTCACGATCTTCGTCGGGCCGGCGCGGTACCAGCTCGACCCGGTCGCGGACGTTCTCGCGAAGACGAACCAGGCTCTCGGAACGCTCGACACGTACCGGCAACGTCTCGAGCAGGTGCTGACCCGCCTGACGGCGCTCGAGTTCCAGAACGCCGTCGTCCTCGACGACGTGCTCGTGGTCCTGCAGCGGGCCGAGATGATCTCGCGCATGGCCGAGCGGATCACCCGCGACTGCGTCGAGCTCGGCA
>DASYOZ010000067.1:0-7688 GCA_036007185.1 Gaiellaceae bacterium | reverse complement strand
GGCAAGTCGACGCTGTCCGCGAACCTCGCGGTCGCGTTCTCGCAGTTCGGCCATCGCGTCGGCGTGCTCGACGCGGACATCTACGGCCACTCGATCCCGCACATCCTCGGCATCCGGCAGCGGCCCGTTGCCGTGGACGAGCTGATCGTGCCGCCGGTGAAGGACGACCTGAAGCTCATGTCGATCGGCTTCTTCCTCGAGAGCAGCAACGAGCCGGTGATGTGGCGCGGCCCGATGCTCCACCGCGCGCTCGAGCAGTTCCTCACGGACGTCCACTGGGGCGAGATCGACGTGCTCGTCGTGGACATGCCGCCGGGGACGGGCGACGTCTCGATCTCGCTCGGCCAGCTCCTCCCCCGGGCAGAGGTCATCGTCGTGACGACCCCGCAGAAGCTCGCGCAGGACGTCGCGGCGCGCGCCGCCGCGATGGCGCAGAAGACAAACATGCGCCTGCTCGGCGTCATCGAGAACATGTCCGGCGACGTCTTCGGCAGCGGCGGCGGCAAGGACCTCGCCGGCGAGCTCGGCGTGCCGTTGCTCGGCACCGTGCCGCTCGACCCGGTGCTGCGCGAGCAGGGCGACGCGGGCGCGCCGGTGGTCTCCGCGCAGCCGGAGGCCGAATCGGCGGAGGCGATCGTCGCGATCGCGCAGGAGATCGAGGCGCTCCGCCGCGAGCGTGGCGCCATCCTCAAGTCGCTGCCGCTCGTCGGGTAAGCGCCCTCGCGCGTGGCGGCGGCCGCCTTCTTCGACCTCGACCGCACGCTGCTGCGCCGGTCGTCGGCCCTCGCGCTCGCCGGTTCGTTCCGCGAGCGGGGCCTGATCTCCCGCCGCCAGCTCCTCCAGGCAGCCGCCTGGCAGCTTCTCTTCGTCGCCCGCGGTGCGAGCCACGAGGCGGTCCGGAGCGCCGCCGAGGACGGGCTGCGCGTTCTCGCCGGCCACCGGCCGGAGGAGCTGCGCGCGCTCGTCGCGGACGCCATGGAGCCGGTGCTGCGGCCGCTCGTCTACGCCGAGCCGTTGCACCTCGTCGAGCAGCATCGCGAGCGCGGCGAGCGGGTTTTCGTCGTCTCGGCGAGCCTGCAGGAGATCGTCGAGGCGATCGCGGAGGATCTCGGCCTCGACGGCGGCCTCGGCACGATCTGCGAGGTACGCGACGGCCGCTACACGGGTCGCGCCGTGCGCGCGCTGCACGCCGAGGCGAAGGCGGAATGCCTGCGGGAGGTCGCGGCACGCGACGGGCTCGACCTCGCCGCGTGCACGGCGTACTCCGACAGCCACACCGACCTGCCCTTCCTCGAGGCCGTCGGCCGTCCGGTCGCGGTCAATCCTGATCGCCAGCTCCGCCGCATCGCGGTGGATCGCGGTTGGCCGGTGCTCGAGTTCAGCGCCCGCGCCTACCCGCACGCGCGCCGGCGCGTCCCTCCCTCGTTTGTGGCGGCCGGGATCGCGGGCGCGGCTGCGTTGTTCGCCGCGAGGGCGCGTGGACGCTGAGGAGGGTCTCCGCCGGCTGCGCGCCCTCGGCTTCGGGGACACGGACGCGCAGGAGTTGTGGGCGCACTTCGACTCGGCCGAGCGCCGCGGCAAGCCGGGCCACGGCCACGCGCGGATTCCCTGGCTCGAAGGGCTCGAGGGCTACGACCCGGCGGCCGAGCCGCGGCTGCTCGAGGAGGTCGAGGGATTCCAGCGCTGGCACGGCGGCGGTGCGATCGGCTACCTCGTGCTCGGCCGCGTCGTGCGCGCCCAGCTCGAGCGCCCGCCGGCGCACGCGCGCCTCGTCGTCTGCGAGCGGACGTTCCCGACCGGGATGCTCGGTCACCACGTGCGTCGCCTCGCCGACGGCGGCCTTGTCGGGATGCTGACCGCGACCTCTCCCGCGCGCCTGGGCAGTCCGGCGGGCGGTGCGAAGCTCGCCGGCACGAACCCGCTCGCGATCGGGATCCCGAGCAGCGCCGGCGATCCGGTCGTCAGCGACGTTTCGATGGGAGCCGTGACGTGGGGCGACGTCGTCGCGGGGCTCGCGCAGGAGGAGGAGCTCGTTCCGTTCGGCGGCGAGCAGGCCCACAAGGCGTTCGCGCTCGCGCTGGGGTTGCAGCTGCTCGTCGACTCGCTCGTGCGGGAGGAGGGGCACGGCGCTGTCCTCCTCGTCGCACGGCCGGGGGCCGATCCGGTGCCGGCGCTGCGTGCACTTGCCGCCGGCGTCCGCCTTCCCGGCGACCGCTAGCGCGGGAAACGCGGGTCGTCGCGGATCAAGTCGAAGTCCTCGTCCGTCTGCGCGTAGGCGCGGAAGCTGTCGTCGCCCGCGACGGCCTCGTTCAGGAGCTCGAGTGCCGTTTCGGTCTCGCCGGCCAGCGCCTCGACGCATGCGAGGTCGTAGAGGAGAGGCGGGCTCCCGGGCTTCGCGTCCAGTCCGTCGCGCAGCATCCGTCTCGCCTCGTCGTAGCGGCCCGCACGGAGGTGCGGAGCGGCGGCAAAGGTGTATTCCCATGCCGAGACCTCGTGTGGCGCGCCCGGCTTGCCGCCGACCGCGAGAACGGCGGCATCGTCGGTGAGCGCGACGGCCGCGCGTCGTAGCGATGAGTCGCTGACGTGGACGAGCTTGCCGGGGCCGAGCTCGTGCTCGTTGCCGTCGACGGTGAACCGGACCCGTCCGCGCAGGACGAGGTACAGCTCCTCGTGACGGAAGCGATCCTCGGTGTGCTCCTCGACGACCTGGCCGGTCGAGCCCGGCGTGTACGCGTTGACCCCGAACGCCCGGATGCCGAACCGCCCGCGCACCGGCCGCCAGACGAAGCCGTCCTGCAGCTCGATCGCGTCGAGCTCGTCGATGTGAACGAGGTTCATCCGAGGAGCTCCTGGAAGCGCGGATCGTCGCGGATGGGGTCGAGGTCGCTGTCCTCGCGGAAGTACTGCGCGGACTCCCCGTCGGCGTCGAGCTCCTTCGCCCGGCGCAGGTGCTCGAAGGCCGCGTCGGGGTTACCGGCGAGCGACTCCCAGCACCCCGCGTTGTAGTGGACAGCCCAGTAGTCGGGCTTCTCCGCGATCAGTTGCTGCATGATCGCCCGCGCGTCGTCGAGCCGTCCCGCCTGCCGGTAACCGTCCGCGACGGCGAACGAGTCCCAGCCGCCGGCATTGAACGCCTCGCCGACGCTGCCGCCGGCCACGAAGACGATCGTCCCGTCCTCGGCGGCGACGGCGGTGCGCGTGACCCCGGCCGTCACGAAGACGAGCGTGCCCGCGGGAGCGTCCGCTTCCTCCTCGCCGACCGTGAACGTCGCGCGTCCGCGCACGACGACGTAGAGCTCCTCGTTGCCGCTGTCCTCCTCGTGCTGCGGGATCAGCTGCCCGCCCGTGTCGGCGATCCATGCGTTGACACCCGCCGGCCGGAAGCCGAGCGTGTGCCGGACGGGGATGAGGTTGCTGCCGCGGTGCGGAGTCGCCTCGACCTCGTCGAGCGAGAGAATCGTGTAGCCGTCGCTCATGCGTCGGCCTCTCGCAGCGCCTCGAGGACGACGGGGTCGATCGCGTCCCCACCGTCCACCCGCTCCTCGAGGTTCTCGACGCCCGCCCAGGCGTCGAGCGAGTCGTAGCCGAGCCGGGCCAGCCGCTCGTCGACCTCCGCGCGCAGCGCGCCCTCGAGCGGCAGCCAGTCGTTACGCGGGCTGACCTCGAACAGGCGGCGGTGGATGCCGTAGATGCGGCGCAGCTCCGGGATCGGCCGCTCGTGGTCGTCGACGCGGAGATCGACGAGGATGTCCGACAGGCCGGCGTAGCCGCCGTTCTGCTGCACGACGAGGACGGAGGCCGACTGCTGTCCGCGCCTGTCGCCGCCGGCCGCCTGTGCCGCCGCGAGGCATTCGAGCAGCCGCTGCACGAGCGACAGATGCGTGTTCGCCTCGAAGGTCGTCGCGAGCGCCGCCACTGTCTCCTCGCCGACGAGGATGTTGCCCTGCGCCGCGTAGCTCGGGCCAGTCTCGTGCCCGGCCCACTCGTTGCATTCCGGGCCGGTCCAGCTCGCACTGCCGCCGTTCGCGTCGACGACGCCGACCTGGCGGTGGTCGCGTCCGTCGTCCTCCGTGGTAAGGCGTTCGACGACCTCGCTCGCGGAGAGCCCGTCGCGCAGGAGGGAGAGCCCGTTCGGGCCATAGCTGGGGTTCGCGTACGCCTGTGTCGCGATCGCCCCCAAATCCGGCTCGGCCCACGGGACGACGGAGCCGACCGCGAGGAACTTCGACTGGGCGGCGACGCCCCACTGCCTCGCCTCGAGGTCGCAGCCGGCGATCGAGTACGTCGCGACGAGGGGTTCAGCCATAGGTCAGCTCGGTCAGATCGAGTGCGAGCAGGTCGCTGCGCTCCTCGGGCACCAGCACGGCCGCCACCTCGGGCCGCGCGAGCGCCGCGCGTACCTCCTCCGCCGACGAGGCGCGCACGACGACGGGACGGCCCGCGCCGAACGCCTCGGCGATCGGCTGCAGGTCGTCGACGCCGTCGAGCACGAGCGCCTCTTCCGCCGGCACCGCGGGATCCCCCTCGACCGCCAGCTCCGGCACACGCCGGCCGCTCCCTCCCCACCAGCGTTCCCTCATAGCGTCAGCGACCCGCCGGGCTCCATCTCGTCCACCTGCACGTCCGGTGCGAGCTCGCGGAGCTCGGCCGGCGTCCCCACGAGCGGCGGGAAGGTGCCGTAGTGGCAGGGGACACAGCGCTTTGTGCCGAGCAGCTCGAGCGCGACGGCCGCCTCGCGCGGGCCCATCGTGTAGTGGTCGCCGATCGGAAGGATCGCGGCGTCGAGCGGCCCGTAGATGCGCGCGATCAGCTGCATGTCGCCGAATACGCACGTATCGCCGGCGAAGTAGAGCTTCGTCCCGTTCTCGACCTCGGCGACGATTCCGCACGGCTCCCCCATGTACTCGAGGTCGTTGTTCGAGCTCGAGTGGTGCGCGTTCGTGAGCGTGAACTTGACGCCGGCCGCCTCGACGGTGCCGCCCTTGTTCGGATCGAGGACGTTCTCGAGCTCGTGCTTGATCTGCAGCCAGTCGGCGAGCTCGACCGGTGCGATCACCGTGCAGCCGTGCTTCTTCGCGAGGTCTACGGTGTCGCCGACGTGGTCGCCGTGGCCGTGGGTGAGCGCGATCACGTCGATCCGCTCTGGCTCGAGCTCCGACTCCGGGCACTTCGGGTTCCCGTTCAGGAAGGGGTCGATGTAGACGCGCTTCCCGCCTGGTGTGTCGAAGCGGAAGCTGGCGTGGCCGAGCCAGGTCAGGATCGTTTCGGGCATGCGTGAGCTCCTTGGAGTGGGACGGCGCGAGCCTACTGAGGAAGGACCGTCCGATGACGGAGTGAACCTGTACGAGTGCTCGGTTCGCGGCTCCTGCCCCTGGTGCTCGCGATGGCTGCGCTCGCGGCCGGGGCTATCGGGCTCGGCGGGCTCGCGCTCTGGATCGGCCTGCTGGCGGTTCCCGCGGCTGCGGCTGCGGCATTCGTTGGGGTCAGCGACGCGCTCGACGGTCGCCCGGTGCGGTTGACCGCCGTCACGAGCGGCGTCGCGCTCGCGTTCGTCGTCCTCGCGTCGGCTGCGCGGGAGAACGCGGCGACGGGAGCAGCCGTGTCGCCTCTCGCGACGTGGGCGCTCCTGATCGCGCTGCTCGCGTACGCGGTCCCGTTCGTCGCCTGGGTGCTCGAGCCGGTGCGCGTGCCGCGGAGGACGCGGCCGCAGACCCGGCTTCGCCCCGCAGAGGTCGACGAGCTCCTCTCCCGCGCCGCCTAGAACGGCAGCGAGCTCGCGGCGCTCTGCGCGAGGTCGATCAGCGGCTCGACGGCGAACAGGGAGCCGACGGACACCACCAACGCCGCGCCGACTGCGAGGTGGAGGAGCGTCTCTTGCGCGGGAGCGCCTCCACTGACCGCGACGCTGCCCCCCGGGCGGAGCTGCAGCTCCTCCGAAGGGCGCATGTACATCGCCCGCACGATCCCGAGGTAGTAGTAGAGGCTGACGAGCGTCGCGAGCACGCCGACGATCACGAGCCAGACCCAGCCGTGGTCGTACGCGGCGGCGAGGACGTAGAACTTGCCGACGAAGCCGCCGCCGAGCGGCAGCCCCGCGAAGCCGAACATGAAGAACCACATCGCCACGCCCAGGAACGGTCGCTCCCAGCCGAACCCGGCGAGGTTCTCGAGCGTCACCGGTACGCCGAGCTCCCGCTCCCGCGCGGCGACCACCGCGAAGGAGCCGAGCGCCATCGCCGAGTAGGGGATGAGGTAGAACATCACCGCCCGCGCGCCGAGTGCGCTCCCGGCGCTGAGGCCGATCAGCATGAAGCCGGCGTGCGAGATCGAGGAGTAGGCGAGGATCCGCTTCACGTTCCTCTGCACGAGCGCTGCGAGGTTGCCGATGGCGAGCGAGATCGTGGCGATGATCGCGAAGGCCCAGCTCCACAGGTGCTCGTCCTGCGGGAACGCCGTCCGCATCAGCCGGAACGCGAGGAGGAGCGCCGCGACCTTCGTCGCCGACGACATCCACGCGGTCACAGTCGTCGGCGCTCCCTCGTAGACGTCCGGCGTCCACATGTGGAACGGCGCGGCCGACATCTTGAAGCCGAGCCCCGCGATGATCAGCGCGAGGCCGAGCACGAGGAACGAGTCGTGGGTCAGCCCCTGCGAGGCGACCTTCGCGGCGATGCCTTCGAACGAGATCGCCCCCGTCGCGCCGTAGACGAGCGCCGAGCCGAAGAGGAGCGCGGCGGCGCCGAACGAGCCGACGATGAGGTACTTGATGCCCGCCTCGAGCGATCCTTCGAGGTCGTAGTCGATCGCGCACATGACGTAGAGCGCGATCGAGAACCACTCGAGCGAGAGGAACAGCACCATGAGGTTCGCGGCGCCGACGAAGAACGCCATCCCGGCGGCCGAGGCGAGCAGGAGGGCGAAGAACTCCGCCACGTGGTCATCGCGGCGTCTGGGGTCGGCGTTGCGCCCCCAGCCGGGGACGTGCTCGACGCCGAGGAGCGTCGTGGCCAGGCCGATTGCGCAGAGGATGACCTGCCCCAGCGCGGTCCAGCGGTCGCGGTAGAAGGCGCCGGAGACGATCGTGTGCCCGTCGGCGCTGTCGACGTAGAGCCAGACCGCGAGTGCGATGCCCGCGGTGAAGCCGATGCCGGCGCTCGATGCCGCGGCGACACGCCGCACCGCGCGAGGCACGAGCACGGCGCAGAGGAGCGCGACGAACGACGCGCCGGTGAGCGCGAGGATCGGCGAGAGCCCGAACCAGTCGACGTGCGTCGTGTGGAGCGTCACTTGAACTGGCTCCTCACGGCGGCCGCGGGGCTCTGTCCGAAGAAGGAGTGGTGGCTGATCCCCGCCGGCCAGGCCGAGAGCGCGAGCAGCACGCCGACGAGCGGGACGATGAGTGCGAGCTCACCGGGCCGCAGGTCGAGCGCCTCGTCCACGACCGTCGAGCCGCGCGCCTCGTGCAGGACGGCGGAGATCAGCCGCAGCATGTACATCGCCGCCAGCACGATCGCGACGGCACCGATCACCGACCACCACCACGCGCGCTGGAAGACGCCGGCGAGGATGAGGAACTCGCCTGCGAACGAGGCCGAGCCGGGCACGGCGAGCGAGATGACCCCAACGGTCATGAGCAGCGTCGCGAGTGCAGGCCGCCCCCGGGCCATCCCGCCGAGCAGCCGGAACTC
>DASYOZ010000066.1:0-2421 GCA_036007185.1 Gaiellaceae bacterium | reverse complement strand
GGAGCCGATCGGGACGATGAGCGCGTCGGGAGCGTCGTCGCGAGCGTCGGTCACGTAGAGCGTCACCATCCCGAACCCGGGCTCGGGCTCGATCCGCTCGAGGACGAACCGCGACCTGTCGGCGAGCTCGACCTCGACGAGCGGTTTCTCCACTCCGGTCTCTTGCGCAAACGACGCGATCGCCCTGTGGAGCCGCTCGACGAACGCTTCGTGAGGCAAGTCGGGGACGGGCGTCCACAGCTCGGGCACGGCTCTGACACTAGCTCGCGGAGCCGCCCCCGATCTCGACGAGCCGCTCCGCGACGGCGGCGAGCGGCAGCGTTGCGTCGATCTCGTGCGTGCACGTCGCGCGGAGCAACGGCTCGACCTCGCAGATATGGCCGAGGATCAGCTCCCGCTCCCCGAGCGACTTGTCGTAGTCGTTCGTGCTCCGCGTCCCGATCCGCCGCAGGAGCACCTCGGACGGCACGCTCAGGAGCACGACGGCGTCGAAGCGGTCGTAGAAACGCCCCTGATTGGACACCGCCCCCGCTACGTAGAGGGTCGGACCGTCCTCGGCGAGGAGCTGCGCGATCCGCTGCTCGTCCCACCATCGGCCGCCTTCGGCATCCTCCACCGTCCAGCCGGGGTCGTCGGTGTCGACGATGCGGAAGCCGCGTCGCGCCAACTGCGCGAGCGCGCTCGACTTGCCGGTCCCGGACATGCCGGTGACGAGGATCCGCCGCACCGACGGGAGGCTAGAACAGGCGTGCGTCGACTTCGGCCGCGGGTGCCGCGCCGAGGTGGGCGCGGCCGAGCGCGGTGATCGTTCGTCCGCGCGGCGTCCGCTGGATGAACCCGAGCTGGAGAAGGTACGGCTCGTACACGAGCTCGATCGTGTCCGGTTCCTCCCCGAGCGCCGCGGCGAGCGTGCCGAGGCCGACGGGACCACCGTCGTACTTCTCGACGATCGCGCGCAGGAGCTCGCGGTCGAGCCGTTCGAGGCCCGCCTCGTCGACCTCGAGCAGCTCGAGCGCCTCGCGCGCGATCGCCGTGGTGATCGCGCCCTCGTGCCGCACTTCGGCGACGTCTCTGACGCGGCGCAGGATCCGGTTGCAGACTCGGGGCGTGCCCCGGGCGCGGCCGGCGATCTCGTCGGCGGCGTCGTCTGCGATCTCGACGCCGAGGATCCCGGCCGAGCGGCGGACGATCGTGGCCAGCTCGCCGTCCTCGTAGTAGTCGAGCCGGAACGTGATTCCGAAGCGGTCGCGGAGCGGCGAGGTGAGGAGTCCCGTGCGCGTCGTCGCGCCGACGAGCGTGAACGGCGGCAGGTCGAGCGTGAGCGTCCGCGCGGCCGTCCCCTGGCCCATGACGATGTCGAGCCGGAAGTCCTCGAGCGCCGGATAGAGGATCTCCTCGGCGGCGCGGCTCAGGCGGTGGATCTCGTCGACGAAGACGACGTCGCGCGCCTCGACGGCGGTGAGGATCGCCGCGACGTCCTTCCGCTCGAGCGCGGGGCCGGCGACCGAGCGGATCCCGACGCCGAGCTCCTCGCGGACGATGTGGGCGAGGCTCGTCTTGCCGAGCCCCGGCGGCCCGACGAGGAGGACGTGGTCGAGCGCCTCGCCGCGTGCCTTCGCCGCCTCGAGCGTGATCGCGAGCTGCTCCTTGATCCGAGCCTGGCCGACGAAGTCGTCGAGTCGGCGAGGTCGGAGGCTCCGCTCGACCTCCTCCTCGTCGTCCCGGAGGTGCGGCGCCAGGAACTGTGCGTTCGTGCTCACGCAGCCTTCTTCAACGCGAGCCGGACGCGTTCCTCCGGCGACAGCTCGGCGTCGACGTCGGCGAGCGCGCGCTCGGCGTCGAGCAGCGACCAGCCGAGCTCGACGAGCGCGTCGCGCGCGACGACGTGCTCCCCGCCGGAATCGCCCGCTGCAGGCGCGAGCGCGGGATCGCCGAGCTTCTCCTTCAACTCGAGCACGATCCGCTCCGCCGTCTTCTTGCCGATGCCCGGGATTGCCTGGAAGCGGGCCGCATCGCCCCGCGCGATTGCGCGGCGCAGCTCTGCCGCGGGCGAGCCGGAGACGATCGCGAGCGCGACCTTCGGCCCGATGCCGGTCACGGCGAGGAGCTGGACGAACAGCTCCCGCTCACTCCGGTCGGCGAAGCCGTAGAGCTGCAGCGCGTCCTCGCGGACGTGGAGGTACGTCTCGACGGTGAGCTCGTCCGCCACGTCGCCCTTCCGGATCGCCGTCGGCGTCGCGTGGACGAGGTAGCCGACGCCGCCGACATCGAGCACGAGCCCTTCCGGCGTGTTGGCGACGGGCTTGCCGCGGAGGCGGGCGATCATCCGGCTGCCACCTGCAGGAGCGGCGGCGAGAGGGCGTGGCAGATCGCGACGGCGAGCGCGTCTGCAGCGTGGTGCGGCGTCGGCAGTTCGTCGAG
>DASYOZ010000065.1:0-3433 GCA_036007185.1 Gaiellaceae bacterium | reverse complement strand
GCCCGCGCGTGCCGGGTGACGATCTCGCGGTTCGTCGCGTTGTCGTCGACGATGAGGATCCGCTTGCCCGCGAGGTGTGGGAGGCCGTCGGCGAGCGCGATCTTCGTCGGTACCTCGGCTGCGGCGGCGGGCAACGAGATGCGGAAGGTCGACCCCTTGCCCTGCTCGCTCTCGACGGAGATCGCGCCGCCCATCAGGTCGACGAGGCGCTTCGAGATCGCGAGCCCGAGCCCGGTGCCGCCGAAGCGCCGCGTCGTCGATGCGTCAACCTGGCTGAACGAGGTGAACAGCTGGTCCATGCGGTCGCCCGGGATCCCGATCCCGGTGTCGCGGACGGCGAGCTCGACCCGGTACGAGCCCGGCGCGGTGGCTTCGGCGTTGACGAGCACCACGACCTCGCCGCCCTCCGTGAACTTGACCGCGTTCGACAGGAGGTTCAGCAGCACCTGCCGCAGACGCGCCTCGTCGCCCACGATCCCGGCGGGAGCGCCCTCGTCGATCAGGCAGCCCAGCTCGAGCTCCTTCTCCCACGCGCGCGGGGCAACGATGTCGAGCGCCCCTTCGACGCAGTCGCGGAGGCTGAACGGCTCGCGTTCGAGGTCGAGCTTGCCAGCCTCGATCTTCGAGTAGTCGAGGATGTCGTCGATCACGTGCAGGAGCGCGTCGCCGCTCGTGTGGACGACCTCGGCGAACTCGCGTTGCTCGTCCGTCAGCTCGGTGCCTAGCAAGAGGTCGGTCATGCCGATCACGGCGTTCATCGGCGTCCGGATCTCATGGCTCATCGTGGCGAGGAAGGCGCTCTTTGCCTGCGTCGCCGCTTCGGCCTCCTGGCGGGCGCGCTGGAGCTCGGTCACGTCGTGGTAGACGCCGAGGAAGCCGGCGAGGGAGCCGTCGACGGTGAGCGGGACGAGCATCAGCTCGACGTCGACCATCGTTCCGTCCTTCCGCCGGCGCCGGGCGATCCGCTGCGCGCGACCGCGGCTCATCGCCTCTTGTGTGATCTCCCGGCCCTCGTCGCGCTCGGAATCGCCGAAGACGAGCTCGTCGATCGAGCGGCCGAGCGCCTCTTCCGACGAGTAGCCGAAGAGCTCCGCCGCAGCCGGGTTCCAGTCGATCACCCGCTCGACGGCGTCCACGACGACCACCGCCGCCGGACTGATCGCGACGAGCGACTCGAGGTAACCGCGCTGCTGCTCCACCTGCGTGAACAGGCGCGCGTTCTGAATCGCCACGCCGACGTTGGCCGCGATCGTCGCCAGCAGGCGGGAGTCGGCCTCGCTGAACCGTCCCTCCTCCTCGATGCTCTGGACGCTGATCGCCCCGATCGCCTTGTTGCCGACCAGGATCGGCACTCCGAGGTAGGAGCGAGAGGGAGTCCCGACGCTCGCCTGGCCTTCGTAGTGCTCCACGCGGTTGAGGAGAAGCGGCTCGCGTGAGCGGAGGATCTGTGACGTGAGGCCCTCCCCGTACTCGATCGGAGCCTCCGCGCGGCGCTCGCCGCTCTCGTGGTAGTAGGCGAACTCGATCCGTCCGGCGGCCTCGTCGTGTAACGCCACGTAGGCGATGTCGGCCTCGAACGTCTCGCGCACCTGCTCGCCGACTAGCTCGATCAGCGCGTCGAGGTCTAGCTGCGACGAGAGCGCCTGGCCGACGCTGTTCACCGTCGCGAGCTCGGAGACACGCTGGCGCGTCTCTGACACGAGGCGCGCGTTCTCGAGCGCGCCGCTGAGGCTGCCGGCCACCGTCGTCAGGAGCTGCTGGTCGGACTCGCTGAACGCGTGCTCGCGATCGATGTTCTGGAGCGAGATCGCACCCGCCGCCCTGCCCCCCGCGACGAGCGGGACGAACAGGACCGACTTCGGCCGCTCGCCGGCCACGACGCTGCTTCCGAATCGCTCGGACTCGACATCGAGGTTCTCGATCAGCAGCAGCGGCTCCCGGGTCTCCAACACATGCTTCGCGAAGCCGGCCAAGGGCCGTGGCTCCGCGCGCAGCCGCTCACCTCGTTCGATCAAGTACGGGTAGTGCACGAGCCCGCTGGGCTCATCGAAGGTCGCGATCGAGACCACCTGCGCGTCGAACACGTCCCGGATCCTGTCGCCGACCGCGTCGTAGATCGCCTGCGGGTCGAGCTCGCCCGCGATCGCATCCTGGACGCTGTTGATCAGCGCGAGCTCTGCGTTCCGCTGCCGCGTCTCGTGCACGAGCCGCGCGTTCTCGAGCGCCACGCTGAGACTGCCGGCCAGCGTCGTCAACAGCTGCTGGTCGGACTCGCTGAAGGCGTGCTCGCGATCGATGTTCTGGAGCGAGAGCACGCCGGTCGCCTTGCCGCCGGTCACGAGCGGGACGAAGAGGGCCGACTTCGAGTCCTCTCCGGCCACAGTCGGGCTTCCGTACCGCTCCGACTCGACGTCGAGGTTCTCGACGAGCATCAGCGGCTCGCGCGTTTCGAGCACGTGTTTCGAGAAGCCGCCCGCCGGCATGGGCTCCGCCTGCAGCCGCTCCCCGCGCTCGATGATGTACGGGAAATGCGTGAGCCCGGTCGTCTCGTCGAGCGTGGTGATCGCGACGACCTGCGCATCGAACACGTCCCGGAGCCGGTCGCCGACCGCGTCGTAGATCGCCTGCGAATCGAGCTCGCCCGCGATCGCATCCTGGACGCCGTTGATCAACCCCAGCTCGGCGTTGCGCTGCCGCGTCTCGTGCACGAGCCGCGCGTTCTCGAGAGCCACGCTCAGGCTGCCCGCAAGCGTCTCGAGGAGCTGCTGGTCGGACTCGCTGAAAGCGTGCTCGCGGTCGATGCTCTGGAGCGAGATCACGCCAGTCGCCTTGCCGCTGACGACGAGCGGCACGAACAGGACCGACTTCGCCATCTCGCCGACCACAGCCTCGCTGCCGTATCGCTCGGCTTCGGCGGCGACGTTCTCGGTGAGTAGCAGCGGCTCGCGCGTATCGAGCACGTGTTGCTCGAAGCCGGCCGGCGAATGCGGCTCAGTCCGCAGCCGCTCACCCCGCTCGATGATGTACGGGTAGTGCATGAGCCCCGGCCCCTCGTCCAGCGTCCCGATAGCGACGACCTCGGCGTCGAAGATCTCCTGAATCCGGTCGCCGACGGCGTCGTAGATCGCCTGCGTGTCGAGCTCGCCTGCGATCGCGTCCTGCACGCTGTTGATCAGCGCGAGCTCGGCGTTCCGCTGCCGCGTCTCGTGCACCAGACGTGCGTTCTCGAGCGCCACGCTCAGGCTGCCCGCAAGCGTCTCGAGGAGCTGCTGGTCGGACTCGCTGAAGGCGTGCTCGCGATCGATGTTCTCTAGCGCGATCAGGCCCGTCGCTTTGCCGCCGCTGACGAGCGGAACGAAAAGGACCGACTTCGTGCTCTCGCCGACGGTAATTCTGCTTCCGTATCGCTCGGCCTCGGCGTCGAGGTTCTCGG
>DASYOZ010000064.1:0-8120 GCA_036007185.1 Gaiellaceae bacterium | reverse complement strand
CGTTCGTCGTCTCGATGGAGGCGGCGGAGCGAGAGCTCGGCTACCGGCCGGTGACGACGTATCCGGAGGCGGTGCGGGAGACGTGCGCGTGGGTCGTCGGCGAGCTCGACCAGGGGCGCAGCTGGGAAGGCACCTACCTCGAGGCGATGCTCGACTACGACGCCGAGGACGAGGCTCTACGCTCACGCGCGTGATCGATCCGGCCGGGTATCGCGACCGCTTCCCGATCCTCGAGACCTGCACGTACCTGATCAACCACTCGCTCGCGGCCATGCCGGCGGCGGCCGAGGACAACCTGCGCGAGTACGCCCGTGTCTGGCGGGAGCGGGGCATCAGGGCGTGGGCGGAGGGGTGGTGGGAGATGCCGGTCACGGTCGGCGACCAACTCGGGCGGATCCTGGGCGCCCCCGCCGGTTCGATCGTCATGCACCAGAACGTGACGGTCGCAGAGGCGATCGTCCTCTCCTGCTTCACGCGACCCGGCGGGCGGAACCGGATCGTCTACGAGGAGGCGAACTTCCCCTCGGTGCGCTACCTCTACCAAGCCCAGCCGGATCTCGAGGTGGTGGCGGTCGAGGACGACGCGGCTGTCGTCGACGCGATTGACGAGAGGACGCTGCTCGTCCCGATCAGCCATGTCCTATTCAAGAACGGCGAGATCCAGGACCTCGCGCCGATCGTCCGCCGCGCACGCGAGGCCGGCGCGTACGTCGTGCTCGACTGCTACCAATCGGCGGGAGTCGTCCCGTTCGACCTGACCGAGCTCGGCGTCGACTTCGCCGTCGGCGGCAGCGTCAAATGGCTGTGCGGCGGGCCGGGAGCCGGCTGGCTCTATGTGCGGCCGGACGTCGCCGAGCGCCTCGAGCCCACGCTCGTCGGCTGGCAGGCGCACGCCCGGCCGTTCGCCTTCGAGCCGGAGCTCGAGTACGCGGCCGGCTCGCGGCGGTTCCTCACCGGCACGCCGAACGTCCCCGCCCTCTACGCGGCGACGGCCGGCTACGACGTGATCGAGGAAGTCGGCGTGCAGCGGATCAGGGAGCGCTCGCTCGCGCTCACGCAGCTCCTCATCGATCTCTGCGACGAGGCGGGGCTCGAGGTCGTCTCGCCGCGCGAGCCCGAGCGGCGAGGCGGCACCGTCACGGTCTCGACGCCCGACCACGCCGCCTGCCACAAGGAGCTCGGCGAGCGCGGCGTCGTCTGCGACTTCCGGCCCGATCCGGTGGGAGGAATCCGGCTCGGTCCGCACTTCTTCAACACCGAGGACGAAGTGCGGCACGCGGTCTCCGAGCTCGCAGAGATCGTGGCGAGCGGCGCGTACGAGCGACATCTCGGCGCTCCGTCACTCTTTTGAGGGAGTCCTGCTACAAATCGTGGGCCGATGAAAGGAGTCGTGCGGTTCGTGCGGCTTGTTCTTCTCGTCGTCGTGGTCCTGGCCCTCAGTGCAGGGGCGGGCGACGCGCGCTCCGCGCAGGCGACCGTGGGCGTCTACCCCTCCGGCACGACGTTCGCCGCCTCGTCGGCGGCTCCGCGCCACGCCGCCTCCGCGGCGTTCCTCACGATGCCGGTCGGAGGAGTGGACGATGCGACCATTCTCGTCCGGGGGGCGCAGAGGGTTGCGATCCGGTCGTCGTCGATCGCCGCGCCGCTCGAGCTGAAGCTCTTCTTTGCCCACTACGTCTCCGTCGACGGCAAGGCCGTGCCCGACGCGCTCCTGCCCTGGGACGGCTCGCAGCGCTCGACCGAGCATGCGAACCAGCCGCTGTGGCTCCAGGTGTCGGTGCCCTACGGCACTCCGGCCGGGACGTACACCGGCTCCGTGCAGGTCGTCGCCGACGGGAATTCGACCTCCGTGCCGATCGCCGTCACCGTCTCGGCGGTCACGCTGCCGAAGACGAACCAGGTCTCGGGGAGCCTGCTCACGGCGTTCAACTTCTCGCCGCAGTCGTACGGCGCCAAGGTGAACGCCCTGTACGGGACCGCTCCGCAGACGTCGCTCTCGGAGCTCTTCAGCTTCTTCGCCTCCTACCGGTTGTCGCCGAACAACTGGGGTTACGGCAACCCACGCAGGCCCTCCGGCTACACAAGCGACCGACGGTGGTGGCTCGACAAGTCCGCGCAGATGGTCTCGGCCGCCGGCGAGCCGAGCCAGTTCGCCTCCATGTGGATCCCGGTCTCGAACCAACGGTGGAGCCCGAGCACGTACGTCGGCGGCGTGTCCCCGTACAAGCCGCAGAGGTGGTGCAAGTACCTCCGCTCCGTGCACGGCTTCTGGCAGAAGCACGGTTGGCTGAGCTCGTACCCGTATCTGTGGGGGATGGACGAGCCCGGGCCGACGAGCTTCAGGACCGTCGAGAAGCAGGCGGAGGCGGCGCACTCCTGCTTCGGCGGCAGCCACGTGATCGTCACCGGCCGGCCGACGGCGCAGAACCGCTTCCTCTGGAACGGCGGCAAGGACGACGTCGACGACTGGGTCGTGCTCGCCAGCCGTTACTACGGCAAGTACACGAACCCCGCACTGAGCCGGCGTGGCATCTCGCACGCGACCCAGAACCTGAAGCCGATCAACGAGGCGCGGCGCCGCGGCAAGCAGATCTGGGCGTACACGTACGACTCCGCCTCCCACTCGACGCCCGGCTTCACCGCCACGGAGCCGCTGTCGGATCCGCGGCTCTTCGTCGACTGGACCGCTCTCGAGGGGATCACCGGCCTCCTCTACGGACAGGGGACGACCACCTACCCGACTAAGGGCAACCCGCTCGTCTCGGACGACAAGGGGAAGGGCTCCTACGTGCTCGTCTATCCGGGCCGCAACGGCCCGATCGCGAGCGCGCGCCTCGAGGTGCTGCGTGAGGGGGTCGAGGACTGGGAGATCCTGAACGTCGTCCGTCAGAAGCACGGGGACGCCGCCGTGCGGCGGCTGCTCGCCGGCCTCTTCTCGACGACGTCCGGCGGAGCCAAGCTCGGCTGCGTGATCGGCTGCCAGCTCAAGACGAGCACGAAGTACTCGTGGCCGACGTGGTCGCACAGCGCGGGCACGCCGCAGGCGGTCGCGCGGATGCGCGCCGCCGCGCTGCACGCCGCCTCCTAGAAGCGCCCGTCCGGGAACCGCTCTAGGCTGGGCTGTCCCATGAAGGGGCAGTCCTGATGACGACGGCGACGGTGACGACTCCGGTCGAGCAGTTCACGGACGAGGAGCGGGCGCGGCTCGCGCCGCACTTCACGAACCTCGACCGGCCGGTGTTCGCGCTCGTCAACCTGCCGGAGACGGTCAAGGGCGCCCTCTTCGCTCGCTACTCCCGCTACGCCGGGACGCTGCGGCGGCTCTTCCTCGACGAGTTCGCCGATTCGCTGCCCGAGGTGCCGGTCGTCGAGCTCGCCGAGGGCGAGCGCGCCGCGAAGCTCTACGAGACGATCTTCCTCGGCTACGGCGACGACTCCGTCGCGCAGCTCGGCGGCGCGCACATCGCGTGCGAGTGGACGTCGAACCTGCTCACGAAGATCCTGCAGCGGCCGCGGCTCGCCGCCTACCTCGAGCAGTCGACGCGGTACATCGCCTACGACGCCCCGCTCGATGGCTTCGGCTACCGCTACCACCGGGACCCGCGCTTCGGCCCTGCCTACGAGGCGGCGATGGACGACCTCTTCGCCACGTACTCGGCGCTCCTCACGGGCGTGTCGGCCTGGGTGGACGAGCGGTTCCCGGCGGCGGAGGGGGAGTCGCCGGCGGCGCACCGGCGGGCCGTGCGGGCGAAGGCGCTCGACCTCGTCCGCGGCGTCCTGCCGGCGGCGTCGCTCTCGCACGTCGGGATCTACGCGACCGGCCAGACGTACGAGCAGCTCGTCCTCCACCTGCTTGCCCATCCGCTCGCCGAGGCGCGCGCCTACGGCGAGCTGCTGCTCGAGGAGCTGCAGGCGGTGATGCCGAGCTTCGTCTCCCGCGTGCCGCGTCCGGATCGGGGCGGCCGCTGGATCGAGTACCTGCGCGAGCGGAACGAGGCAGCCGCCGCCGTGGCGGTGCGGCTCGGGCTCGACGATGCCCGGGAGGACGTGACGGCTCCCTCCGTCCGCCTGCTCCGCGTGCACGGCAGCGAGGAGGAGCTGCTCGCAGCGCTCCTGTACGAGGCCTCGTCGGCCGGGGAGGAGGAAGCGCTGGCGGCGGTCGCGCGGCTGTCGCCCGCAGAGCGCACGACGCTCGTCCGCGACCTCGTCGCCACGAGAGAGAACCGGCGCCACCGTCCCGGGCGCGGCTTCGAGACCCTCACCTACCGCTTCGAAATCGTCTCCGACTACGGCGCCTTCCGCGACCTGCAGCGGCATCGCCTCCTCACGTGCCAGTGGCAGCGGCTCTCGCCGGGCCTCGGCGCCGACGTCCCCCACGAGGTCGTGGAGGCCGGCCTCGGCCCGGAGTACGAGCGAGCGCTTGAGACGTCGCGCGCGGAGTACGAGCGGCTGGGCGGCGAAGGGCTCGCCGAGGAGGCGCCGTACGCGCTTTGCCTCGCCTACCGCATTCGCTACGTGCTCGAGCTCGACGCGCGCGAGGCACTCCACCTGATCGAGCTTCGCTCCGGCCGCGAGGGCCATCCGTCCTACCGTGCCGTCGCGTTGCAGATGCGGGACGCGGTCGCCGCGGTCCACCCGAGCGTCGCGGCGGCGATGTCGTTCGTCGACGAGTCGACCGAGCCACGGCTCGAGCGGCTTCTCTCCGAGATGCGCAATGAGGCCCGAGCCGGACGCTGAGCTCGAGAACGAGGTCTACGAGCAGGAGAGCTTCCGCGGCCTGGACCTCTCCGGGCTCCGTACGACCGGCTGCACCTTCCGGGAGTGCGACTTCACGCTCGCCCGCCTCAACGGGTCCGAGCACGTCGACTCCGACTTCGCCAGCTCGGTCTTCGAGAGCGCGAACCTGTTCGGCGCGCGCTTCGCCGACTGCAGGCTCGTCGGCGCGAGCCTCGCCGGCGCGACGCTGACCGGCCTCACCCTTGCAGGCGGCGACTGGTCCTACGTGTTGCTGCGAGGGCAGGACCTCTCCGGCTTCGACCTGCAGCGCCTGCGGCTGCGCGAGGCCGATCTCTCCGAGGTCGACCTGACGGATGCCGACCTGCGCGGCGCCGACCTCACGCGCGCCCGCGTCCACAACGCGATCCTCGCGGGCGCGGACCTGCGCGAGACGGTGGTCGACGGCGTCGATCTCTCGGCGGCACGCATCGCGCAGGCCCGCCTCGACCTGGCTGGCGCTGTCCAGCTCGCGCGCTCTCTGGGCGCCGACGTGGAGTAGCTACGCCGAGACGGGGGCCAGCACCGTCTTGCCCGGCTCCCCGCCGGCAGGTCCCGGCCGGGTCACGATCCAGGAGTCGCCCTTGCGCAGCGCGTACGGCGCGTTGAGCGTGAGCGTCACGGCGCGGGACCTGCCCGCCACGCGGAACGTCCCACACGAGCCCCACGGCTTGCCGTTGCGCACGAGGTAGACCTCGTAGTTGGTGTGGCGCGGCAGCTTCGGGAGGCCGACGACGCTGAGCGTCATGGGCCAGTTGCCCGACCGGGCGTGCCAGACCTGGAGCGTTGCGCGGGCGCGGGGCGTGATCGCCGTACCCTTGAGGGCGAGCGTCTCGGGCGCGAGAACCGTCTTGCCGCTCCCGCCGCCCGGGTGATTCGCGACCGCGAAGCCGGCGGCGAAGACCGCCGCGATCGACAGCGCCGCGGCCAGGAGGAGCATTGCTCGGCGCTTCACGACCCGCCGCTGCTGCAGGCGTACCACGCTCAAGCTCGGCCCCTTCCGGAGCTCTGGCGTCAGCTCGGGCGGCGGGCCTGCCTGCACGAGCAGCTCGTGCGCGCGCCGCAGCCGCTCGCGCTCCGCGCCGGTCGCCTCCGCGCCGACGAGGTCGTTGAACTCGGGGCTCACAGGTCCTCTCCCTCCAGCACGGATGCGAGCCGCGCGAGGCCGCTGCGCGTCCGAGTCTTCACCGTTCCGAGGGGGAGGCCGAGGTACTCGGCCACCTCGCTCTGCGACATTCCGCTCCAGTAGGCGAGCTCGATCACCTCGCGCTCCCGCGGCTGGAGCTCCTCGAGCGCACGATGCACGCGCCACGAGACGAATGAGTCCTCGGCCTGCTGCGCCGGGCCCGGCTCGGCGGAAGCGAGCTCGGGGAGCTCTGCGTCGGCCGCCGGACCGTTGCGGCGCAGCCGGTCGACGATCGCGTTGCGGGCGACCGTGTACAGCCAGCCGCCGGCCGCGCCGCGTTCCGGGCGGTACGTCGAGGCCGAACGCCAGATCGCCGCGAACGCCTCCTGGACGGCGTCCTCGGCGTGGCCACGGTCGCCGAGCCTCCGTAGGGCGAGGCCGAAGACCGGCCGGACGTATCGTCCGTACAGGATCTCGAAGGCTTCGCGGTTGCGCTCGCCGACGCGCTCGAGCAGCTCGGCGTCGGACGCGTCGACCGCCGGCGGCACGGCCTCCGAGGGGACGGCGCGCAGACGGGGCTGGGGGACCTCGAGGGCAATCTCCATATCGCCACCGTTTCTACGCATTCCGCCCTGCCGTGGATTGCAGCACCGCACCCGGCGCTGCACAACCTAGCTCTTAGTTCTGCGCCTGCGCGAAGCGCCGCTCGACCTCGGGCCAGTTGACGACGTTCCACCAGGCATCGAGGTAGGCCGGGCGCTTGTTCTGGTACTTGAGGTAGTAGGCGTGCTCCCAGACGTCGATCCCGAGCAGTGGGACATCGCTCTGCATCACCGGCGAGTCCTGGTTCGGGGTCGAGTAGACGGCGAGGCCGGTCCCGTCCCAGACGAGCCACGTCCAGCCGCTGCCGAAGCGCTTCACGCCGCCGTCGTTGACCGCGCTCTTCAGCTCGTCGAACGAGCCGAACGCGTCCTCCACCGCCGAGCGCAGCGCGCCACCGGGCTCGCCGCCTCCGTCCGGGCCCATGATCTGCCAGAACATCGAGTGGTTGGCGTGGCCGCCGGCGTTGTTGCGGACGGCGGTCTGTTTGTCCTCGGGAAGAGCGTCGAGGTTCGTGAGCACGCTCTCGACCGAGGCGTCCGCCCACTGCGTTCCCTCGAGCGCGGCGTTCGCATTCGTGACGTACGCCCCGTGGTGGAGAGCGTGGTGGATCCGCATCGTCTCGGCGTCGATGTGGGGCTCGAGCGCGTCGTAGGGATACGTCAGGTCGGGCAGTTCAAAGGCCATTTCGTCGGCTCCTTTCGGCTGCTGCGCTTCCATGACGGAGGATATGCTCCGCGCTCGTGTCCACGCTCGTCTACAGGTTCGAGGAGATCGCGCCGCGCCCGCTGCGGCCGGAGGTATACGAGCTCGACGGCATCTCCCGTGCGGCGGTCGAGGCCCACTACAAGCTCTATGAGGGGTACGTCGGCAAGCGGAACGAGATCCTCGGCAGGCTCGCCGACGTCGACCTCGCAGCGGCGAACCAGGCCTTCTCCGACCTGCGCGCGCTCAAGGTCGACCTGAGCTTCGCGATCGGCGGGATCAAGAACCACGAGCTCTACTTCGGCCATCTCGGCGGGGGGGGCGGAGCGCCCGAAGGCGCATTCGGGGAGCTCGTCGCGCGCCACTTCGGCTCGGCCGACGCCTGGCGCGCCGACCTCAAGGCGACGGGCATGGCCGGCCGCGGCTGGGCGTGGACGGCGTACGACTGGGACGAGGGCCGCCTCTTCAACTACATCGGCGACGCCCAGAACACGTTCCCGATCTGGAACGCGACGGCACTCGTCGCGCTCGATGTCTACGAGCACGCCTACTTCCTCGATTACCAGACCGACCGCGCCTCCTACATCGAGGCGTTCTTCGCCAACCTCGACTGGGGCGTCGTGAACGGCTGGGTCGAGCAGTACGGCATCCCGACCTAGGCGCTCGAGGTGGTCACCGCCGCGCTCGTCGCCGCCGGCTACCTGTCCGGCTCGCTGACGTGGGGCTACTGGCTCGTGCGGATCTTCCGCGGCGAGGACATCCGGACGAGAGGAAGTGGAAACGTCGGCGCGTCGAACGTCTGGCGCGTCTACGGCCCACGGCTCGGGGTGCCGGCCGCCGTGCTCGACACGGCCAAGGGCTTCGCGCCCGCGTTCATCGCGACCATGGTCGTCGGCCACGGCAGCGGCGTGCTCGC
>DASYOZ010000063.1:0-3540 GCA_036007185.1 Gaiellaceae bacterium | reverse complement strand
CGGGTACAAGGAGGTCACTTTCGCGGTCAAGGGCGACGGCGCCTACTCCGTCTTCAAGTGGGAGGGCGGCACCCATCGCGTCCAGCGCGTCCCCGAGACCGAAAGCGCCGGCCGTATCCACACGTCCACAGCGACCGTCGCGGTGATGCCGGAGGCGGAGGAGGTCGAAGTCGAGATCGACCCGAACGACCTCAAGATCGACGTCTACCGCTCCACCGGCCCGGGCGGCCAGTCCGTCAACACGACCGACTCGGCTGTCCGCATCACCCACCTCCCGACCGGTGTCGTCGTCGCGATGCAGGATGAGAAGTCGCAGCTGCAGAACCGCGAGAAGGCGATGCGCGTCCTCCGCGCGCGCCTCTACGAGCGCGAGCTCGAGCGCCGGCGGGCGGAGCTCGACGCGACTCGCCGGTCGCAGATCGGATCGGGCGAGCGCGCGGAGAAGATCCGCACGTACAACTTCCCCGAGAACCGGCTCACCGACCACCGGGTCAAGCTGACGGTGCACCAGCTCGACCGGATCCTCCAGGGCGAGCTCGACGACTTCACCGAGGCGCTGGCGACCGACGAGCGGTCTCGCGCGTTGGGGGAGTGACCGCGCGCGAAGCGTTGGCCGAGGCGGAGCGGAGGCTCGCCGCATCCGGTGTCGAGACGCCTCGGGTCGACGCGGAATGGCTCGTCGCGCATCTGCTCGGCACCACGCGCACGGGGCTCGCGGCGCGGCTGGACGAGGATGTCGAAGGGCTCGAAGCGCTCCTCGCGCGCCGTGAGGCGCGCGAGCCGCTCGCCTATGTCCTCGGCGAGTGGGGCTTCCGCCGGCTGACGCTGAAAACCGACGCCCGCGCGCTCGTGCCGCGGCCGGAGACAGAGACGCTCGTCGAGCGTGCGCTCGGGCTCGCGGCGGGAATCGAAAGGCCGCGGATCCTCGACGTCGGCGTCGGCTCGGGCGCGGTCGCGCTCGCGCTCAAGGACGAGCGGCGGGACGCCGCCGTCACGGGCGTCGACGTGTCTGCCGACGCCCTCGCGCTTGCGCGCGAGAACGCCGAGCGGCTGGGGCTCGAGATCGAGCTGCGGCTCGGCGACGGCGCAGCGGTCGCCGCCGAGGGCTGGGACGTGGTCGTCGCGAACCCGCCCTACATCGAGAGCCTGGAGGACGTCCAGCCGGAGCTGCGCTGGGAGCCGCGGGTCGCGCTCCTCGGCCGGGGAGAGCACGAGCGGCTCGCCCGCGCGGCAAACGCCGGGTTCATCGTCTTCGAGGTCGGAGACGGCCACGCGCGCAAGGTCGCCGAGCTGCTCGAGCGCCTCGGCCACGCGGACGTGGCGATCACCGCCGACCTCGCGGGCCGCGATAGGGTCGTGGAGGGGAGGCTGCCGTGACCGAGACGTTCACCACGCCCGAGGGGCTGACTCTCTCGTACGAGCGCCGGGGCAGTGGGCCGCTCCTCGTTTGCCACCCCGGCGGCCCGGGTGGGTCGGCCGCCGAGTTCCGCGACTTTGCGGGTCTCGACGACACGTTCGAGCTCGTGCTGCTCAGCCCGCGCGGCTCGCAGGGCTCGGACCCGGGCGACGACTACTCGCTCGCCTCCTACGCCGCTGACCTCGAAGTGCTGCGCGAGCACCTAGGGATCGAGCAGCTCGACCTGCTCGGCTTCTCGCACGGGGGGATCGTCGCGATGGCGTATGCCGCGGCGTACGGGCAGGGCGTCCGCAGGCTCCTGCTCGTCGACACGCTCGCCGTCTGGGACGAGGAGGCGGAGGCGGCGATGCAGCGCGGGATCGAGAAACGCAGCGACGAGCCGTGGTTCGCGGATGCCAAGCGGGCGCTCGAGGAGGAACAGGCCGGGGACTTCTCCTCCGCGGAGGAGCTCAAGGCGAACGCGCAACGGCAGGCCCCGCTTTATTTCCACCGCTGGGAGGGCAACGAGCGGGTCGGGCGCGAGATTTTCGCGGACCTTGCCGAGACGTCAGAGCCGCTCCACTACTTCAACACAGTCGAGTTTCCGACGTTGGACCTCCGCGGCGATCTGCGCACGATCGAGGTTCCTACGCTGGTGGCGGTCGGCGACGACGACATGATCGGAGGGCCGATGTGCGCGGACGTGATCATGCGCGAGCTATCCAACGCTCGGCTCGTCACGATCCCGGACTCGGGCCATTTCGTCTACATCGAACAGCCCGAGGCGTTCCGCGCCGCCCTGACCGATTTCCTCCTGTGAGCGAGGCCGCGGTCGCGGCGCTGCGTGCGGGCCGCGCGGTGATCCTCCCGACCGACACCGTCTACGGCGTGTGCGCGCTGCCGGGTCACGAGAACGTCCTCTACGAGCTCAAGGGTCGCGACCGCTCGAAACCGGTGGCGCTGCTCGCGGCCGATGTCGACGCGCTCGTTGCGGCCGTTCCGGGCCTTGACCGGTCCGTCCTCGAGCGGTACCTGCCGGGGCCGTACACGCTTGTCTTCGGTGCGGTCGGCGTCCGCGTTCCGCATCTGCCGCCGAGTGCCGTCGAGGTCGTCCGCGCCGTCGGCGTCGTCGCGGCGAGCAGCGCAAACCTCTCCGGCGGGCCGGATCCGCGCCGGGTCGAGGACGTGCCGGAGAAGATCCGTGCCGCGTGCGGAGCGATCGTGCACGCGGGCGAGCTGCCCGGCGTCCCGTCGACCGTGATCGACCTCACGACCGGAGAGCCGCGCGTCCTCCGGCGGGGCGCCGGCCCGCCGCGCTAGCCAATGCGGGAGGCCGAACGGCCGGTGGCAGCCACTGCACGTCTTTGTAACGCGTGGTTCCGCATGGTCGAGCGGCGCGCGCGTTCTGTTGTGACTGTTTCGTGACGGTGGCTGCCACCGGTCTGCGCGTGCTGTCGCGGCCCTGCCGTAGCATCGAGTCGTGGCCACGATGCAAGCGACCTTCGAGGAGCTGAAGCACGCCGGGCTCGACGAGATCGACCCGGAGATCGCGCGGCTCCTCGGCGACGAGCTCGAGCGGCAGCGGGGGCAGATCGAGCTCATCGCCTCCGAGAACTTCACGTGGCCGGCGGTGTTCGAGGCTGTCGGCTCCGTGGCGACGAACAAGTACGCCGAGGGCTATCCGGGTCGCCGCTACTACGGCGGCTGCGAGGTGATCGACGAGATCGAACAACTCGCGATCGACCGCGCGAAGGAGCTGTTCGGCGCGGACCACGCGAACGTCCAGCCGCACGCCGGCACGCAGACGAACATGGCCGTCTACGCGGCGGTGATGGAGCCCGGCGACACGCTGATGGCGCTCGCCCTGAACCAGGGTGGGCACCTCACGCACGGGCACAAGGTGAACTTCTCGGGCCGCCTCTACAACGTCGCGCACTACGAAGTCTCGCGCGAGACAATGACCGTGGATTACGACCAGGTGCTCGCGAAGGCGAAGGAGTCGAGGCCGAAGGTGATCGTCTGCGGCGGCTCCGCCTATCCGCGCACCGTCGAGACCGACCGCTTCCGCGCGATCGCCGACGAGGTGGGCGCGCTGCTCCTGTGCGACATGGCCCACTTCGCCGGGCTCGTGGCGGCCGGCCTCC
>DASYOZ010000062.1:0-3068 GCA_036007185.1 Gaiellaceae bacterium | reverse complement strand
GCCCGCTTCACGCGCGACCCCGAGTACGCGGCGCGCTGGGCGCTCCTGCCGCGCGGCAGCCGCCCGCTCGCCAACCCGCACGGCGGCGCGCCCGGCTTCGCACTCGAGAACGTCTACGTCCTGCCCGGGCTGCCGAGCGAGATGGAGGCGATGTTCGCGGCCGTCGAGGAGGACTTCCGGCGCGGCAGCCCGATCGAGTCGTGGCGCCGCGTCTACCGGACGTACGAGAGCGTCATCGCCTCGTCGCTCGCGGAGGCGACGGAGCGCTGGCCGCGTGTCCTCGTCGGCTCGTATCCCAGCTTCGGCGCGGGCGGTTTCACGGTCGAGGTCGTCCTCAAATCGAGCGACGCGGTCGAGCTCGCCGCGGCGTCGTCGTGGCTCGAGTCAGCGATCGAAGAAGGCGGCCGACGGTAGGTAGAAGGCCGCGATCGCGAAGGTCAGCAGGACGGCGGCGAGCGGGCTGAAGAACGCAACCACGAAGACCGCTCCGTACATCGGCAAGCCCGGCAGGTAGGCGCGGTCGACCGCGCGCAGCGCCGAGTCGGGTGTCTCGACGGCGATGAGGCGCCGGTTGCGCCGCGCGTACTGCCACCAGAACTGATGGAGCGCTGCCATGACGACGAGCGTGCCGGCGTAGGCGAGCGCCGCCGCCTGCTCGCCGTCGTGATGGAGGAAGTCCCCGACGAGCTTCGTCGGGAACGGCAGGAAGGCGATCGTCAGGAGGAGCAGGTTGTTCAGGAAGAGCATCGTCCGGTCGGTACGTGCGATGAGCGAGACCGTGTGGTGGTGGTTCATCCAGATGATCCCGATCGTGATGAAGCTCGTGACGTAGGCGAGATAGTCGGGCCAGAGGTGGAGGAGCTGGCTGCCGAGATCACGGCCGGATGTGACCGTGAACTCCAGCACGAGCAGCGTCGCGGCGATCGCGAATACGCCGTCGCTGAACGTCTCGAGCCGTGTGGTGCCGGGGTCCACTGCTGCTGATGCTCGCCTACGGGCAGGACGGCGTGCCGCTTAGCCCGCCGGAGGCCGCCGCTACGATCGAGCGGTGGCCGCGACGACGCCGGAGACCTACCTCGCCGACCTGAACCCGGCGCAGCGCGAGGCCGTCCTCCACACGGAAGGCCCCGTGCTCGTCGTCGCCGGCGCCGGCTCCGGCAAGACCCGTGTCCTCACGCGCCGCATCGCGCACCTGCTAGGCGCGGTCGGTGTCAAGCCGTCCGAGATCCTCGCAATCACGTTCACGAACAAGGCTGCGGCGGAGATGCGCGAGCGGGTCGCGCACCTCGTCGGGCCGCCCGCCGCCGCCGCCTGGGTGATGACGTTCCACTCGGCGTGCGGCCGGATCCTGCGGCGCGAGGCGCAGCGGCTCGGCTACCGCTCGAACTTCACGATCTACGACCAGGCTGACCAGATCCGCCTCGTCAAGCGCTGCCTCGAGGAGCTCGAGCGCGACCCGAAGCGATTCACGCCGCGCGGCATCCACTCCCAGATCTCGAACGCGAAGAACACGCTCGTCAGCCCGGTGGAGTACACCGAGCGCGTCTCGAGCTTCTACGACCAGACCGTCGCGGAGGTCTACGACCTCTACCAGAAGCGCCTCTTCGCCTCGAACGCCGTCGACTTCGACGACATGCTCTTCCTCACGGTCGACGTGCTCGAGCGTTTTCCCGAGGCGCGTGAGAAATGGCAGGAAGCCTTCCGCTACGTCCTCGTCGACGAGTACCAGGACACGAACCATGCCCAGTACCGGCTGCTCCAGCTCCTTGCCGAGACGCACCGTAACGTGTTCGCGGTTGGGGACCCGGACCAGTCGATCTACGCGTTCCGCGGTGCGGACATCCGCAACGTGCTCGAGTTCGAGCACGACTTCCAGGGCGCGTACACGATCGCGCTCGAGCAGAACTACCGCTCCACCCAGAACATCCTCGACGCGGCGAACGGGGTCATCCGCCACAACCGCGAGCGCAAGGAGAAGAACCTCTGGTCGGAGCTCGGGGAGGGCGAGCCGGTGCGCGTCGTCGAGGTCGAGGACGAGCACGCCGAGGCGCGCTACGTCGCCGCCGAGATCGCGCTGCTCGTCGAGGAGGGCTTCTCTGGCAGCGAGGTCGCCGTCTTCTACCGGACGAACGCGCAGAGCCGCGTGCTCGAGGACGTCCTCGTCCGCCAGGGGATCGCGTACCAGGTGATCGGCGGCCCGCGCTTCTACGAGCGGGCCGAAGTGAAGGACCTCATCGCCTACCTCCAGGTACTCGACAATCCGTACGACGCCGTCTCCCTCCTGCGCATCGCGAACCGGCCGCGTCGCGGCATCGGCGACTCGTCGCTCGCCCGCCTCCAGACGTGGGCCGACCAGCGGGAGATCTCGCTTTGGGAGGCGACCGCCGAGGCGGAGATGGCCGGGGTCGGCGCCGCGCCGCAGAAGGCGCTCAAGACATTCCGCGGCACGATCGAGTCGCTCATGTCGGCCGCGCAGGGCCTCGACGTGCCGGAGCTGATCGAGGAGGTGCTCGCCCGCAGCGGTTACTTCGAGTCACTCGAGGCCGAGCGCACCATCGAGGCGCAGGGGCGCATGGAGAACCTCCAGGAGCTCGTCTCGGTGGCACGCGAATGGCGCGAGCAGACCGAGGACACGACCCTTTCGGCCTTCCTCCAGGAGATCTCGCTCTACTCCGACCAGGACGCGATCCGCGGCGACGGCTCGCTCGTGACGCTGATGACCATCCACAACGCGAAGGGCCTCGAGTTCCGCGCCGTCTACCTGATCGGCATGGAGGAGGGGATCTTCCCGCACTCGCGCTCGATCGAGGAGCAAGGGATCGAGGAGGAGCGGCGGCTCTGCTACGTCGGGATGACGCGGGCGCAGGAGCGGCTGACGCTGCTGCACGCGTCGTCGCGGATGCTCTACGGCGGGCGCAGCCACAACTTGCCGTCGCGCTTCCTCGACGAAGTGCCCGAGCGGCATGTCGAGCGCGAGCGCCTGCGGCCCGCGTCGTGGTCGGGCTACGGCGCGCCGCGGCAGAGCCAGATCGCCCCGCGGGAGGACGTGCCGGATCTCGCCACCGGCG
>DASYOZ010000061.1:0-8089 GCA_036007185.1 Gaiellaceae bacterium | reverse complement strand
CCGGAGCCGGGGACGTCGAGCGAGAGCGCGAGCCCGCGCGCGACCGCGAGCCCGATCCTGACTCCGGTGAAGCTGCCGGGGCCGAGGCCGACCGCCAGGCGGTCGAGGTCGGAGGGATGGGCGCCCGCCTGGCGCAGGAGCGCGTCGACGTCCTCGAGCAGCGTCTGTGCACGCGAGACGCGCTCGCCGAGCACTTCGTCGCCGTCCACGAGCGCACTCGTGGCGACGGCCGTCGCCGTATCGAAGGCCAGCGTCAGCACTCCTCGATCTCCACCGCTCTCCCGCCGCCAGCATGCCGCAAACGCACCGCGAAGCGAGGCGGTGGCAGGACGCCCTCCCCCGCCTCCGGCCACTCGACGAAGGCGATCGCTCCATCGAAGTACGGCTCGAGGTCCCCCCACTCTGCCGGCGAAAGACCTCGGGCCGGCGAGAGGGCCTCGAAGCGGTAGAGGTCGAGATGCGAGACCTCGACGCCGTCGCCGTGGTAGCGGTGGCCGATCGTGTAGGTCGGGCTCGTGACGCGCTCGCGTACTCCGAGGGCGCCGCACGCTCCGCGGACGAACGTCGTCTTGCCGGAGCCGAGCTCGCCCGCGACCGTGACGACGTCGCCCGCCGCGAGCCGGGCCGCGAGCCTCGCGCCGAGCGCCTCCGTCTCCTCCGGCGAGGTGGTCGTCGTTCCGGCCATCGCGCCAAGACTACGATCCCGCCCATGCCCGCTTACGTGATCGTCGAGACGGACGTCCATGACACCGAGCAGTACGAGCGCTACAAGGCGGCATCGCCGGGGGCAGTTCATGCGGGCGGTGGCCGTTTCGTCGTCCGCGGCGGCGAGTTCGCCGTGCTCGAAGGCGACTGGCATCCATCCCGGCTCGTGATCCTCGAGTTTCCGGATCTCGACGCGGCCAAGCGCTGGTACGCGTCGCCGGAGTACGAGGAGGCGAAGCGCCTGCGCGAGGGCGCCGCGCACCTCCGCATGGTCGCGGTGCAGGGTCTCGATGAGCCGTTGTAGTGCGGACACTCGATCGTGACGCCGGCGTCTTCGTCGCCCCCCGACCGGCGTCACGGACGCGGCTCTAGCCGCCGGATGCGCTTGCTCAGAAGAGGCCGAGCTGCTCCGCCGGCGCCGCGACCGCAGGCTCAGGCTCAGGTTCAGGCGTCGCGACGCCGGCGGGCTGAGCGCCGCGTCCCATGAGCTCCGGCAGGCGGGCGAAGTCCGCCTCGAGCACCTTGAGCATCGCCGGCGTGTAGAGCGCCGCGGCCGGGTGGTAGAGCGGAAAGAGGAGGACGCTGCGGCCCGCGATCGTGAGCGCCTGTTCCTGCCCGTGCACGCGCGTGATCCCGAGCGGCCGGCCGGAGAGGAGCTTCGTCGCGAAGTTGCCGAGCGTCGCGATCACCTTCGGCTCGATCAGCTCGATCTGCCGGAAGAGGTGCGGCTCGCACGCCTCGATCTCGTCCTGCTGCGGGTCGCGGTTGCCGGGCGGGCGGCATTTCAGGACATTCGCCACGAAGACTTCGTCACGCGTCAGCTCGATCCCCGCCAGGAGTCGATCGAGCAGCTTCCCGGCCTGGCCGACGAAGGGGACGCCCTGCTTGTCCTCGTGGAAGCCGGGCGCCTCGCCGACGAACATCAGGTCCGCCTGGGGGTTGCCCGAGCCGAAGACGACCTGCGTCCTTCCCTGCGCGAGCCGGCAGCGGGTGCAGCCGACGGTCGCTGCCGCGTACTCCTCGAGCGTCTCCACGTGCGCAACCGGCACAGCACTCACGCCTGCGAGTCTACGAAGCGCGCCCGACGGACACGACGCGAGCGCGCCAGCGGCCGCGCGGCGCCTCCACTTCGATGTCGTCGCCGGGCGCCTTGCCCAATAGCGCCTGCCCGACGGGCGAGTCGGGCGAGACGCCCCCGACGCCGGTGATCTCGACCTCGAGCCGCTCGCCGTCCTCCAGCTCGAGCTCCACCCGCGAGCCGACGGTGACCACGCCGCTCGCCGCTGCAGCCTCCTCGTCGAGGATCGTCGCGTGCTGGAGCCGGTGGCGCAGCACCCGGATCCGCGCCTCGAGCAGCCCCTGCTCGTTCTTCGCCGCGTGGTACTCGAAGTTCTCGGAGAGGTCGCCGTGCGCCCGCGCCGTCGCGATCGCCTCCACGGCCGCGGTGCGCTTCGGGCCCTCGAGCTCGGCGAGCTCCACCTCGATGTGCTCGTAGGCAGCGCGCGTCAGCAGCTCGCCTTCGTCCCCCGAGCCAGGCACGGAGCTAGTGGCCGCAGCCGCAGGAGCCGCCGCAACAGCCTCCGCCGCCGCCGGCGGCGGCAACGGGCTTCGTCAGGCCGTGCACCGCGAAGGAGGAGAACTGGCGCGAAACGTTCGTCGCGGCGCAGTCGGGGCACTCGACCTGCTCCTCGCCGCGGACGAGCTCCTCGAAATGGGACTCACATTCCATGCAGACGTACTCGTAGATCGGCACGGCTCAGATGCTAGTGGACGCGGGCTCGAGCGGCAGACGTCTAGCTCGACGAGCAGGCGGCTCCCTTGCCGTCGACGATCTGCCCGACCAGCTCCTCCGGCGTGCCGGGCACGGTGAGGGCGAATCGCGCAGGTTGCGCGAGCTCGAGAATCGTCATCTTGTTCGGCCCCTGGGTGACGCAGCCGGGCCCGTTGAGGTGCCAATACGGGTTGTAGTGCGCGCGCAGGAGGTAGCGGCCGGCCGCGAAGACCCGGCCACGGATGACTGTGTGGCCGAACGCGGTCACGACCGGGTGCGCGGGGCCCGTCAGGAGCGCCGTCGCGTGCGGCAGCCGGTAGATCGTCCAGTTCCTGCTGCGGAAGACGACCTCCAGCCCGGAGCGCGCCGAGTGTAGGACGCGAGCCTCCTGCGGCCCGCCGTCCCAGTCGAGCGGCGCAGTCGTGCTGAGGAGGACGTAGCGGACGGCGTCGGCCCGCAACCAGTTGCGATACGCGTCGGCGTCGAGGTTCTTCGCGTAGAGGGCCGGGTTGTCGACGGTGTCGAGCTGCCGGTACCAACCGCGCGCGAGCGGGAAGCCGGACTTGGGGATCCAGTAGGCCTCCCAGTGCTCCGCCGTCGGCACGACCTCGACGCGATAGCCGGGCTGCTCGTGCGCCCGGAGGAAGTCGATCGCGGGCCGCCAGAAGCTCGCTTGCTGCGTCTGGTTGTCGAGCCGCGACGGGACGAGGAGCGCGTACGGCACGACGTTGTAGGCGAACGCGACGGCGAGCGCGAACACGACGAGTCGCCGCGGCCGGAAGCCGGCGAGGCTCGCAGTGAGGAGCATGACGGGGAAGACGAAGGCACTCAGCCGCGTCCAGTTGTCCCCGAGCGGCGACGGCACGAGGTAGACGACGATGCTGCCGAGTCCCCAGAGGGCGTAGAACGAGACCAGTGGGCCTGCGCCTCGAGCTTGCCGGGCCACGAGAACTCCGAGCGACGTGACGAGCAGCACCCCGCCGAAGTCGATCCAGTGGAACGGGTAGACACCGGTGCCCGACGGGAAGAGCACGAGCGCGAGCACCTCGATCCCCGCCGCCGCGGCGAGGGCGACTCCGAACCAGACGTGACGACGCGAGATCTGCCGGCGCGAGACGGCGTACGAGCCGACGACGAGACAGAGGAAGGCGAAGGCGAGCGGGCTGAAGCCGACAGTGAGGGCGGCGACGACCGCCGCAAGGCGAAGCCGCCGGAGCTGCAGCAGCTTGAGTGTCGCGAGCATGGCGGCGAACCCGAGCGAGTACGCGTAGAGCCCGGTGAACAGCGGCGCCGCGGCAAGCACGCCGAAGACGCGCGAGGGCCAGACCGCGGCGCTTCCCCACTCCCGCGAGGCGATCGAGGAGAAGAGGACGGTCGAGGCGACGGCGGCCGCGAAAACGAGCGGCAAGTTCCCGACGAGCGCGGCCGGGAGGTAGTAGAGCAGGCTGTACGACGCGAGCGGATACGTCCCCGCGTACCAGAAGTTGTCCCAGATGAGCGCGCCGTCGCGGACGAGGAACGTCCGGTAGAGATGGACCGGGGCGTCGCCGGGGGCGGGCCCGACGGCGTGGAGGAGCGCCGCGAAACCCGCGGTCAGCGCGGCCCCGAGTAGTAGCTCGCGGCGGCGTGAGAGGCGTACTTTGTCGACGAGGCTGACGGCGGCGGAGGTCATCCCTACAACCCGAATTCTCGCATGAATCACCGTCGGCAGCCGGGGCGCAGATGCGCCCCGGCCGGTTCGAGGCGTTACGCCGACGGCGCGACGTTCTGGTTGAGCCGGAAGACGTTCGTCGGGTCGTACTCGTCCTTGAGCGCGACCAGGCGGCGGTACGTCTCCTCCCCGTATGCCGACTCCGCCTCGTCGGTATCGCCGAGGAAGTTCACGTACGCGCGGCCCGTCTCGTCCGCCTTCGCCGAGGCGATCACCGCCCGCGCCCACTCGGTGTGCGCGCCCAGCAGCGCCGCATCGGGCGTGCCCGTGACCGCGTTCAGCACGAACGGCATCGAGCGCTCCGGGAACGCCGTCTCCGTCTGCCCGACGCGGGCGACCGCGCCGCCCATCTGGTGGACGTGGATCTCGCACTGCGGCCCCGGCGTGTCCAGATGGAGACTCGTGAGCGAGTCGATTGTCTCGTCCGACAGGCGGGCGAGGTTCGCCGCCTTGAAGTACGCGTTGATCCCCTTCGGCCAGAGCGGGTCGAGCAGGCCCTGGATGAAGCTGTACGGCATCGGGTGGATCAGGTCCGCGACCGGCTCGGCAACCGTCCGCAGCTCGCGGCAGAGTGCCTCGCCGTCCTCGACCGGGCCGGCACAGACGGCGATGAGAATCGCCACCTTCTTGCCGTGCCACTCCTCCGGGATCACCGGCAGCGGCGGTGCGGTCGCGAGGCTGATCGCCGTCGTGATCGAGTCCGGTGCGTTCGGCGCCCACTCACGAAGGAAGCGGAGCAGGTCGCCGGCGGCGTCCGCCGGCAGGAACAGCGGGCCCGCGTAGACCTCCGGGCCGACCGGGTGCAGCGACAGCTCGAAGGAGGTGACGATCCCGAAGTTGCCGCCTCCCCCTCGCAGGCCCCAGAAGAGGTCCGCGTTCTCGTCGGCGCTCGCGTGCACCAGGCGACCGTCGGCGGTGACGACATCGGCGCCGACGAGGTTGTCGCAGGCGAGGCCGTACTGCCGCTGCAACCAGCCGATGCCGCCGCCGAGCGTGAAGCCGGCGACGCCGGTGGTCGTGACGAGCCCGCCGGTCGTCGCGAGCCCGAACTGCTGCGACTCGTGGTCGACGTCACCCCAGACGGCGCCGGGACCGACGAACGCCCGCCGTGCCGCCGGATCGACGCGGACGTTCCGCATCGGGCCGAGGTCGATCACCATGCCGCCGTCGCACGTCGAGAGCCCGGCGACGCTGTGACCGCCGCCGCGCACTGCAACGGTGAGATCGTGCGCCCGGGCGAAGCCGAGCGCCGCGATCACGTCGGCCGTGCCGGTGCAGCGCGCGATCATGGCCGGCTCGCGGCCGCCGTGCGCGCCGTTCCATGGGCTCTTCGCCTCCTCGTACCCCTCGTCTCCCGGCTGCAGCAGGTCGCCGCGGAGCGCGTCGCGCAACTCCTGGACCGTGGCCTCGCCGAGTACCGGTGCAAGCGTCGAACTCACTTCTGCCTCCTTCTCGTGGTTCGTGACGCACCGGTTCTAACGGGAGGCTCTTTGCCCACGGTTTGCACCCGCTTTGCGAGGCTGTCCAGCCGGGCGTGGAGGTGCTCGACCCCTTGCGCGTCGCCGCCGGTGGCAAAGGCGTCGAGCGCCTGCTCGAGGAGGTCCCGGGCTCGCTCGTCGTCTCCGCGTAGGAGCGCGACCTCGGCGAGACTCGCCCACGTGACGGCCTTCCAGCGGCGGTTCGGCGTCTCCGCGACCACGTCGAGGGCCTGCTCGAGCAACGCCTCGGCCCGGTCGAGCCGGTCGCGCGCCTGCTCGAGCTCGGCCGTGCGCCAGAGCGCCGAGGCGAGCCCCCAGCGGTCGCCCGCGCGGCGGAAGGTGTCGGCCGCTTCACGCAGCAGCTTCTCCGCTTGCCCGTAGTCCCCCGCGGCGAGTGCGGTGTAGCCGAGGCCGACGAGGGTGAGCGCCGCCCCGCGCCGGTCGCCGAGTCCGGCGCGAAGCGCCCGCACGCGCTCGAACAGCTCGGCCGCGCCCGCGACGTCCCCCTCCGCGAGGCCGAGGTACGCGAGCCGCGCCCAGACATCCGCCCTGCCGCGCTCGGTGCCGGCACGCTCGAACCTCTCGAGCGCCTCCGCCAGCAGGACGCGCGCCCGCGCGGGGTCGTCGGCGGTGCGCGCGACGTTCGCCCAGTTGAGCAGCACGTAGCCGGCGGCGACCGCGCACGTGACCTCCGCGAACGGCTGCAGCGTGTCCTCGAAGACGAGGCGGAGCGCGGGTGCGCCGGCATCCTGCACGGCGATCTGGGAGACGTTGATGAGCGCCGGGACGGTCTCGTCGGGGTCGCCCACGGCATCAAAGAGGCCCTCGCTCTCCGCGAAGCGCGACTCGGCCGCGGCGAGGTCGCCGGCCACCCAGGCGGCGACGCCGAGCGAGTAGACACTCACTGCCTCCATCGCAGCGAGCTTGTTGCGGCGCGCGACCGCGACAGCTCCGTCGTACTGGACCGCCGCCGCGCGTCCCTGCTCACGCGCTATCTCGATGCCGCCGCGGAACTGGACGGCCCGCCACTCCAGCGCGGGGTCGCCGAGGTCCCGTGCCAGCGCGAGCGCCTCGTCCGCGTGGGCGAGGCCGAGGCTCTCGTCGCCGGAGCGGTACTCGATCGCGGCGTGTCCGAGCAGCGCCCGCACCCGCTCGGGCGAGGGCCCCGGCGCGCGCTCGAGCGCCTCGCCGAGCCACCGGCGCGCCTCGGTGAGCTCGATGCGCCGGAGCCAGAACGGCCACACGCGCGCACAAAGCCCAAGCGCTGCGGCCGGATCATGGGCCAGCAGCGTCTCGAGCGCAGCGCGGAGGTTGCCGCGCTCCGGGTCGAGCCCGGACAGCTGCGCGTCCTCCGCGCCGACGAGCCCGGAGAGCCAGCCCGCGTGCCGCACGGCGATGGCTGCGGGCTCGCCCGCGTCGGCGAGACGAACGTTCGAGTAGGCGCGGATTGTCTCGAGCAGCCGGTAACGGCGCGTGCCCCGGCGCTCCTCGATCGCGACGAGCGACTTCTCCACCAGCCGCGCGAGCAGGTCGGCGACCTGCGTTCGCTCGAGCCCGTCCCCGGCACACACTTCCTCTGCCGCCTCGAGCGTGAATCCGCCGGCGAAAACCGCCAGACGGCGCAGGAGGACGCGCTCGGTGTCGGTCAGCAGCTCGTAGCTCCAGTCGAGCGCCGCCTCGAGGGTCTGCTGCCGGGTGGGCGCGGTCCGGCTACCGGCGCGCAGCAATCGAAAGCGGTCGTCGAGGCGCTCGGCGACAGCTTCCGGCAAGAGCGCGTTGGTGCGGGCGGCGGCGAGCTCGAGCGCGAGCGGCAGGCCGTCGAGGCGATGGCAGATGCGCGCGACCGCAGGCGCGTTCGTCTCGTCGATCACGAACCCGGGCGCCACCGCGCCGGCCCGGTCGACGAACAGGCGCACGGCCTCGTAGTCGAGGAGCGCCGCGGGCGGCTCGGCGGCGTCCGGATCGGGAATCGCGAGCGAGGGGACGCGGAAGATCACCTCCCCGGGCACCCGCAGCGGCTCGCGGCTTGTTGCCAGGATCGTCAGGCGCGGAGCGGAGCGAAGCAGGGCGTCGGCGAGCGTCGCGCTCGAACCGATCACGTGCTCGCAGTTGTCGAGGACGAGCAGCAGCTCACGCGGCGCGAGGTCGGCAGCGATCGCGTCGACGAGTGCCCCACCCGGAAGCGCGCGGAGATCGAGTGCTTCGGCGACCGCGTCGGGAACGTCCGCAGGCTCGCCGACGGAGTCGAGCTCGACGAGGATGGCCCCGTCGGCGTGCGCGTCCTCGCGGTCGCGCGCGAGCTCGAGCGCGAGCCGCGTCTTGCCGGCGCCGCCGGTCCCGGACAGCGTGAGGAGGCGCGTGCGACGGAGCAGCGTCTTCAGCTCGGTCAGCTCCTGGGCGCGGCCGATGAACGAGCTCGCGTCG
>DASYOZ010000060.1:0-6989 GCA_036007185.1 Gaiellaceae bacterium | reverse complement strand
GCTCGCCTCGAGCGACGTCACCGGCGTGCTCCTGCCCGCGAGCGCGCTCTTCCTCGACCGGCCGATGCCGCCCGCGCGAGCCCTTGTCGACGCCGGCGCCGCGGTCGCGCTGGCGACCGACTTCAACCCGGGCAGCGCCTTCTGCGAGAGCCTGCCGCTCGTCTGCTCGCTCGCGGCGACGCAGCTCCACCTGTCGCCCGCGGAGGCCCTCGCTGCCTGCACGGTCAACGCTGCCCACGTGCTCGGTCGCGCGGACCGGATCGGCCGACTCTCGCCCGGCTACAGCGCCGACGTCGCGCTCCTCGACGCGCCGGACTGGCGCTACCTCGCCTACCACCTCGGCGGCCGCGTCGTCGCCAAAGTGGTCGTCGGGGGCGAGCTACGCTAGCTCTCCATGCCGACGAGGAAGCAGCGGCGTCGTTCGGAGAAGGGACGCCGGCACGAGTACGAGACCGTCTGGGTCGACGCCGAAGGGAACGAGCTCGACGAGCCGCCGGAGGAGCTCGTCGCGGCACCCGAGAAGGGCGACGGAGCCAAAGCGAAGCCGACTGCGAAGGCTCCACAGCAGCGCGGCGGACGCGCGGTGCGCGTCCCGTCACCGCCCTCGTGGCAGCGGGCCGCGAAGCGCTCGCTGATCCTCGGCGCCGTGATCTTCGCCCTCTTCTACATCCTCGGCTCGAAGAACGGCAACCACAGCCTCGGTACCGCGATCGCGCTCGCGGGGATCTACACGCTCCTGTTCATCCCGTTCACGTACATGATCGACCGGTTCTCGCACAACCGCTGGCAGCGGCGCGCGGAACAGCAGAACGCGTCTAGGAAGCGTTGACGCCGGACCGGGGCGGCCGCTCGCCTCGGTAGTGGCCCTCGCCGGGCCAGGGCGCGAGGAGGAGCAGGAGGCGCGCGCCGCCGCCGCTCGTCACCGAGCGCCGCTCGTCCGGGTCGAAGTGGAAGAGCGCTCCCGGGTCTGCGTCGACCGACTCGCCGCCGGCGTTGACGCGCACCGCCCCGTCGAGGACGAGAAGGAGCGCGGACTCCTTCACGCCGTGGTCGCCGAGCGACTCCCCGGCGCGCAACGAGATGAGGACGGCCCTCTCGGCGCCCTCCCTCGAGTGCAGGACCACGGGCGACCGCGCACCGTGTGGCATCTCGACCTCGTCAAGCCTCCAGTGGCGCACGAGCAGGCTCTTCCCGCACCCGCCGGGCACCTAACCAGCACTGCACTAGACTCGCCGCCATGCCGCTCGCGGTCGACAGATACGAGCTCGGCCCGCTGCAGACGAACTGCTACGTCGTCCGGCTCGATCGGAGCGCACGCGAATGCGCGGTCATCGACCCGGGCGGCGACGCGGCGGACCTCCGCCTCGAGCTGGCGCGGCTCGGCACCGCCTGCGCCGGGATCCTCGTCACGCACGGGCACTTCGACCACGTCGGCGGCGTCGCCGACCTCGCGGAGGGCACCGGCGCCGAGGTCTGGATGCCGGAAGGGGAGCGGGAGCGCCTCGAGCGCTACCCCGAGTTCGCGCCCGCCGGCGTCCCGGGACGCCCGCACACGCCCGAGCACCTGTTGAGCGGCGGCGAGACGGTCGACGTCGCCGGCATCTCCTTCCAGTGCCTCGCGGTGCCCGGCCACTCGCCGGCGCACGTCGCCTTCCACGCCGACGGCGAGCTCTTCAGCGGCGACCTGCTCTTCGCCGGTTCGGTCGGCCGCGTCGACCTGCCCGGCTCCGACTGGGACACGCTGCTCGCCTCGGTGCGGATGCTCGCCGAGCGGCTCCCGCCGGAGACGGTCGTCCACCCGGGCCACGGCCCCGAGACGACGCTCGGCGTCGAGCTCGCGCGCAATCCGTTCCTCGCAGAGCTGCGCGCGCAGGCATGAGCAAGTTCCAGGCGCCGCGCGGGACGCATGATGTCCTGCCCGGCGAGCAGCCCGCGTGGCAGCTCGTCACCCGAACGCTCGCAGAGGTCGCGGAGCAGTACGGCTACCGGCGGATCCAGACGCCGAACCTCGAGGACACCGAGGTCTTCGCACGCACGTCCGGCGCGGGCTCCGACGTCGTGCAGAAGGAGATGTATACGTTCGACGACCGCGGCGGCCGTTCGCTGACGCTCAAGCCCGAGGGCACGGCGGGCATCGCGCGCGCGTACATCGAGCACGGGATGCAGCAGCTGCCGCAGCCCGTGAAGCTGTACACGGTCGCGCCGATGTACCGCTACGAGGCGCCGCAAAAGGGCCGCTACCGCGAGCACTGGCAGGTCTCGGTGGAGGCGTTCGGCTCCGACGATCCGGCGGTCGACGCCGAGGTGATCGATCTCTACGCCGAGGTGCTTCGCCGGCTCGGGATCACGCGCTACGTCCTCGAGCTGAACTCGATCGGCGACCGGGAGTGCCGCCCCACCTACCTCGAGCAGCTCAACGCGTGGCTCGACGCGCACGACGAGGTACTGGACGAGGATGCGCGCCTGAAGCGCGCGCGCAGCCCGCTGCGCGTCTTCGACGTGAAGAGCGAGCGCGTCCAGACGGCGCTGCAGGACGCGCCCAAGATCGGCGACCACCTCTGCAAGGCCTGCGGCGCCCACTTCGCCGAAGTACGGCGGCTGCTCGACGCTCTCGGCATCGCGTACACCCTCAACCCCACCCTCGTGCGGGGTCTCGACTACTACACCCGCACGGTTTTCGAGTTCCTCAACCCCGAGGAGAAGGCGCAGCCGCAGATCTGCTCCGGCGGGCGCTACGACTACCTCGTCGAGGAGCTCGGGGGGACTCCGACGCCGGGAGTCGGCTTCGGAGCCGGGATCGAGCGGCTCCTCATCGCACTCGAGGCAGAGGGGCGCACGCCCGAAGCGCCGACGATCGACGTCTTCTTCGCCGTGGACGACGGCGCCGAGCGGGAACGGGTGCTCGAGGCGCTGGCGCGCCTGCGCCACTCGGGTGTCTCCGCGGACACCGATTACGCTGGCCGCTCGATGAAGGGGCAGCTCACGCAGGCGCAGCGGCTGGGCGCGGAGACTGTCGTCGTCGCCCGCAGCGACGGGACGTACGAGGTGCGTCGGCGTGGGGAGGAAGACCGCGTCGTGCACAGCCTCTCGGAGCTGTAGTGGCCTGGCGCGACGCGATGTGCGGCGAGCTGCGGGCGCACGACGCCGGCCGCCGCGTGACGGTCGCCGGGTGGGTGGATACGCGCCGCGACCACGGCGGGCTCGTTTTCGTCGATCTCCGCGACCATGCCGGCAAGGTGCAGCTCGTCGTCAATCCCGAGCGCTCGCCCGAGTCGGCCGAGACCGCCCACGAGATCCGGAACGAGTTCGTGCTCCAGGCGACGGGCGAGGTCGTGACCCGCGAGCCGGCGCTCATCAACCCGAACCTGCCGACCGGCCAGGTCGAGGTACAAGTCGACGAGCTGCGGATCCTCTCGCGCTCGACGCCGCTCCCCTTCCAGCTCGACGAGGAGAACGTCGACGAGACGCTCCGCCTCCGCTACCGCTGGCTCGACCTGCGGCGCGAGCGGCTTCAGCGGAACATCCGGCTGCGCGGGCAGATGGTCGGGATCATGCGGCGCACGATGGAGGGCGCCGGCTTCGTCGACATCCAGACGCCGGTCCTCTGGAAGCCGACGCCGGAGGGTGCGCGAGACTTCCTCGTCCCGGCGCGCCTGCAGCCGGGCCACTTCTACGCGCTGCCGCAGTCGCCGCAGATCGCGAAGCAGCTGCTCGTGATCGCGGGCTTCGAGCGCTACTACCAGGTCGCGGTCTGTTTCCGCGACGAGGATCTCCGCGCCGACCGAGTGCAAGAGATCACGCAGCTCGACGTCGAGATGGCGTTCCCCGACTACGAGCTCCTCATCGGGCTGACGGAGCAGCTCGTGCAGACGATCTGGAGCGAGTGCCTCGGCGTGGAGCTGGAGACGCCGTTCCCGCGGCTGACGTGGGACGAGGCCGACCGCCGCTTCGGCACCGACAAGCCCGACCTCCGCTACGAGCTCGAGATCGAAGACGCGACGCAGGCGACGCGCGGGTCCGAGTTCGGCGTCTTCGCTTCGGCCGAGACCGTCCGCTTCCTACGCGTGCCGCGTGTGTTCTCGCGCGCCGAGCTCGCACAGCTCGAGGAGTTCGCGAAGGAATGGGGCGCGAAGGGGCTCGCGTACCTCGTCTACGACGAGTCGGGCGAGGTGCGCTCGCCGATCGCGAAGTTCCTGTCGGAGGAGACATTTGCGGCGTTCGGCGGCGAGCCGGGTGAGACCCTCCTCTTCGTCGCCGACGCGTGGCCGATGACCTCTCGTGTGCTCGGCGCGCTGCGCGTCCATCTCGCCGAGCTGCTCGGGCTTGTCGACGAGAACGCATTCGTCTGGCTCTGGATCACGGACTTCCCGATGTTCGAGTGGTCTGAGACCGAGGAGCGGTGGACGGCCGTCCACCATCCCTTCACGCGGCCGAACTCGGAATGGGAGGAGCGCTTCGACGACAATCCGGCCGGCGCTCGGGCGTTCGCCTACGACCTGATCGGGAACGGGAACGAGCTCGCCGGCGGCTCCTTCCGGATCCACGAGCCGGCGATCCAGGCGCGCGTGTTCGACCTGCTCGGGATCAGCGCGGAGGAGCAGCGGGCGAAGTTCGGCTTCCTGCTCGACGCGCTGGCGATGGGCGCTCCGCCGCACGGCGGGATCGCGTGGGGCATCGATCGGACGCTGATGGTGCTCGCAAGCGAGCCGAATCTGCGCGACACGATCGCGTTCCCGAAGAACCAGGCCGGCGTCGACCCGATGACAGCCGCGCCGAGCGATGCAGAAGCGGGCCATCTTCGCGAGCTCGGCATCCGACTCCTCGACTCCCAACCCGAGTAACCCCGGGTACAGTGCGCCTGCTCGGCCCCGCGCGCCGAACCGGGCGCACATGTAGATCCAACGCTACGTGAGAGGGAGCCGGCGTCCCGACCGAGGCATTGCCGACGAAGGGCACGGCACCCACCTGGGAGACCAGGATCACATCGTTCGGTTCGAACGCCGGGGTCGAGCCTCTTCTCTCGTCTACGGTGACGGCAATGCCGGAGATCTTCGGAGACTCGACGCGCGGTGGGGAGTGGGCCTCGGTCCGCCTCCGCGTCGACGGCCAGCGGATCATTGAGGCGGATGCGCCGGGGCTGGAGCGCGACGTCTCGGGCCTGACGCTGCTCGAGGCGGCGTCCGTCGGCGGCGAGACGCTCGCGGTGGACGCCCTCGCAAACGCGCTCGGGCCGGTCTTCCGAGCGGCGCCGTCGCCCGGTCGTGTGGCCGTGGCGATGAGCGGCGGCGTCGACAGCGCCGTCGCACTGCTCCGCTCGCTTCCGAACGCCGTCGGCGTGACGCTGCGCCTCTGGCTCGACCCGGACGGCCCGGATTCCGAACGCGTGTGCTGCTCGCCAGAGAGCGTGATCGCCGCGCGCGAGACATGCCACCGCCTAGGCGTCCCGCACGTGACGCTCGACCTCCGTGAGGAGTTCCGCCGTGCGGTCGTCACGCCCTTCGTTCGCGGCTACGCGCGCGGCGAGACGCCGAACCCGTGCACCCGCTGCAACGGGAGCTTCCGCTTCGCCGAGCTGCTGGCCTTCGCGCGCCGAGCCGGCGCCGGGCGGCTCGCGACCGGCCACTACGCCCGAATCGCCGAGCGCGACGGGCGGCTGCTGCTCGCCAGAGGCGCCGATCCCGCGAAGGATCAGAGCTACATGCTCGCCGCGCTCGATCCGCGGCACCTCGAGCGCGTCTGGTTCCCGCTCGGCGAGCAGGACAAGGGGGCGACGCGGGCCGAGGCGGAACGCGCGGGCCTCGCCGCGGCGCGGAGGCCGGAGAGCCAGGAGGCGTGCTTCCTCGCGGGCGACGACTACCGCCATTTCCTTGGCCGGCACGGCCTCGACCCGCAGGAGGGCTCGATCGTCGACGAGGACGGCATCGTCCTCGGCCGGCACGACGGCTACTGGCGGTTCACGCCCGGCCAGCGGCGCGGCCTCGGGCTCGCCGCGCCGGAGCCTCTCTACGTCCTCGGCGCCCGTCCGTCAGCGAATGCGGTCGTCGTCGGCCCACGGGCGGCGCTCGCGCGAACCTGGGTCGAGGCGCGCGGCCGCCTCTACTGCGAGGTCGAGCACGTCGACGCGAAGCTGCGGTACCGGTCTCCCGCCGCGAAGGCGCGCGTCGAGGCGACTTCGCGCGGCTTCCGGCTCGAGCTCGACGAGCCCGCCTACGGCGTCGCGCCGGGTCAGGCGGCCGTGCTCTACGACGGCGATTCCGTCGTTGGATACGGCCTGATCACGGCGTCGGACTAAGATCGGGCGAGGATGCTGGTCGCGGCATTCACCACGGGGGACTTGTGGCGGGTCGCACTTGCCGTGTTCCTCCTCGCCGTCGGAATCGCGCTGGCCTATCTCCTCGTCCGCATGGCCGGAACCGCCGGGAGGCTTTCGGCGTTCATCCGTGGGACGGAGGACTCTCTCGTCCCGGTGATCGGCAAGGTCGGAGGAAGCGTGGACCGCGTGAATGGGCAGCTCGACAAGGTCGACCAGATCACGGACAGCGCCGTCGACGCGGCGGACAGCGTCGACACGGCTGTGCGGGCGGTGAGCCTCGCCATCACCCGGCCAGTCGAGAAGGTCTCCGGCTTCGCCGCCGGCGTCAGCTACGGCGCAGCAGATCTCAAGGAGAGTCACGACTGGCGCCACGCGGTGCAGGCGGGGCAGGAGGCCGCGGCCCGGCGCGAGAGCGATCTCGCCGAGGAGCTGCGGGACGCGGGCACGTGACGACGGACGAGATCCAGCTCGTGATCCCGGCCGAGGAGGACTTCAGGCCGATCGCGCACCTCGTCACCGGCGGCCTCGCCATGCGCCTCGACGTGACGTACGCCGACCTCGAGGATCTCCAGGTGGGGATCGAGGCGCTGCTCGCGCTCCGCGACGACGCCGGCGAGCTCGTCCTCTCCCTCTCCGCCGACGACGGCGTGCTGCACGCCTCGCTCGGCCCCTTCGC
>DASYOZ010000059.1:0-5083 GCA_036007185.1 Gaiellaceae bacterium | reverse complement strand
GCGCAAGGCCTACGGGAACCTCGAGGCGGTCCGCGGGGTCGACTTCACGATCGAGGAGGGAGAGGTCTTCGGGCTGCTCGGCCCGAACGGCGCCGGCAAGACGACGACCGTCGAGATCCTCGAGGGCTACCGGAAGCGCGATGCCGGAGAGGTGCGTGTGCTCGGCAGTGATCCGGAGCGGCCGGGGCCCGACTTCCGCGAGCGAATCGGCGTCGTCCTCCAGCAGTCCCAGCTCTGGCCGAACCTCACCGTGCGCGAGACGCATGCGATCTTCGCGGGCTACTACCGGGCGCCACGCGACGTCGACGAGGTGATCGCTCTCGTCGGGCTCCAAGAGAAGGCGAACGCCCGTCTGAAATCCCTGTCGGGCGGCCAGAAGCGCCGGCTCGACCTGGGCATCGCGCTCGTCGGCGACCCCGATCTCGTCTTCCTGGACGAGCCGACCACCGGGTTCGACCCGGCGGCTCGGCGTGCCGCGTGGGAGATGATCCGCTCGCTGCGGTCGCTCGGCAAGACGGTCCTGCTCACGACGCACTACCTCGACGAAGCCGAGCAGCTCGCCGACCGCGTCGCCGTGCTGCGCGAAGGACTGATCGTGCGCGTCGGCACGCCTGCCGAGCTCACGACCACCGACCTGCAGACGGAGATCAGCTACCGGCAGAACGGCGAGGAGGTGCTCGTGCGGACGGACGAGCCCACGCGCGTCCTCGCCGAGCTCACGTCGGCGGCCGTCGCGCGCGGCGAGGAGCTCGACGGGCTGCAGGTGAAGCGACCCTCGCTCGAGGACGTCTACCTCGCGCTGACGGCCGACGAGGAGGACGAGGCGGCCACGGAGGTCGAGGCATGAGCACCGAGGCGATCCGCGTCCCCGGCCGGCGTGCGCCGCGCGCGATGTTCGTCCACCAGCTCCGCTCGGAGCAGCTCGTCTTCTGGCGCAGCCGCGAGGCGGCTTTCTTCATCTTCCTGTTTCCGCTCCTGCTCTTCCTGCTGCTCGGCTCGGTCTACTCGGGACGGTTCGAGCGCGTGCCGGTGACGTGGGCGGTCCTCGCCGGTCTCGTCAGCTACGGCTGCGCGAATACCGCCTTCGCCGGACTCGCGATCCAGCTCGTGCTCCGGCGCGAGAACGGGATCCTGAAGCGCCTGCGCTCGACGCCGCTGTCGCCCGCGACCTACGTCGCATCGCTGCTCGCCTCGACGCTCATCGTCTTCGGGCTCCAAACCGTTGCCCTCTTCCTGCTCGGCCGCGCGCTCTACGGGACTCCCTTCCCGCCCGCACTCGGCTCATTCGTCGCCGTGATGGTGATCGGCTCGGCTGTCTTCGCAGCGCTCGGAACCGCGACCGCATCTGCGATCCGCTCCGCCGAGGGCTCGTCGGCAGTCGTCAACTTCATCCTCCTGCCGATGGCGTTCCTCAGTGGCGCGTTCGGGCCGACCCGCGGCTATCCCGCCGTCCTTCGCGCGATCGGCGACGTCCTGCCGCTCAAGTACCTCGTCGAGCTCGTCAACGCCGTCTACCTCCACGGCGACGGCGTCTGGACGCAGCCGCAGGCGCTCGCCATTCTCGCCGCCTGGGGAGTCGCGGGCCTCGTTTTCACCGTTTTCCGCTTCCGCTGGGAGCCGCGCGAGCAATAGGGAGTACGTGCGTTAGGAGTTCGCGCAAGTGGAAACGAGACAGGGCATGAACCCGCTGATCGACGAGCCCGCCATCTCGCTGCTCGTGCGCGAGCACGAGGAGCCCGGCATCGAGATCCGCATCAACTTCGGCGTCTTCGCAGGCCGGCACGCCACGCCCGCCGAGATCGACGAGCTCGCTGCCACGCTCGGGGATCTCGTGCCGGCGTTCGCGATCGTGTCGGAGGAGCGGCACGAGTTCGCCGACGCCGTGGAGGCCCGCGTCCACCAGGTCGTCGTCGAGGTTCCACGCGAGCACGCCGCCGAGGCCGACTTCCTTGCGGGGCAGATCGTGTTCGCCGCGAACGGTTGGGCGCTCGACTGCATCGCCTCCCGCCACGGCGGCGGCGACCTTTAGCTCGGGGGTGCCGCGCACCCGCGAGCTGGGACGAAGGAACTCCGCCAACGCGAGCGCGCGGTCTCCCGTGGCTCCGTGCAGTGGAGCCTGCAAGGGCTGACGCAGGATTCGGGAGCGCGGTTCCGTCGGCGTCGTAACGTGCCGTTAGGCTGCCGCCCCTGCCGGGGTCAAGCCTCGAAACGCCGGAACCAGAACCAGGCAAGGGGCCGGAGGCTAAGACCTCCCGTTAGCGAGGGCTTAGCCGCAGGCCGCACTGCGCTCGCGCCGGCCTCCGCCGCGCGCGAGCGCACCAGACAGCCAAACCATCCAGGGCATCGAAAACCAGAACAGCACGAAGCGCGCCCGAGATCGCACTCTCGGGCGCGCGGAGTTCCGTTTCCCAGCGAGCGAAGCCGCAGGCTTCGCGAGCTACGCGGTCGCGGGCAGGTAGGGCGTCCAGCCGGAAGGGATCCGGGGCGCCGCCAGCTTGATGAACAAGGTGGGCGTCGGCGCGCGCGGCGAGGTCCGGAGCTCCATTCCGGCCTGCTCAACAGTTCGGTCTCCCTTGCGCAGGTTGCACGGCGCGCAGGCGGTGACGACGTTCTCCCAGATCGACTCGCCGCCTTTCGAGCGGGGCACGATGTGATCGAGCGTGAGGCGGCCGTTCGTCGTGCCGCAGTAGGCACAGCGCCAGCCGTCGCGCGCGAAGAGCGCCCGGCGGGAGATCTTGCGCTGGATCGCGCGCGGCACGCGCACGTAATGGATCAACCGGATCACGTGGGGCCAGATGAAGCTGCCGGTCGACGAGCGCAGCGGCTTGTCGAGCCGTTCGATCACCTCGGCCTTGCCCTTGTACACGAGCACGTGGGCACGCCGCACCGTACAAACGTTGAGCGGCTCATAACTCGCGTTCAAGACAAGAACGTGCTGCAACCTGCCGGAAAAGTAGCAGCGCCCGAAGCCGCTACTGCTGCGACTTCATGGCCCGCTCGACGGCCTCCTGCTCCTCGGGCGAGAGTGAGACGGCGGCGCGGCCGGCGTCGAGCTCCTTGATGTAGATCCGCGCGTAATCCCGCCCCTGGATCGCGCTCAGGACGACGCCGGTGCGTGAGGAGTCGAGCAGCGCGACCGAGGCGGACTGGTGCCCGCCCGTGTTCTCGTAGGCGTCGTAGCGCACGACCGCCAGGCGTGACACGGTCGAGTCGACGCGGTGCTCCAGGCGGGAGAACGCCCCCGCGGCCTCGTCGAGCGCACGGTGGAGCCCGTCGATGCGCCCTTGGAGCGAGACGGCGAAGTCCACGAGATCGCCGCCGCCGCTCCCGAGCAGCGCGACCTGCGCGGCACGCACGCGGCGCAGCCGCACGTGAAGGACGAGGGCAATCGCGATGGCGAGCACGGCAAGGGCCGCAGCCCCGATCGCGATCCAGCCCGCAACCGACGAGCTCAACGGCTATCCGCCCGAGGGAAGGCTGAAGAAGACCGGATAGGAGGCGCTGTTGTTGTCGAGCCGCACCTCTCCCGGCACCTTCGCGATCTCGACGTGCACCCTGGCGTTCGCGCCGAACGCGGTGGTCGGCAGCTGGAGATTCCCGAAGGTGACCGTCTGCTGGTGCTGCGCGAGGATCGAAGGAACTACCTTCTTCTGCGTCAGGACCGTCTTCCCGAAGACGCTCACCGTGAGCGTGACCGGGATCTTCACCTCCTGGAAGTTGCCGGAGTTCGCGAAGGTGACCTTGAAGACGAGGTTCGGCGCGACGTCCACCGTCGTCGGGGCGGACGTGGAGAGCTGTTTGGTGCTGCTGCCGGCGACCGCCTCGGTGCCCACGAGCGCGCTCCCGTGCACGCCGGTCACCTTCCCGCCGGTGTTCGTGGCCTTCAGGCGCTGGTAGACGATCCCGAACGACCGAGCGCTGATCACGTCGGGGTTCGAGACGATCTGCGACGCCGGCGGGATCACCCCCTTCACGCCGAGCCTCGTCAGCGTCTCCTTCGCCGGCAGGTGGAAGAGCTCGGACCAGACGAGGTCGCTCGCGCTCAGGATCTGGGCTTGCCCGGCGAGGGCGTTCGCGACGTCCGCAGGGGACTTCGATCCCGCCTGGGCCAGTTGGTTTGCGAGGCCGGCCAGCCCGATCGCACGGAGCTGGAGCGTGGCGAGCACCTGCTGATGCGCCGACTGGAGCTGCGCGGGCGGCCGCAGGCGCAGCGCGTCGTCATAGTCCTGCTGCTGCTGTCGCGACCACTGCTCGAGCTTCGACTGGAGCGCCGGGAGGGTGAGTTTCGCGGAGCCGAGCGCGTTCGCGAACGCCGTGCCCGTCGCCGCCGAACTCCGCGCGATGGGGCGCACGTCGTTCATGTACGAGGCGTACTCGTCGTGCCTGCTCTTGCCCTGGCAGGAGCCGATCCAGAAGACGAGACCGACGACGACCGCGATCGCGAGAGCGACGAAGCCGGCGAGCCTCGCGAGGGCGACGGCGCCGGGAGGCGGCGCGGACGGCCGACGCGGACCGCCCGGACGCCGCGGCCTGACCCGCCGCGGCTGCCTGCCCGGAGACTCGAGAGTCTCCGGCTCGTCGAAGAACTCGAGCTCCGTCTCGTCGTCGTGCGTGCTCACTCGGGAGGCAAGCCTAACCGGGTTGGGAAGGACAGTCCGACGCGGTCGCCAATCTCCGCTAGGCATGGGAGAGGCCGCCCAGGCCGTTACCGGCCCCGAGCTCGTTCTGAACCGCTACCGGCCCCTCCGGCCGCTCGGCAGCGGTGGCTCGGGCTCGGTCTGGCTTGCCCGCGACGAGCGGACAGGTCTCGACGTCGCGCTCAAGATCATCGCCCGGGAAGGGAAGTCCGCGGCACGGGCCGAGCGCGAGGCGGCGGCCGCTGCGCATCTCCGCCATCCCGCCTGCCTGCGCGCGTACGGCTTCGCGCGCGACTCGCGGCACGTTTACATCGCGTACGAGTTCGTTCCGGGCCGCACGTACCGCGAGGCGCTGCGCGCAGGTGAGCTGCCGGACGAGGAGGCGATCGAGGCGTGCGCCCAGGTGTGCGAGGGCCTGGCGCATGCCCACGCGGCCGGAATCCTCC
>DASYOZ010000058.1:0-15532 GCA_036007185.1 Gaiellaceae bacterium | reverse complement strand
CTCATGGGCATCGGGTTCGCGTCCTCGGGCGAGAGCCGCGCGAAGGACGCGGCCGAGCGCGCGCTGCGCTCGCCGCTCATCGACGAGGAGATCACCGGCGCGACCGGCATCCTGCTCTCCGTCGCCGGCGGCGACGACATGTCGCTGCTCGAGGTGAACGAGGCTGCCGAGGTGATTCGCGGCGCCGCGACGGACGACACGAACATCATCTTCGGCGCCACCGTCGACGACCGGCTGGCCGGGCAGGTCTGGGTGACCGTCGTCGCCACGGGCTTCGGCGGCCGCGGCCGCCGGCCGCGCGGCGACAGCTTTGCGCCGCCGGCCGAGCAACGCCGCTCGCCGAGCGAGGGCGGCGACCTCGACGTCCCGTCCTTCATGAAGGACTGACGCGCGCCACCGGCGGTGGACACGTACCTCGCCATCGCCTCGAAGCGCGACGAGCGCGCGTACGCCGCCACGCCCGTCCTCGCCGACGTGCGGCAGCGGATCCTCGACGCCGGACGGCTCTCGGGCAGCTCGAAGAACCGGCAACGGTGGGAGTTCGTTGTCGTGTCCGGCGAGGCGCGGGAGCGCCTGGCGGAGGCGGTCTACGCGCCCGAGAACGTCCGCGGGGCCGCGCTCGTCGTCGCGATCGTCGGCGAGGCCGGCGGCTTCGACGTCGGCCGCTGCGCGCAGAACATGATGCTCGCGGCGTGGGGCGACGGCGTCGGCTCGTGCCCGAACGGCGTGCGCGACGCGGACGCTGCCGCGGAGATCTGCGGCGGAGAGGTGCGCGCGATCCTCTCCTTCGGCTATCCGGCGCGGTCACGCGACGCCGCGAGCCGCAGCGCGCAGGAGTGGTCGGCGCGGGCGAACCGCAAATCGCTCGCTGAGCTCGTCCGCGAGACCGGGTAGCAAGTAACAGTCTGTTACTTGCTTGGACGCGCCTCGGAAGGACACGTCGGAGCCGCGCCCGAGAAGGCATCGAGCAGGCGGCTGGCGTTGACGCCGAACGCGAGGCGCACCGTCGCCGCCTCCTGCGTCCGCAGGCTGAGCATCCCGCCGCGCGCGCGAGAGAGGCAGCCCGTCGACGCGCGCCAGTACGGCGACCAGCGCACCGCGATGCGGTATGTGCCGCCGCGTGAGACGCGGACGAGGAGGCGCGACTCGCGGAGCGCGAGCACCGTCGCCCGGCCGGGCCCGGTGACGATCGGCTGCGGTCGCGGCACTGCGTAGATCGCGACGTAGCGGCTCTCGAAGACGCGCCTCAGCCCGGTGTCCCCCCTGCGGATGAGCCTCGCCTCGCGACGCGAGGTGTAGTCCGGCGGTGCGTCCGTCAGCACGACGTACGCGACGCCGAGGCGGCGTAACCAGGCGGTGTACTGCGCCGCGGTAAACCGCCGGTAGAGGAGCCCGTCGAACGGATAGTCGTCCTGTCTGAACCAGCCGCGGGCGAGTGGGAGGCCCGCTCGGGCAAGGAAGTACGCCGGCCAGTGCTGGCTCGTGTCGACCGCCTCGACGCGGTAGCCCGCTTGCAGGTGATCGTGGAGATAGGCGACGGGAGCGGGCCAGACGGCGGCGCGAGAGGAGCGATCGGCGGCGCTTCGCGTCCAGCCGGCGGCGAGTGGCGAGACGTTCCATATGCCGGCGAGGGCGACTGCCGCGAGCGCCACGGGCCAGGGCCGCCAGCGGCGGAGGGAGACGACGAGCAGCGCGAGTGGCAGCGCGAGGAAGCGCAGTCGCAAGACGTTGTCCCCGAGCCCGGACGGGATGGCGAAGCTCGCAGCGACCACGGCCGAGTACACGCAGAACACCCCGCGGAGGACCCCCGCGCGCTCGTTGCGCCACACGAGCGCGATCCCGAGGACGCAGAACACCCCGGCTCCCGCGGCCGAGGCCGCCGGAAAGGCGAGCGTGCCCCCGACCGGGAAGAGCCGCAGCAGGAGGAGCTCGGTCGCCGCGGCAACGGCGACCGCGAGCGCGGGCACGGCGTAGCGGCCGAGTGGCGGGCGCCGGACGGCGAGGACCCCGGCGAGGACGACGGCCAGGAGGACGAACGCGACCGGGCTCGCCGCCACCACGAGCAGCGTCAGCGCCGCGGTTGTCCAGCGCCAACCGGCGCGTAGCGCGAGCAGCGCGAGCAGCGCGAGCGCGACTCCCAGCGCGAACGGCAGCTCGCCGGTGATGACCGCGCCGGCCCAGACGAACGCGAAGGAGCGGCCGCCCCAGCGTGCGGCGCGGCCCCACTCCCGTTCGAGCAGGAGCGCGAACGCGGCGGCGGCGAGCGAGACGGTGAGCACCGCGAGCAGCCGGATCCCGAGCAGCGCAGCGAGCGGGTAGTAGAGGATGCTGTAACCGACGAAGGAGTAGCGCCCCGCGTACCAGAAGTTGTTCCAGAGCGTGAAGCCGTGCCCGAGGAAGAGTGACCGCTGATATTCGTGTGCCGCGAGGTCGCCGCCGGGCGGGGCCAGCCACACGAGCAGCGAGGCCGCGGCTGTCGCGAGCGCCGCGCAGAGCACCGCCTCGCGCGCGATGGGCAGTCGCAAGTGCCATGACGGGCGCTCCGCGGCGGCGACGGACACGTCGGCCATGCGGCAAGCGTACGCTCGGGCCATGAGAGGTGCGCTGGCAGCAGGGAACCCGCTCACCGCGGAGGCAGGAGCCGACGTCCTCCGCGCGGGCGGGAACGCCGTCGACGCCTGCATCGCGGCGGCGGCCGTCTCCTGGGTCTGCGAGAGCCCGATGACCGGCCCGGGCGGCGGCGGCTTCCTTCTCGTCCACCACGCTGCGGAGGGGCGCACCTGGCTCCTCGATTTCTTCGTCGCCCTGCCCGAGCGGCCGGCCGAGCAGGCGGAGCTGCTCGAGCTCGCGGTCGACTTCGACGGCGACACGCAGCAGCTGTTCCGGACCGGCTCGGCCGCGGTCGCCGTGCCGGGAACGGTGCTCGGGCTCTGGGAGGCGCACCGCCGCTTCGGCAGCATGCCGTGGCCGGAGCTGCTCGCGCCCGCGGCGAGGCTCGCCCGCGAGGGAGTGGTGCTCGACGAGCCGCGCGCGTACCTGCACGGGATCCTCGACCCGCTGCTGCGCCACTCGCCGGAGGGCGACGCGCTCTACGGCCCGGGGCGCCCGCTCCAGGCGGGCGAGCGCTTCGCGATGCCGGAGCTTGCGGAGACGCTCGAGCTGCTGGCCGCCAAGGGCGCCGCTTCCTTCTACCGCGGCGAGCTCGCCGAGCGGATCGCCGCCCACGTGCCGCTCACGCTCGAGGATCTTGCCCGCTACGAGGTGATCGATCGCGAGCCGCTCGAGGTGCGCTACCGCGGCGGCGAGTTCCGGACGAACCCGCCGCCGTCGAGCGGCGGCCGCCTGCTCGCGGTCGGGCTCGAGACGCTCGCCGACGCGGAACCGACGACGCTCGCGGTGGCCAGGGCGATGGACGCGCAGGAGGGCGCGCGGCGCGCCGAGGCCGTCGGCGGCACGACGCACATCAGCGCCGTCGACGGTCGCGGGGATGCGGCGTCGCTTTCGTCCTCGCTCGGCTCGGGCAGCGGCGTCGTCGTCCCCGGCACCGGCATCCACCTGAACAACATGCTGGGGGAGACGCACCTGGCGGGCGAGCAGCGGCCCGGCGCGCGGCTGACGTCGCTGATGGCGCCGTCGCTGCTGGTGGAGGGAAGCCGGCCGCGGCTCGTCGTCGGTTCCGCCGGTAGCACCCGGCTGCACGGCGCGATTCTTCAGGTCGTGGCGAATGTCGTCGGGCGCGGGCTCGAGGTGGGGGAGGCGGTTGATGCGCCGCGGATCCACGTCGAGGAGGGCGTCGCGCACTGCGAGGATCCGGCCGCTGCCGACGAGCTCGAAGCGGCGGGCTATCCCGTTGTCCGCTGGCGCGCGCGCAACCTCTTCTTCGGCGGCGTCTCGGCGGTCGAGATCCGGGAGGACGGCTCGCTCGCGGCGGCTGGCGACCCGCGGCGCGGCGGTGGTGCTGTAGTTGTTGCGTGATGGACTTCGTGATCCGTCACGCCGATCCGTCCGACGCCGACCAGCTGACGCGGCTCGCCGACGCCGTGAGTGCCGAGCCGGAGGGCTGGCTGATCAGCATCGCCGGCGAGTGGCGGAGCGCCGGCGACGAGCGCCGCTTCCTCAAGGCTCTGCGCCGCTACCCACATGCCGCGGTCTTCGTCGCGGAGTGGGAGGACGGCACGCTCGTCGGCCGGCTCTCGGTCGGGCGCGACCCGCACCCCGCGAGCACGCACGTCGCCGACGTGGGACTGATGGTCGCGCTCAGTGCACGCCGGCAGGGCGTGGGCCGGGCGCTGCTGCAGGCGGCGGTCGACTGGGCACGCGAAGCGGGCGTCCGCAAGCTCGAGCTGCACGTCTTTCCGTGGAACGAGGCGGCAATCGCTCTCTACGACGCGTTCGGCTTCGAGCGCGAGGGGTACCGCAAGCGGCACTACCGCCGCGGCGGCGAGTTCGTCGACGCGATCCTGATGGCCTACGAGGTGGTGTAGGAGAACTCGAGCGGGACGCCGCCGGCGAGGGTCTGTCCGACGACGCAGTAGCGCTCGGTCAGCTCGAGGAGCTTGTCGAGCTGCTCCGCGGTCGCGTCCGAGGTCAGCTCGAAGCGGAGCCGGATCGCCGTGAAGCCGACGGGCGTCTCGCGGTCGACGCCGAGCGTGCCGCGGAAGTCGAGGTCGCCCTCGGAGTGGACGCTGCCGGCGACGTCGAGCTCCATCGACGTCGCGACGGAGCGGAGCGTGACGCCGGCGCAGGCGACGAGCGCCTCGAGCAGCATGTCGCCTGAGCAGGCGAGCGCCCCGGTGCCGCCGGTGGCGGGGTGGAGACCGGCCTCGACGAGCGCGCGGCCGGTCGCGACCGAGCAGGCGATCCGCTCCTCGTCGAGCTTGCCGTCCGCGCGCAGGGTGACGAGCGCGGCGGTGGGCTCCTCGCGATAGCGGTCCTTGAGCGGCCTCTGCACCGCCTGCAGCTCGGCTCTGTCCATGGGTGCATCTTGAACGTCGGCCGACACTCCGCGCGTGGCAAGCGCCGCGGCGGTGGCGGTGTGTCCGCTCAATTACCCAGAGGCAGTTCCCTCTTGGTCGAGCAGTGACCTCAGGTAATCCTCCATCTTGTTGAGACTGTCTTCCTGGCCGTCGGACTTGGTCATGTGGTCACGGCCGGCCTGGTCGCGGAACGCCAGCATCGTCGTTAGCTTCGTCACTCCGTCGGTTTCGTGCAGATCCACGGACTCGACGGCGTCCGCATCCGGCCACCCTTCGAACAGCCACGTCGCGACCGTCCGGGTCGGCGGCTCGACCTCCAGGTAGGTTCCCCGGAACGAGCACTCGCGTCCGTCTTCGGTCACGAAGACGATGTGGTAGTTCCCCCCGACGCGCAGGTCGATCGAGCACTCCGTCACCTCGCACGCAAATGGGGCGAACCAGTGGCGCACATGCTCCGGCTTCGTCAATACGTCGAAGACGAGCTCGAGCGGAGCGTCGAACTCTCGAGTGGTGACAATCTCGAGCTCGCTGGTGAACTCGATGACTGACGACCCATGCCGATTAGGTGTCACTGCGGCTCTCCTTCTTGTTGTAGGTCTTTGAGATAGTCGCCCATCCGGTCGAGCCGCTCATTCCACGCCTGCTCGTACTTGGCCAGCCACTCGTGAAACGGCTGCAGACGTACGGGTTCCAGGCGGTACAGGCGACGACGCCCCTCCGCCCGGCAGCTGACGAGTCCCACCTCACTGAGAACCCGGAGGTGCTTCGAGACCTGAGGCTGGGACATCGAGAGGTCGCCCACGATCGTCCCGACTGCCTTCTCGCCTGCGATCAGCGTGTCAAGGATCTCGCGGCGGTGCGCCTCGGCAACTGCGTTGAAGACATCGGAGGTGGTGGAAGAGCGGGCCACGGTCTCAATATATTCCAATATCGGTATATGTCAAGCGCCGCGACCCGAGCACCTCTCTTAGGTGCGCCTGGCGCACGGTCGCTCGCCTGGGCACGACAGCGTCCCGGTCGTTGGCGAGTCGTTAGGCGCACTCCGTACTATTCGTTGCGATGAGACTCGTATCATTCTTCGGGAGGCCTCAGAAAGTGGGACCCTCGGGGCAAGAAATTAATAGGAGAGCAAATGAAAAAAGTATTGACCATTGCTGCAGCTATGATAGTTGCCACTAGTGTTGCTGGATTGGCCCTTGCTGGCACATCTGAGAAATCAGGTTCCCTAAAGAACGGATCAACATCTTACACCGTGACCGTAATACATCCAAAAAAAATTGTTCTCTATCCAGAGTCATCACAGGTCAAGACCTCGTATAGCATTGTGTGTCGAAAGGGGAATACAGTTAGCAGTGTAAGTCGTTCCTTCACTACACCATTCACTCGGAGCCTGTTGTACAAGATTCCGCCTAGGCAGGATGTTTGTTACGTTGCTGTAGCCGGCGCGAGTAAGACAGGTGTTGGGCAGATTGTCATTGACGTAACAAACTAAATTGGGTCCCATCCAAGGGCGCGCTAGGCGAAGGCGACAGACGTCTCCGCGTCAGCGCGGTCTCACTCGGCCGCGGCGAGCCGTGCTTGCCGGCTGCTCAGTCGGGTTGTTCGAGTGCGTAGGCAATCGCTTCGTTGCGCAGCATCTTCTCGCCCTCGGCGAACAACTGTGCCGCGGCTTGGTCGCCGAGCGACGCATGTACGGCCGCGAGTGTGTTTTCGTACAGGCTGGCCTCGTAGGCCTCTCGGGATAGGCCGACCTCCTCGGCGACGTGGTTCGACGCGCCGAGGAGACGTGCTGCTCGACGCGGGTTGTCGATTGTGTTTGCCACGGCAGCGAGTCCGAGGAGAGCCGCCCAGGCTGCGACCGATCCGGTGGTGGCGAAAAGCGTCAGGGCCTCGCGCAGATGCCCGGCGGCTTTCTCGGCGTCTCCCCGACTTAGGACCGCCAAACCGAGGTTCGTCAGGACGCGACCAGTTGCGTCCGGCAAACCGACCTCTCGCGAGATGGCGAGCGCCTCCGCGAGCGTGCCGGCGGCAGCGTCGAATTCCCCCCTGATCAGGACTACATTCCCGAGTTCGTTGAGCGCACGCAGGAGCGACCAACGATCGCCGCTCGCACGCGCGAGTTGTACTGCCTGTTCGTGCATGCGTAGCGCCTCATCGAGATCGCCGTCAGCCAGGGCGAGCCAACCAAGCAGCGTCCGCGCGCGAGCGCGTGTGATGGTGTCATCGAGCTCCGTCGATAGACGGTCGATCTCCAGCGCCATCGGCTTCATTTCCGCGGCGGAGTTTCGATACCCGAGCAGGGTGCAGAGAGCGATGAGAGCGCGGACTCGAGTACGAGCGTCGCTATCGCCGAGCGCCAGCGCCTTCTCCAGCCAGACCTCCCCTTCGCGCCAATGACCGCGCTCATCCCACAGAGAGAGCAGGGCAGCGCCGAGCGTCTGAAACGCCGCTGCCGCCCGTGTCCTCTCGAACCACGTCAGCGATGCACGCAGATTTCCGAGTTCGGCTTCGAGCCGGTCGAGCCAATCGGCCTCCTCAGGCCCCTGCAGCTGCTCGTTTGCGCGCTCCGCAAGGTCCGCATACCAGGCCGCGTGGCGGCTCGACATCTCGTGCGTCTCGGGTGACTGATGTAGCCGCTCGGTCGCGAACTCCCGGATCGTCTCCAGCATCCAGAAGCGGTCGCCGCTGTGGCGAGCGAGGCTCTTGTCGACGAGCGACTGGAGGATGTCGAGGTTCGCGTCGCACACCTCTTCGGCCGCATCGAGGGTGCAGCCGCCGGCGAAGACGGCGAGACGGGCGAAGAGCTGCTGCTCGTCGTCGCTCAGCAGGTCGTGTGACCATTCGATCGCTGTCCGCAGGGTTTGCTGACGCGGATCTGCATCCCGGCCGCCCTTGAGCAGATCGAGTCGTTGGGCGAGCCGTTCGAGGATCTGGGCGGGCGTTAGGAGGCTGGTGCGGGCGGCGGCGAGCTCGACGGCGAGTGGCAGGTCGTCGAGCCGTCGGCAGAGCTCGGCAATCGTCTCGTCTGGCTCGAGCCGCGAGCGCTGGTAGAAGAGCTCGACCGCTTCCGGCTCGGCGAGAGGCGGGACCGGAAACTCGACTTCGCCGCTGATGCGTAAGAGCTCGCGGCTCGTGACGAGCAGCCTCAAGTTCGGGCACGCCTCGAGCAGCTTCGAGAGCTCGGGCGCCGCCTCCACCACCTGCTCGAAGTTGTCGAGCAACAGCAGCAGCTCGCGCTCGCCGACGTGCTCGGCCAGGTCCTCCTTCGCACCGAGGGTCTGTGCGATCTCCTCGGCCACGACGGCCGGGTCGCGCAGCCGCGCGAGGCCGATCCAGAAGACGCCCGCCTTGAATGCGGGTACAAGCTCTGACGCGGCTTCGATCGCGAGTCGCGTCTTGCCCGAACCACCAGGCCCGGAGAGGGTCACCAGGCGAGCGCCGTTCCCGAGCAGGCCGACGACGCCATCCCGCTCCCGCCGCCTGCCGACGAAGGAGGACGCAGGGTGCGGCAGGTTCGTCTTCGAGATCGTCTTCAGCGGCGGGAAATGGTCGCTCCCGAGCTGGAACAGCGCGACCGGCTCGGCGAAGTCCTTGAGCCGATGCTCACCGAGCTCGGTCAACTCACCGTCGACGAGCCTCCGCGTCGCCGCTGAGAGCACAACCTGCCCGCCGTGGCCTGCCGCGGCGATCCGCGCCGCCCGGTGCAGCTCACGGCCGGCGTAACCCTCTCCGGTCACACGCGGCTCGCCCGTATGCACCCCCATCCGCACCCTCACCGGCCCTAAGGCGAGCGCGTTCTGTCCTAGCGCCGCTGCGGCAAGCGCCTCATGGGCGTCCGAGAAGGCGTAAAGGAAGGCGTCCCCTTGCGTATCGACCTCGACTCCACGATGGGCGGCGAAGGCGTGCCGCAGCGCCCGGCGGTGCGCGGCCAGCGCCTGCACATAGCCTTCCTCCCCCAACTCTTCGATCAGCCGCGTCGAGCCCTCGATGTCCGTGAACAACAGAGTGACGGTGCCGGCCGGAAGATCCACACGCACGAGTCCAGATCATCTGCCGCGAAAGATCGTGCGTCCAGCCTCCGGTCCCTTCCGGCGTCCTGGCACTCGCCTCGGCCGGTGTTCCGGAATCTCCCCTGAGGAAGGCGCCGGATTGGGACGATCATGGAGCCCTGGCGTACCCTGGAATGCGTGATCACCGTCTCTTGCGAAGCGTGCGGTTGGGTCGCGATTACGAGCCAGCCCGTGAACGACGTCTGGCGTGAGCACGAGGTGGGGTGTCCCGCCGTCGGTGGTGCCGTTCGACACCTCCCGGATCTGCCGCCACTGCGGCGCCGCCTCCTGCCGCCGGTGAACCTGTGCCGCCACCGACCGGTGCGCCGTCAGATCGCCGTGACTCCCGCGGGCGTGAAGAAGTACGCGGTCATGTGCGAGCTTTGCGATCGGCTCGTCGGCTGACCGCCCGCGGGTGCTCACCATTTTGGGCCCCAGCACTCGCCGGGGCCAGTGTTCCGGAGTGACCCCTGAGTTGAGACCTCTGAACGCGCCCCCGGCCCTAAGATCCGGTGCGTGGAAGTGTTCAACCTCGAGGGCGAGCAGGACTGGGACGCCGAGAACGACCGCGACGGCTTCCGGCACCGCACCACACGGGTCGGCGCCCGGCTCGGTGCGGGTGCGCTTGGGGCGGGCCTCTACGAGCTCCCGCCCGGCGAGAAGACGTGGCCCTATCACTACACGTACGGCATGGAGGAATGGCTGCTCGTGGTGTCGGGCACGCCGACGCTGCGCGCTCCGGAGGGCGAGCGCGAGCTCGCCCTCGGCGACGTCGTCGTCTTCGGCGAAGGGCCAGAGGGCGCCCATCAACTGATCAACAGGAGCGCCGAGCTGGCGCGCGTACTCATCTTCTCGTCTGAGAGCGCGCTGACCGTCGTCCACTATCCCGACAGCGGCAAGGTCGGCTTCTGGGCTCGCAATGATGGCCAGGGCGCGCTGCTCCCGCGCGAGCGCGAGCTCAACTACTGGGAGGGAGAGGTGTAGGTCATCGCCGTCGCGGGATGACCGTACAACAGGGTACGCAGGATCGCCGGCGCCTCCCCAATCGCACGTGCGAGGTTGCAAAACACCCCAACGACGTGTGGCTGCCTGTTTTTCTCGCGGGGTGCGCTCGACGTCGTTCTCGACGTCGACGGTTAGAGTCGCTCCACGCACGCTCGCCTGAGCCAGTGTTCGGGAATGTTCCCTGACGTGGCGGCGTAAACGCCACAGACTTAGGTCGTGGAGCTGCCCGAGATTCGCTACGCGAGGAGTGGAGACGTCGCGGTCGCCTACCAGGTTGTCGGTGACGGGCCGGTCGACCTGGTCTACGTGCCGCTGAACCTGAGCATCGTCGTGTCCTGGGAGATCCCTGCCGTGGCTTCCTTCTACGAGCGGCTGGCTTCGTTCTCGCGGTTGATTCTCCTCGACAAGCGAGGTACCGGGATCTCCGACCGCCCGAGGACGCTGCCGACGCTCGAGGCGCAGATGGACGACGTTCGCGCTGTGCTCGACGCCGTCGGCTCGGATCAGGCTGCCCTCTTCGGCGCGGCGCAGGGTGCTCAGATGTGCGCGCTCTTCGCCGCGACGTATCCCGAACGATGCTCTGCCTTGATCCTTTACAACGTGCTCGCTCGCTGGGCGGGGAGTCAGGATGAGCGGAGAGCGTTCCTTCGGAACGTTCGCGAGACGTGGGGGACGGACGAGGGGATTCGCACCCTCTCGCGGACCGGCTATCCCTCGCTCGCCGGTGACGAAGCTTTTCTGCGCTGGTACGCGAAGGCGGTCCGCATCAGCGCGAGTCCCGGCTCGGCGGTCGAGTTTCTCCGCACGTTCGTCGAAGGTGACATAACCGACGTGTTGCCTGCAATCCGTGTCCCCGCGCTGGTGCTTTACCGGTGCGAGGTAGAGCCGTCACCGCCGGGAACGATCAGGTGGGACCTCGAGGGCGAAGCGCACCGAATCGCGGCCGCGATCCCGGACGCAGGGGTTGTGCCGATCCCTGGACGGGACTTTGCTCCCTACCTCGGGACCGAGATCCCAGAAGAAGTGGAACGGTTCGTGGGCGCTCCAGCCGCTTCGGTGGTGCCGAGCCGGCTGCTGACAACTGTCCTGTTCACCGACATCGTCGCTTCGACAGAGCGGGCGGCCGAGCTCGGTGATCAACGCTGGCGTGACCTCCTGACCAGGCACCGCCAAGTCGTCCGGCGCGAGCTCGCGCACTTCCGTGGCGAAGAGGTCGATACCGTCGGCGACGGCTTCTTCGCCACCTTCGACGGTCCCGCGAGGGCGATCGAGTGCGCCCGTTCGATCGTCGCGGCCTGCGCCGAGGACGGCCTGCAGCTACGTGCCGGTCTCCACACGGGTGGCGAACTCGCAGACGGGAAAGTGGCCGGGCTCGCCGTTCATATCGGTGCACGTGTCGTCGGCAACGCCCGGCCCGGCGAGATTCTCGTCTCCGGAACCGTCAAGGACCTCGTCGCCGGCTCGGAGCTCAGATTCGACGACCGGGGCGCGCACCGGCTGAAAGGCGTCCCCGGCGAATGGCGGCTCTTCGCGCTCCGCTAAAGCACTGCGAAGCGCCGGATGCGTGGGTAGTCACGGTCGCCTGTGCCAGTGTTCGGGAATGACCCCTGAGCCGGGGGGCCGTTTTGCGGAGGTTAGAGCGTGTGGAGGGGCACCTCGTAGAACTCAACGGAGGAGCGGTTCCCGGCGTTGCCTGGGCCTGCGTTCATTGCCTCGTCGCCTTCGCGCATTGCCTTCTCGCTGTCGAACAGCGTCACCCCGAGCATCCCTCCCGACTCGCGATCGGCCAGAAGCAGGAACTTCGCGTCCGCAAGCTGGGGTGGAACTGATCCAGCGTCAAGGGCAGAGCGAAGTCTCTGCACCCTTGCATCAACGTCAGCCGGGTCGCCCTCGAACCTCGCCACGCGCGCCCACATCTCAGCTAACCGAGTCGCGGAAGGCGACGGCCTCTCCGGCGATCGCGGACGAGTCCTCGATCGGCACGATCGCATTCGTCGTGAACCGCAACCACGGCGTCCAAGGGGCGGTGGTACGGGCGAGCGCGTCGGCGCTCTCGGCCTCGATCAGCGCCACGCCCCCTCGGCCATCGGCGAAGCCGTAGAAGCCTTTGAACTCCGCCCCAGCCGGTGGTTGCCATTTCGAGAAGATCCCGAGCGACCGGCGAATGCCGTCCTCGCTCGTATCGATGAACTCCCAAGTGACGTGAAAGAGCACGGCCGCTTCCTTTCCTGAGGCTGGCGGGCACAACGAGCCGCCCAGGAGCGACTCTACGCCGTAGCTCACGGCGACCCAAGCGACAGGAGCCTGGGCTGGGCAAGTGTTCCGGAATGACCCCTAAGCGAGGGGTCGCCCCGATGTTGTTCTCGTCGGGGCGACCGGTCGCTCGCTCTAGTGCTGTGAGACTTCGAAGCAGGCCACGTCGTACTGCGAGACCGCAGCCCCGTTCGCGGGTGTATTTGTGTTCTGCCCGTTTCCGGCATACATCTGTCCCGCGACCCCACCCGGATCCGTCCCGGACGGCTCGTGGAAAGCCGAGCCTGGCGCAGAGGCCGCATTGCCCGGTTCGAGCGGAGCGGTCGAGCTGAGACAACTCTGCGAAGGCTGACCGCCTGTACCCGGCGAGAGGGCGAACGCTGGAACCGCCGCCACGGCCAGCACACCCAAGACAACCGCTAGAAGAACCGCTAGACGCCGCAAGGCATACCTCCTCCTCGTAAGACCCCGTAGCTAACGCGGTTCCATACGCAGGAACACAAGAAACGGTTTCGACCGTTCTCAGCGGTGGCGCCCTCGCCTGGCGAGTGTTCCGGAATGACGCCTGAGCGCGCCCCGGTCCGCGTGCGCTGGATGTTCCCCTAGCGAGCTAGATGGGTTTGGCGGTGTAGACGAGGAATTCGCTGTCGGCTGTCGCGGGCTCGCGCTGGTGGTCTCCTTCGACTGCAGTGACGGCGAAGCCGGCAGCTTCGAGCAAGAGCAGCAGCTCGGAGTGGAAGTACATCCGCATCGAGAGCGCATGTACCTCGCTGGCCACGATCGAGTCAGCGACCCACTTGTCTGCGCGGATCTCCAGCATGATCGTCTGATCGAGCGGGTCGAGAGAGATCGCCCGAACAGAGAGCTCGCGTTCGCTGCCGTCAGCGGCCTTGGCGCGTTCGCCGGGCGGCGGCCACGGTTCGGGAAGCTTGGCCCGTCCCTCTCTCGTCCAGGAGGGCCAGCGCCCGGTCAGCGCGTAGGGCACCTGGTTGTCGAGAAGGAGCGTGCCGCCCGGTTCAAGACTCTCGTGCAGGCGACGCAACGCCAGTTTGTCCTGCTCGCGCGTGCTGCCAAGCCCGAACACGCCGCAGACGACGATCGTTGCGTATTGGCGGGGCGGCGCAAGCTCGTGCAGTGCCTGCACCCACAGGTTCGGAGCAAGCCCTTCACGGTCGGCGAGGCCGCGGCAGCGGGCAACCATGTCTGCCGACACGTCACATCCGTCGACGTCGTATCCGGCGCGAAGCCACGGGAGCAGGAGCCTGCCCGCCCCGCACCCGGCATCGAGAGCCGGCTGGCCGGTCTCGACGAAGCGGCCGAAGTAGTCCAGCTCAGGCCCGGCCGTGTTGAACTCAGCCCACCAATCCGCAACCAACCCGTGATGCCACGTCCCGATCGCGTCCACTTCGCCATTCCTTCCGCGGCATTCGCTGTGCATTCGAGGATTCGCGTCTCGACCCAACCCACAATCTCAGGCGTCGACGAGAACATCAACCGCAGGCGCAGTCACGGTCGCCTGGGCCAGTGTTCCAGGATGCTCCTTGATGGGAGCTGACTAGGGACAGCCGTTGCCGCGGTAGAAGGGGGACTTGAGGGTTCGGCCCCGGGCAACTGAGGGCGGCTTTCGGGCGACGAAGTGATAGCTGAAGCGCGTGAACTCTCTGTAGCCGTTCTTGCAGGTCTCGGGTCGGAAGAGCCTGACGCGCACGTGGTAGAGGTGGAAGTGTCGGGCCGCGCAGTTCGGCGTGCAGTCGGTTTGGTGGCCGGTCCCGCGTGCGGTTGCGCTGGTTGTGGTCCAGTGCGACCACTTCAGTCCGGTGAGGAAGAAGTCTTTGTGGCGGCACGCCACGACAACGGACGCGGGTCGAACCTTCGGCGCGGTACCGAAGCAGTCAGCGAAGGAGGGGAGTGGTGGCGCGGTGGCGAGGTTGACGGCGTAGGTGTCTGTGCCGCCCTGGTTGCCTGCGCTCGCCGAGATGATGTCAAGTCTGCCGTCGTGGTTGACGTCGGCTAGGTCGAGGGTGAAGTACGGCGGACTGGCGAGTCGCAGGGGTGCGAAGGTGCCGTCGGCGCGGTTCAGGTAGAGCGCCGGCGTGCCGCCGGCTGTCGCGACTGCGAGGTCGGGTTTGCCATCGCCGTTGAGGTCGCCGACGCGAAGCGCGTAGGGCCAAGCGAGCAGGTTGTCTTTCTGTGGGAGCCGTTTCTGCGTCTCGTCGCGGAAGGTCCCGTCGCCCTTGTTGATCAACACCTGGATCCAACGGCCCTGGTAGGACGGACGGCTCTTGGTGAACGCCATCAGCAAGTCGGTGTGGCCATCTCCGTTCAGGTCGATCGGGGCGATGTCGAGCCCTTCCGCCAACGGCTTCCTCGGCAAGGCGCCAACCAGCTCGTGGAAGTGGCCGCTGCCGTCGTTGAGAAACAGCCTGTCCGCCGTCTGGGCGGTCCCTGCGAGCACGAGATCGGGGTGGCCGTCGCCGTTCACGTCCGCCAGCGCCGAACCGTCGTAGTGCAAGGCGTTCACGGTCAGGTCGGGCGGTAGCGCGTCGGCGAGAACGTGAAAGTGCCCACTGCCGTCGTTCAAGAGGACCTCCGGCGGCACGGTCGTGCCACCGTCCCAGCCCGACCAGAGGTTGCCCGCGTAGATGTCGATGGCGCCGTCGCCGTTGACGTCGCCGACCGCGGCCGAATGTGTGAAGTCGGCCATGCGGGGCAGGTTGGCGCTCGCGTCGACGAGCTTGCCGCCCGGCGCCGAGAGCACCAGCGTGTTCGGGAACCCGTTGAACGGAGGATTGTCGTTGCCGTGATCGGCGATGAAGAAGTCCAGCCGACTGTCACCGTTGAAGTCGGCGAAGATGAAACGTCGCGCGTGCTGGGTCCGCGGCACGGCGCCGACGAAGACCTGCGAGGTCACGTCGTTGAAGCCGCCCTTGCCGTCGCCGGCGAGGATCACCAGCGGATGGGTCGCGGTCGGATCGCCGTCGAAGAACTTCACACCCACGATGTCAGGGTTGCCGTCGCCGGTCACGTCCACGACCCCGATCTCATCCAGCCACCCGTCCCAGCGAATCTCGGCGACCGTCTTCAGCCGCCCAAACCTGATTCCTGGAGCCGGCGTCGCCGCCCGCACGCTCCCGACCGCGACGAAAGCCGCGACCAGCCCAACCACGAGTACGCACCGCCGCCCGCGCACAAACAGATCCTGGATACCCAGCACAGAGCTGTCAATCTCGGCGCTGGCCTGGGCCGGCG
>DASYOZ010000057.1:0-4957 GCA_036007185.1 Gaiellaceae bacterium | reverse complement strand
CTGACCCGCCAGGACGGGATCCACGCCGCCGCGGTCGTGATCGGTGCCGAGCCGCTCACGAACGTCGTCCCCGTGCAGCAGAAGGGCGACGGCCAGGAGGTCGTGACGCAGTTCTCCGGCACCGTGATCGAGTCGATCGGGCTGCTCAAGATCGACTTCCTCGGCCTCCGCAACCTCGACGTGATCGAGAAGGCGGTCGCGCTCGTCCCCGGGCTCGACATCTCGACGATCCCGCTCGACGACCGCAGGACGTACGAGATGCTCGCGCGCGGCGAATCGACGGGCGTCTTCCAGTTCGAGGGCTCCGGCATGCGCGAGGCGCTGCGCCAGATCAAGCCGACCGAGTTCGACGACCTGATCGCGATCGGCGCCCTCTACCGGCCCGGCCCGATGGCGTACATCCCCGTCTACGCGCGGCGCAAGAACGGACAGGAGCTCGTGTCGTACCCCGACCAGCGGCTCGAGGCGATCACCGCCTCCACATACGGCATCTGCATCTACCAGGAGCAGTACATGGAGATCGCAAAGCAGATCGCCGGCTTCTCGCCCGCCGAGGCCGACGACCTGCGCAAGGCGATCGGCAAGAAGATCCACTCGCTCATGGCGTCCCTCAAGAGCAAGTTCCTCGAGGGATGCGCCGCGTCGGGAACGGCGGCCGGGGTCGCCCAGCAGCTCTGGGCCGACATGGAGCAGGCGCAGGACTACTCCTTCAACAAGTCACACGCCGCCTGCTACGCGCTCACCTCCTACCGCACCGCCTGGCTGCGCGCCAATCACCCGCGCGAGTACATGGCGGCGCTCATCTCCTCCGTGATGAACACGAAGGACAAGGTGCCGTTCTACGTCGCCGCCTGCGACGAGCTCGAGATCGAGGTTCTGCCGCCCGACGTGAACGAGTCACAGGTCGACTTCGCGGTCGTCGAGGGGAAGATCCGCTTCGGGCTCAACGCGGTCAAGAACGTCGGCGAGGCCACATGTCGCGCCATCGTCGCCGCGCGGGAGGAAGGCGGGCCGTTCGCGTCGATCTGGGACTTCACCGAGCGCGTCGATCCGGGGGTCGCGAACAAGCGCGCGCTCGAGTCGCTCGTCAGCTGCGGCGCCCTCGACTCGACCGGCGCGTCGCGCCAGGGGATGCTGCACGTCCTCGAAGACGCGCTCTCCTACGGCCAGAGGCAGCAGCAGGACCGGTTGCTCGGCCAGGCCTCGATCTTCGACCTCGGCGACTCGCCCGCGTCGTCGTCGCGCCACCACGCCTCGATCCCGGACGGCGAGTTCGAGAAGGCCGATCTGCTGCGGCTCGAGAAGGAGAGCCTCGGCCTCTACGTCTCCGAGCACCCGCTCAGCGCGATCCGCGACCAGCTGCGCCGCAAGACCGACTGCACGCTCGTCGAGCTCGAGAAGCGGCGAGAGGGCGAGACCGTTCTCGCCGGCGGCATCGTCGCCTCCCTCCGCACGACGATGACGAAGAAGGGCGAGCCGATGGCGTTCGTCCAGCTCGAGGACGTGACCGGCACGGTCGAGGTCGTCGTCTTCAACTCGACGTACGCCGCCGCGCGCGAGCTCCTCGTGGAGGACGCCGTCCTCGTCGTCAAGGGGCGCGTCGACCACAAGCAGCAAGGAGAGACGAAGCTCGTCGCGCTCGAGGTGACCCGGTTCGAGGCGACCCCCGAGCGCCGTGAGGTGCGGCTGCAGGTGGACGCGCGGAGCGCGCCGGCGGGCGTGATCCGCGAGCTCGCGGGCCTCGTCCGCGACTTTCCGGGCGAGGCGCCCGTGTACGTCGACCTCGTCACGTCCCTCGGGCCGAAGCTGCTGGAGCTGGGCCCCGAGTACCGCGTCGACCCGCAGCCCGACTTCTTCGCCTCCGTACGCCACCTCCTCGGCGCGGCCTCCGTCCAATAGATCTGGAAGATCCCCCCGGAGGGGGAGATCCAAAAGCCTCGGAATCCCGAAAGGTGAGACGGAGACTGCGGATGCCTGCGACACAAGAAATCGTCGAGACCGAACTGGAGCGCGTGGAGCGCTGGCGCACCGCCGAGCTCATGCGCGTGGGCTTTGCGGGCGACGACGCGGTCGCGCTCGCGGCGCGGTTCGAGGTCGACCTCCACGAGGCGATCGCGCTCGTCCAGCGCGGCTGCCCACCCGAGCTCGCCTTCCGCATCCTCGGCTAGAACGCACACGCGGCGCCGCGCCTGCGGGCAGAATGCCGGTTCGTGACCGGCGTCGTCCTCGGCTCCATCCCCTCGCCCTCCAGCGGCACGTTCAGCCTCGGGCCGCTGACGCTGCATATGTACGGCGTGATGCTCCTCCTGGGCATCGCCGGCTGCGTCTGGCTGACCGGCCGCCGCTGGGTGAGCTGGGGAGGCGATTGGGATCTCGTCTTCCGCGTCGCTCTCTGGGGCGTGATCTTCGGCGTCGTCGGCGCGCGCGCCTACCACGACCTCACGAGCTGGAACCAGGATCCCGCGATCCACCAGCACTGGTGGGGCTTCGCGGCCGTCTGGGACGGCGGTCTCGGGATCTGGGGCGCGATCCCGCTCGGCGTCATCGCCGGTGCGATCGTCGTCCGCCGCTCCGGCAACAGCATCCGGCTGATGATGGACGCGGTCGCGCCGGGGCTCCTCCTCGCGCAGGGGATCGGCCGCTGGGGCAATTACTGGAACCAGGAGCTGTACGGCAAGCCGACGAGCCTGCCGTGGGCGCTGCGCGTCGACAAAGCCCATCAGAGCGGGATCCTGACGCGCTACCAGTCCGCCGGCAACTTCGGCTACTACCAGCCGACCTTCCTCTACGAGTTCGTCTGGGACCTGCTCGGCGTCGGCGTCCTGCTCTGGGTCGACCGGCGATTCACGTTGCGCCGCCCTGCGCTCTTCGCCCTCTACGTCATCTGGTACACGACCTTCCGCACGTTCGAGGAAATCCTGCGAATCGACCCCTCCAACCACTTCGCCGGCGAGCGGGTCAACTTCTGGGTCTCGCTCGGGATCTGGGTGCTCGCGGTCGCGTTCTTCGTCTGGTGGCAGTTCTTCCACGCGCCGTCGCAGAAGGAGAAGGCCGCGGGGAAGCCCCGGCCCGTGCCGACCGGGCCACGCATGGCCGTCCCGAAGGGCCGCGTCCGGTAACGGCGCTAGCGTCCGGGGCGTGATCGGCGCAGGCTCGACGGAGCCGACCAGGAGCGGAGGCACCGGCTTTGCCGGTGCCGGAGCGGGATCAGTCCGGGAGCTCGAGCTCGACCTCGACGCGTTCGAGGGGCCGTTCGACCTGCTGCTCGCGCTCGTCCTCAAGGAGGAGCTCGACCTTGGAGACGTCGACCTCGCCGGCATCGTCACCGCCTTTCTCGAGCGGCTGGCGGAGCGGGAGGAGCTCGACCTCGAGGCGTGCGGCGAGTTCCTCGTCCTCATCGCGGCGCTGCTCGAGCTGAAGGCGCGCGCGCTCTTCCCGGACGAGGAGGCCGAGCTAGCGGAGCTCGATCCGGAGGAGGCGGCCGAGGAGCTCGCGCGGCGGCTCGCCGAGTACCGGCGCGCCAAGGAGGCCGCCGCCTGGCTTCGCGACCGCCTGGCCGCGGAGGGAGACCGCTACTTCCGCCTCGGCCCGGCGCCGCTCGCGCCGAAGGTCGACACGCCGCTCGCGCCCCAGGATCCCGAGGAACTCGCTCGGGCACTGATGCTGCTGGCGCAGGAGCCCCCCGACGTGTCCCTCTCGCACATGGCGCTGCGCTTCCCGCCCGTATCGCAGTTCCTCGAGCGGTTCCGCGCGCTACTCGGCCGGCGCTCGCGCTTCGACTTCGAGACCGAGGTGAGGGAGCTGACGCGGCTCGAGCAGGCGTCCGCCTTCCTCGCGCTGCTCGAGCTCCGCCGCGCGGGCGAGCTCGCGATCGAGCAGGCCGCGCCGTTCGCGCCGATCCGCGTCGCCAGGCTGGCAAAGGAGAACAACGCCCAAGACGAAAGGACCGAGACATGGACCGCCCGCTCCGCCTGATCCCCGCTGACCCGCTCGACAAGCTCGCGCGGACGCTCGAGGCGCTGCTCGTCGTCGCCTCGGCGCCGCTCTCGGCCGACGAGCTCGCCGACGCAGCGGACGACGATCCGGAGCGGGTGGAGGCTGCATTGCGCCTCGTGGGCGAGCGGTTCGCCGAGGAGCGGAGCGGAATCGTGCTCGAGCAGGTGGCGGGCGGCTGGGCGTTCCGCGCCGGGCGCGAGGAGGCAGCGGCGTGCGCGCGGCTGTTCGAGCGGCCCGCGCAGCGGAACCTCTCCCAGGCGGCGCTCGAGACGCTCGCAATCGTCGCGTACCTCGGCCCCTGCTCGCGGCCGGACATTGCGCGGATCCGGGGCGTCGCCGCCGACTCGGCCGTCGCGAACCTCCTCGAGCGCGGACTGATCGCGGAAGCGGGCCGCGAGAGTGCGCCCGGCGGGGCCGTCCGCTATCGCACGACGCAGCTCTTCGAGCGAGTCTTCGGACTGGCGGGCCTCTCGGAGCTGCCGCGCCTCGACGACGTCGGTGGCGACGCGGCCGAGATCCGCGACCGCCTGCACGCAGTCGCCGAAAAGCGCAGCGCCTAGAGCAGCCGGGCCGCGACGACCGCGGTCACAGCTTCTTGATGATGTTTTCCGCCTCGTCGCGGGTGAACGCGCGCAGCGTCTCCGTCTGCTCCGCGCCGTGGTGGCTGAGCTTGGTGACGATCTCGAGGGCGGTGTCGTCGTCCGGAGCCTCGAAAACCTCGACGACGTCGTAGCGCCCGAGCGTCACCCAGACACCGACGAGCCGCCCGCCCGCCTCCTCGATCTCCCGCTCGCCGTCCTCGACGCGGTCGCGCCACGCAGGCAGTCCCATGCGTCCCTGCGACGTCCAGCGGATGAGCGAGATGTAGTGCGGCATACGAAGATCCTGCCAGGGAATCCTCGCAGGCGTGATCCGTGTACGCCCGGAGGCGCACGTGGTGCGTCTCGGACACGCTTGAGTC
>DASYOZ010000056.1:0-11445 GCA_036007185.1 Gaiellaceae bacterium | reverse complement strand
CAGTCGAAGACCGGGTAGTGCTCGGTCTTCACGTACGGGGCGCCGACGACGCCGTTCCGCTCGTCGACGAAGGCGACGACCTCCTCGACCTCGCGCGGCGCGTATCCCATCCGCTCGAGCGCCATGGGGACCGTCTTGTTGACGATCGTGATCTCGCCGCCGCCGACGAGCTTCTTCGACTTGACGAGCGAGAAGTCGGGCTCGACGCCCGTCGTGTCGCAATCCATCATGAAGCTGATCGTCCCGGTCGGCGCGAGCACGGTCGCCTGCGCGTTCCGGTAGCCGTGGATCTCACCGAGGTCGAGCGCGTCGTCCCAGGCCTTGCGGCAGTGGCCCAGGAGGTCGGCCGGCACGGAGTCGGCGTGCTCGATGTTGCCGACCGCCGCACGGTGCTTCGCGATCACGCCGACCATCGGCGCGCGGTTGACCTGGAAGCCGTCGAACGGCCCCATCCGCGACGCGATCTCGGCCGACTTGCGGTAGGCCCGACCCGTCATCAGGCCGGTGATCGCCGCTGCGTACGCGCGCCCCTCGTCGGAGTCGTACGGGAACCCGCGCGCCATCAGGAGCGCGCCGAGGTTCGCGTAGCCGAGCCCGAGCTGACGGAACCGCTTCGCGTTCCGCCCGATCTCGGGCGTCGGATAGGACGAGTAGCCGACGAGGATCTCCTGGGCGAGGAAGACGACGTCGACCGCGTGTTCGAACGCCTCGACGTCTAGCTCGCCGTCCTCCCGCCGGAACTTCATGAGGTTGAGCGAGGCGAGGTTGCACGCCGAGTCGTCGATCGACATGTACTCCGAGCACGGGTTCGAGGCGTTGATCCGTCCCGTGTTCGGGAGCGTGTGCCACGAGTTGATCGTCGTGTCGTACTGGACGCCCGGGTCGGCGCATTCCCACGCCGCCGCTGCGATCTGGCGGAGCAGGTCGCGCGCGTCGCGCGTCTCGAGGACGGTGCCGTCGGTGCGGGCGGTGAGGTTGAACTCGTCGCCCTTCGCCGCCGCGTCCATGAACGCATCGCTGACTCGGACCGAATTGTTCGCGTTCTGGTACTGGATCGAGGCCCAGTCCGGCGAGTCGAGCGACATGTCGTAGCCGGACTGCTCTAGGACGCGCGCCTTCCGCTCCTCCTTGGCCTTGCACCAGATGAACTCCTCGACGTCGGGGTGCTCCACGTCGAGGACGACCATCTTCGCCGCGCGCCGCGTCTTGCCGCCCGACTTGATCGTGCCGGCGGAGGCGTCGGCGCCGCGCATGAACGAGACCGGGCCGGAGGCGTAGCCGCCCTTCGAGAGCTGTTCCTTCGACGAGCGCAGGCGCGAGAGGTTGACGCCCGAGCCGGAGCCGCCGCGGAAGATGACGCCCTCGCGCCGGATCCAGTCGAGGATCGACTCCATCGAGTCGTCGATGGACAGGATGAAACAGGCCGAGCACTGCGGCGTCGCCTCGAAGCCCACGTTGAACCAGACCGGGCTGTTGAAGGAGGCGTACTGGTTGACGAGGATCGCCTTCAGCTCGGCCTCGAACGTCTCGGCCTCGTCGGTGTCGGCGAAGTAGCCGCCCTGCTTGCCCCAGGCGACGACGGTGTCGACGACGCGGCCGATCATCTGCTTGACGCTCGACTCGCGCTCCGGTGACGAGAGGCGGCCGCGGAAGTACTTCTGGGCGACGATGTTCGTGGCCGTCTGCGACCAGAACTTCGGAAACTCGACACCGCGCTGCTCGAAAGCGGGGCCGTCGCGGCCGGGGATGATCGCGTCGCGCGTCTCCCACTCGATCTCGTCGAACGGGTCGCGGCCGGGGATCGTGAAGAAGCGCTTCACGCCGAGCCGGGCGCCCTCCTCGACGACCGTGTTGACGACCTCATCGGCCGCCGTTTCGCTGCTCTGTACTTGCTGGACGCTCGCCATTTCCCCTCCTGGAACTCTAGTCTCCGACGCCTTCTCGACCGCGCCGCCGGCACGCGTTTCCGCCGACGGGGAACGGGACCGTAGACCCCACGTCGGACGGAACAGAAGGGGTCTCCGTCGGGCTAGTTCGCGCCGAGGACCAGGACGAGCCGGTACCCGGCATCGGCGCTGGGCAGGCGGCCGTCGAGCGGCGACACAGTGCGGATTCCGGCGTCCCGCGCGAGGCGCTCCGCCTCCCCTTCCGAGCCGGGCCGGAAGAGAACGAGCGACCGCGCGTACGTGGTTGTTGCGTCCGTCGGATACGCGCTGCGATAACCGCGCGCGAGGAGTTGCGTGGCCTTTTCGCCGGCGGCGTGTGCGATTCCGTTGCCGTTGAGGACGAGGACGGAGAGGCGTGCGCGGGGCCGAAGCGGAACGACATGGCTCTTCGAGACACGGCCGGTACCTGGGACCGGCCGTATCCGCACATTCGCGTGATGGACGAGGAAGGGGCGCAAGCCGGCGAGCGCGATCAGCGCGATGACGCAGGCGGCGAGCGCTGCGGCTCGCCAGGGGAAAGGCCGACCAAACGGCTGGACGTGCTCCACGGACCGTCACGGTTCGCCCTGCGAGCGGCTGCTCCTCCTGCAGCGCAGCGGCGTATCGTGCCGGGCCAGTGTTCGTGACCTTCGAGGGAGCCGACGGCTCGGGCAAGTCGACACAGGCGGAGCTCCTGCGGGCGGCGCTTGCCGCCGACAGGCGCAACGTCCTCCTCACCCGCGAGCCGGGCGGCACGGAGCTCGGTGAAGCAGTGCGCACGCTCGTCCTCGACGGGCCGGTCATGGGCGCGTGGGCGGAAGCGGCGCTCTTCGCGGCGTCGCGCGCCCAGCACGTCGAGGAGGTGATCAAGCCGGCGCTCGCGCGCGGCGCGGACGTTCTCTGCGATCGCTACGTCGACTCCTCGCTCGCCTATCAGGGGATCGCGCGCGGCCTCGGGATAGACGCCGTGCTCCAGCTCAACCTCGCCGTCACGGGCGGGCTGCTCCCCGACGTTACCTTTCTGCTCCTCCTCGATCCGGGTGTCGCCACCGGCCGCCATGTCGAGCCCGACCGGCTCGAGAGGGAGGGAACGGAGCTGCAAGCGAAGGTCGACGCTGCCTACCGCGAGCTGGCGGAGCGCTTCCCGGAGAGAATCGTCACGATCGACGCGACCGGAGCACCCGAGGCGATCGCAAGGGAGGTATATGAGCGGCTTCGAGACCGTTCCTGAGCAGCACGAGGCGAAGCGGCTGCTCGCCGCGGCGCTGCAGGAGGGACCGGCACACGCCTATCTCTTCCACGGGCCGGCCGGCGTGGGCAAGCGAGAGCTCGCGCGGCGCTTCGCGGCCGAGCTGCTCGGCGAGCACGCGCGCGTCGAGCGCGGCAGCCATCCGGACCTCTACCTGCTCGAGCCGCTCGGCGAGCAGATCCGGATCGACGATGTCCGGGAGCTTCGCCGTGACCTGCACATGCGGCCGTTCGAGGCCGAGCGGCGCGTCTACCTCGTCTTCGGCGCCGACGCGCTGAACGAGGATGCTGCGGATGCGCTCTTGAAGGACCTCGAGGAGCCGCCGCCGTACGCCGTCATCGTCCTCGTCGCCGAGCGGCTCGGCCCGCTGCCCGAGACGATCCGCTCCCGCTGCCAGCTCGTGCCCTTCCGGCGCCTGTCGGAGCCCGCGGTCCGGCAGGCGATCCGCGAGCGCGCACCGGAGCTCGGCGAGGAGGAGCTGACGACGCTCGCGCGCGTCGCCGGCGGACGCCTCGGTCGTGCGCTGCAGCTCCTCGACCCGGCCGCGGCCGGGCGCAGGGAGGCGCTGATCGGCGTCGCGCGGGCGACGTATGCCGACCCCGCGTTCGAGCCGGCGGACGGCGCCGAGGCGCTCCTAGCCGGTATAGCCGAGCGTGGGACGGAGGCGAGGGACGCAGCCGAGGTGCAGGTCGAGTCCCTCGAGCTGACGGGACGCGAGGCGGAGCAACGCGTGCGCCGGGCGCAGCGCGGCGCGGAGCGCGAGGAGCTGCTCTCGCTGCTCGAGGAGCTCGAGTCCTGGTACCGCGACCTCGTCGTCGTCGCCGCCGGAGCCGAGGCGGCGGCTGTGCACGTCGACCGGCTCGAAGAGCTGCGCACTGACGCGACCCTCGAGCGGATGCACGCCGCCGAGGAAGCGTGCGAGCTCGTCCGCGCGGCATGGCGGGAGGCGGAGGAGCTGCAGGTCTCGACTCCGCTCGCGCTCGAAGCGCTGCTGATCCGCCTGCGCGGCGAGCTGAGTGCGACTGCCGCCGTCGCGTAGCACGGGGGGACTGGTGTTGCCGAGCGCCGGCCGGGATCTGAAAAGCGAAGGCCGGGATCTCTCCCGGCCCTTCGCTGGTGTCTCTCAGACCCCTCCAGGCTATAGCCGCTAAGACCTATGCGGCGTAGACGAGCTCGTCGCCGAGCGCGAGCTGGAGCCGCGCCAGGGCGTCGCTCTCGAGCTGGCGGACGCGCTCCCGCGTCAGGCCGAGCTCCTTGCCGATCGTCTCGAGTGAGGCCGGCTCGGACTCGAAGCCGAAGCGGAGCTCGATGATCCGCCGCTGCCGCTCGGGCAGGTCCGCCACCGCGCGCTGCACGCGCTGGCGGCGCACCGACTCGACCGCCTCCTCCGCCGGATCGACCGTCGACTCGTCGGCGAACAGATCGCCGAGCTCCGAGTCGCCGTCCGAGCCGAGCCCCTGGTTCAGGGAGACGGAATCGACCGCGTCGAGCGCTTCCACCACGTGCTCGAGCTTGAGCCGCGTAGCCTGGGCAAGCTCCTCCGCGGTCGCCTCGCGACCCAGCTTGGCCTGCAGCTCGGCCGAGGCGCGGTTGAGCTTGATGCGGCGCTCCTGGACGTGCACCGGGATGCGGATCGTCTTCGACTGGTTCGCGACCGCGCGCTGGCAGGCCTGGCGGATCCACCAGGTCGCGTAGGTCGAGAACTTGTAGCCCTTGCGCCAGTCGAACTTCTCGGCCGCGCGGTTGAGGCCGATCACGCCCTCCTGAATCAGGTCGAGGAGTGGCACATCGTGGCCCTGATAGCGCTTCGCGATCGAGACGACGAGGCGGAGGTTGGAGTTGATCATCTTCTCCTTCGCCGCCAGGTCACCGCGCTCGATGCGCTTCGCGAGCGCCACCTCGTCGGCGGCGGTGAGCAGCTTGTGACGGCCCGCCGCGTCCATGAAGAGCTGCAGCGGGTCGAGCGTTCCCGTGACCGGTGTCGTCGCGGCCGGACGCGTCTCCTCGGGCGTCTCGTCGCGCACGACGACGTCGCGCTCTTCGAACGCGGCGCGAAGGCCAGCGAGGTCGTCCTCGGTCAGCTCCTGCTCGTCTGCGAGCGCCTGGATGTCCTTCTCCTCGACGAAACCGCGCTCGGCGGACTCCTCGAGGAGGCGCTCGACAGGGGAGAGATCATGCAGATGAATCGTGTCGCTCAGTGTTGTTCCTTTCGCTCGTGGTGGGCTGCCGGATTTCGGCGCCCCGGGCGGCCTAACGCAATTCCACCGCGCGGGGCCGCCACCCATGCGAGTTATAGAACGGCGTTGCACGGAAGTCCATTCCCAAACCCAGGTATTTTTCTATTTCCGAACAAAGTCTCATTCCCTGCTTACGCGGGAAAATTCAGCGTTCGACGGCGCGTCCGGAAATCTCCTGCAGAGGGATTCGGAGGACGACGACATTCGGTTCGAGCGGCCGCGGCTCCGCGATTCGGCCTGCGACACGCGCGAAACGCTCTCTCAAGAGGGCGAGTGCGGCCTCGATCGCCTCGCCGGCCAACTCTTCGTATGTCCCATGGGCGATGACGCTCCGCCAGCTTCCCCTGCCGTCCGTGTCGTATTCGTCGACCTCGATGCAGACACGCGGGTTCTCCCGCAGCATCGTGGTCTTGCGGCCCTCGGTCGTGACCGCCACGACGGCGCCGTCCTCGTATGCGTAGATGAGCGGGACGATGTACGTCACGCCGCCGGCATGGCAGCCGAGGCGTGCGATCCGCTGCCCGCGAAGGAACTCGTCTATCTCGGGACGCGAGAGCTCGCGTGGGATCCCTCTGCCCGCGGCGGGACTGGCCATCTTCTTCTGAGCGTAGACATACTGAAACAGTCGTGTTGCGCGTGTTGGTTCTGAGCACGGTGGTCGTCGCTCTCGTTGCCGCGGGTTCCGCCGCGGCCGCCCTCCTGGCCTGGCCCAACGCCGGGATTGCCGCATCTCCAACGGGTCTCGCGACCGTTTCCATGCCCGCCTTATCCGGCCACGTGGAGAACGTGTCGGTGACCGGCGAGGACGGGAAGCCGCTGCGGGTGAGCCTGCTCCGCGACACCGTCTGGCCGCGCGTCCGGCTTGCGGCTGGCGAGCACGTCACCGTGTCGGTCAAAGTCCGCCGGCCGAGCTGGATCGGCTGGCTCGTCGGTCGCAATGTCGAGCGGACCGTCACGCTCGTGACCCCAGCGGCGCACATCAGCTCGACCCTGCTCCGGCCCAGGCGCGGAAGCGTCGTGACCGTCCGCTTCGCCGAGCCGGTGAGCAGAGCGAGGATCGGGCGGGCGAAGCGCCCGCGCCTCGGAGCCGGCCGGAGCATCGTCTCGCTCGGCGTCGTCGCCTCGGGGACGACGAGCGCGGGAACGACGACCGTGGCGGCGGCCGCACGGCGGTGGGAGATGTTGTCGAAGCCCGTTCGAGTCTCGTGGTTCGTCGCCGGGGCGCGGACGACGGTCATCTCCGACCCGGCTCCAGGCGCTCGGCTCCGGCCGCGCGGCGCGCTGACGCTGACGTTCGCACGGCCCATCGCCGCGGTGCTCGGCTCCCGCCTGCCGCAGCTCCAACCGGCGACGCGGGGCCGCTGGGAACAGGTCGACTCCCACACGCTCTCCTTCCAGCCGGCCGGCTTCGGCTTCGGTCTCGGCGGCACCGTCCGCGTACGGCTCCCGGGGAAGTCGCTCACGTGGAGGGTCGCCGAAGGGTCGACCTTGCGGCTCCAGGAGCTCCTTGCGCGCCTTGGCTATCTCCCGGTCGGCTGGCGTCCCGCGGCCGGCCCCCCGCCGACGCCCGCCGCCGAGATGGCAGCCGCCGTCTCGCCGCCGCAGGGGGCTTTCTCGTGGCGCTATCCGCAGACGCCGTCCTCGCTCCGCACCCTCTGGAGACCGGGCGGCTGGAACGTCGTCACGCAGGGCGCGGTGATGCGGTTCGAGGACGAGCACGGCATGGCAACCGACGGGGTCGCCGGCCCACAGGTCTGGCTGGCGCTGTTGCGCGACGACCTCGCAGGCCAGCGGTCCGAGCACGGCTACAACTACGTCTTCGTGCACGAGACGGTGCCGCAATCGCTCAGTCTTTGGCACGACGGCCGTGTGATGCTCACCTCGCCCGGCAACACCGGCATCGCGCAGGCGCCGACCGCGCCGGGGACATGGCCCGTGTTCGAGCACATCTCGGCCGGGACGATGAGCGGCACGAACCCTGACGGCTCCCACTACAACGACCCGGGCATCCGCTGGATCAGCTACTTCCACGGCGGCGACGCGCTTCACGCCTTCCCGCGCGCCTCGTTCGGGACGCCGCAGAGTCTCGGCTGCGTCGAGCTGCCGGAGGGGGCTGCCGGTCAGATCTGGCCCTACACGCCGATCGGGACACTCGTCACTATCGAGTCCTGACTGTCAGCCCGGCGTAAAGCTCCCCTCGGGACAACGGGCCGGCGCCGGTGGTACGGCACAATCAAGCGGCGTGGTGCGTGTGAGGGGTCTCACCGGATTGTTGTTCGCCATCGCAGCCCTGCTGGTCGTGACGGGTGCTGCTGCGGCGCCTCCGCCCGTGCCCGGCGAGCGGGCGGCGCGGGCGGCGGTGAAGCACGCGGTCGCGTCTGGGCGACTGAGCCGGGCCGCTGCCAAGGTGGACCGCGCCGAGATTGCGCGTGCCGTGCGTCTTGCCCGCGTGCTGCCGTCAGGGAGGCGGATCCACGTCGAGGTTGCGCTCGAGCAGATCGGGGCTCTGGGGAGGAACCTGACGGCCCCCCGCGCGGTGGCGGTGTTCGGGCAGTTGCGCGCGAACGACGACTACTTCGCCTCGCACGGCGCCCCGCGCAACGGGACCGACATCACCGACGAGAACGGGATCGTTTACCGCTACTTCCCGGGCCGCTGCTTCGAGTTCCATCCACTCGCCAATGTGTCCGCGCTCAACGCACGCGTCGCTGCCAAGGACGTCGACGGCACGAAGCGGCTGGCTGCCGCGCTTTCCGCCCGGGGGGTTTCCCGCCGGGGAGGCGGAATCGTCTGGGAGTACTACTTCCCGTTCGGGGGCCGGCCGCCCTGGGTCTCCGGGATGGCCCAGGCCGTGGGGGCGCAGGCGTTCGCGCGTGCCGCGTCCCTCCTGCCCGACGAGTCCGCCGCCTTGCTGCACGAAGCCACGGCCGCGTTTCGCGCGGTCCCGCGGCTGATGACCAAAGTCGCCGCGGGCCCGTGGATCCGGCTCTATTCCTTCAGCGCAAATCCGGTTCTGAACGCCCAGTTGCAGTCCGTGCTCTCGCTCGAGACGTACGCAACGGCGACGGGCGACGCCGCGGCGACGTCACTCGCCGCGCGGATGGAGCAGGCGGCCGCGGCGACCCTGTCGCGGTTCGACACCGGCTACTGGACGTACTACTCGCTCGCCGGCAACCCCTCTCCGCTCTCCTACCAGAAGTTCGTCGTGCAGCTCCTGCACAAGCTGGGTCCCGCCGATCCGCGCTTCGCCCGGACGGCCGACCGCTTCGCCGCCTATCTGCGGCAGCCGCCCGCCTTCAAGCTCGCGAGCGCCGCCGCGGGCTCGCTTCGCTTCTGGCTCTCCAAGCCGGCTTCGGTGAGCGCCTCGACGCCGGCCGGCCGTCCTTTCCGGCTGACACTCGGAGCCGGCTGGCACACGCTGCGCTGGGGCGAGCCGAAGCGCGCCGGGTTCTACCGGATCAGCGTGACGGCGGTCGACTGGGCGGGCAATCGAGCCTCGTTCTCGGCCCTACCGATCGTCCGCGTCCCGAGCGCCCGGCATCCGTCGACCGTTGCGCAGCGGACCTCAGGAGCTGCCGCTTCGACCGGCACGACGCCTTTCGCCACCGGGGTCGGGATCGACGACCCCGGCCAGGCCACTCTGGCGGGCTCGCTCGGATTGCAGCTCGTACGCATGCCGGTCGCCTGGCAGCCGGGCCAGACGACGCCGGATCCGGCAGTCGCCGCCTCGCTGCAGTCGCTTCCGCCGGGTGCGGGGCTCGTGCTCGAGTTGAGTGCCGCGCAGCTTCCCTCGGACGACTCCGGCCGGGCCGAGCTGGCGCAGTATGCGGCGTCGCTCGCCCAGCAGACGCCGGCGCTCCGCGACCTCGTGCTCACGCCCGCCCCCTCGCTGGCAACCGACTCCGCATACGCCGACGCGCTGGCCGCCCTCCGGGCGGCGGTTGTGGCGGTCAGGACGGACGTCGAGGTCGGGCCTTTCTTCGACGGCTCGACCGCTCAGCCGCAGCGCACCGCCCTCAACCTCGCCCAGCGGCTCGCACGCGACGGCGCGCCGGCCGACCTCGTCTCCTTCTACCCCGCGCCGTTCACCGCTGCCGGAGTGTGGGCCGTCGGTGACCTGAGCCGGCTCGAGTCCACCCTCGCGAAGGGGCTGGGAACGGCGCCGCCGGTCCTGCTCGACGCAGCCGCCACGTCGACGACCGTGCCGTCGTCGGAGCTCGGCGCGTACACGGGCGGGGCGCCCCCGACGGCGGGAGCGGCATCGCCGTCGGAGCAGGCATCGGCCTACGCCGACGACATCGGTGCCGCGTCCTGCTCGCCGAATATGAGCGGGCTGCTCCTCGACCGGCTCGTCGACGACGGCGCCGCTCCCGAGCCCGCGACCGGGCTCTTTTACGCGAGCGGCCACGCGAAGCCGTCGGCGGCTGCCGTGAAGCTCGCGATCCGTACCGTCGCGCGTGGGGCCGTCGTCTGTCCGGGGCTTGCGGCGCGCGTCACCCCGACCACGCTTACGTTCCCGGACAACCTCTCGGCGTCGGCGGCGCCGTCCATCGTCCTCGGCTGCAATCGCGACTGTCTCTACGTCGCCACGCTCGACCGCGCCGACGGCTCGCCGGTCGTCGCAAGCCGCGGGACGCTCGACGGCGGCGCCCCGGCCAAGACGATCACGCTGCCGAAGCAGGAGCTCGGTCCCGGCGGCTACCGCCTCGACGTCCGGGTCGTCAGCCGCGTCGATCCGGGGACCGTGACCACGGAGCGGAGCGCGTTGCTGACCGCGGAGCCGTAGCATCAGGACATGGCCGATCCGATCGCAGAGCTACGGAGTGTCCTCGCTGCGAGCGCGCCCGCTCCCATCGAGATGGCCGACTACCTGGAGAAGGTTCGCAGCCGGGCGTACACGGTCGTCGACCGGGACATCGAGGCGCTGAAGGAGACCGGCTTCTCCGAGGACGCGATCTTCGAGCAGACGGTCTCGGTCGCGATCGCCGAGGGCCTACGGAGGCTCGACCTCGCCGACGAGGCGACGCGATGAGGCTCGCGATCGTCGACGAAGGTCATGCGCCCGCGGAGGCCGCGATGGTCGCGGCGATCCGGGAGCGCACCGGCTCCGAGCCGCTCGGCGTCATCAAGACGCTGCTCTATCGGCCGGAGCTCTTCGGCGAGCCGTTCTCCGAGGCCCTCGACACCGCGATGCGCGGGCCGTCCGAATGGAGCGCCGGCGAGCGCGAGCTGTTCGCGGGCTTCACGTCGCTGCTCCGGCAGTGCCCGTTCTGAGCGGGGTCCCACGGCGCGGTCGCGTCGTACGCCCTCGGGGAGGAGGTCTGGAGCGCCGTTGTCGCAGACTGGCGGACGGCTCCGCTCCGGCCCGAACTGCACGCCGCGCTCGCCTTCATCGAGGGGCTGACGCTGCGCCCCGACGAGCTGACGGAGGCGGACGCCGAGGCCGCCTATGCGGCGGGGGTCTCGCGAGAGGCGCTGCGCGACGCGGCGACCGTCTGCGCGCTCTTCAACATGATCACGCGGCTCGCCGACGCGCTCGGCTGGGACGTTCCGAGCTCGGACCGGTTGACGGCGCGCGCGCCCGCGATGCTCGAGGGCGGCTACTCGTTCGCAGCGATGCGGCGACGCTAGCCGTCAAGGCTCCTCCAGGGGTCTGAGGGTGGGGTAGAGCCGGCGGAAGCGCCGGTAGCCGTCGTCGTAGTCCCACTCCGGCTCGAATCGACGCTGCGGTCGTACGCAGCGTGCAACGGCGTCTTCGGCGTCCGAGAAGACGCCTACGCGAACGCCGGCGAGAAGGGCGGCGCCGAACGCAGATCCCTCCTCCGATTCGGTCGTTTCGAGCGGCAGGCCGAGCACCGAGGCGAGGATTCGGAGCCAGAGCTCGCTCCGTGCGCCGCCTCCCGAGACGCGACCGCTCTCTGGCCGCGCGCCGAGGTCGCGGAGCAGCTCGAGCGAGTCGCGCAGCCCGTACGCGACGCCTTCCAGCATCGCCCGCCAGAGCGCGCCGCGGTCGTGGCGGACCGAGAGACCGACG
>DASYOZ010000055.1:0-9751 GCA_036007185.1 Gaiellaceae bacterium | reverse complement strand
GGTCCTTCTGCGCCATGGCGCGCAGGTGGACGCCCTCGCGGAGCGCCTCCATGTTCTCGAGGTGCTCGCGCCAGCGCTGGTCGACGACCTGGAGGACGACGAAGCGCTCGAGCTCGCGCATCAGCTCCGTGCCGAACTCCTCCTCCTTCGCCACGTACTCGTCACGCGCGTCGGCCTGGAACTCCTCGATCAGAGCCTCGCGGGAGATCTGGCCGAGGTCCTGGCGCAGCTCGTCGGCCGTGATCTCGGTCTGGTAGAGCCCCGCCATCGCGTTCGTGAGCGCCTCGAGGTCCCACTCCTCGGCGTACTCCTCCTCCGTGAACACGTGCACGGTGTCCTCGACGACCTCCTCGATCCAGAGGTTGATCTGGTCAGAGAGGTCCTCGCCCTCGAGCACCTGCCGCCGCTGTTCGTAGATCCGCCCGCGGTGCCGGTTGAGGACGTCGTCGTACTTGAGGACGTTCTTGCGCATGACGAAGTTCTGCTCCTCGACCTTCTTCTGCGCGCCCTCGATCTGCCGGGAGAGGATCTTCGCCTCCATCGGCTGGTCGTCGGGGATCTTGAAGCGCCCCATGATCCCCGAGATCCGGTCGCCGGCGAAGAGCCGTACGAGGTCGTCCTCGCCGGAGAGGTAGAAGCGCGTCTCGCCGGGGTCGCCCTGACGGCCCGAGCGGCCGCGAAGCTGGTTGTCGATCCGGCGCGCCTCGTGGCGCTCGGTGGCGAGGACGTAGAGGCCGCCGAGCTCGCGCACACCTTCGCCGAGCTGGATGTCGACGCCGCGGCCGGCCATGTTCGTCGCGATCGTGACCGCGCTGCGCTGGCCGGCGTCCTTGATGATCTCTGCCTCGCGCGCGTGCTCCTTCGCGTTGAGGACGTTGTGCTTGATCCCCTTGCGGGTCAGGATCTGGGACAGGTACTCGGACGTCTCGACGGCGATCGTGCCGACGAGGACGGGCTGGCCCTCGCGCGTCCGCTCCTCGATGTCGCGCACGACGGCTGTGAACTTCCCCTCCTTCGTCTTGTAGACGAAGTCGTTCTCGTCGGCCCGGACGACCGCCACGTTGGTCGGGATCTCGATGACGTCGAGGTTGTAGATCTCGACGAACTCCTTCTCCTCGGTCTTCGCGGTGCCGGTCATGCCTGCCAGCTTCTCGTACAGGCGGAAGTAGTTCTGGAGCGTGATCGTGGCGAGCGTCTGGTGCTCCTCCTGGATCTTGACGCGCTCCTTCGCCTCGACCGCCTGGTGGAGGCCCTCGCTCCAGCGGCGCCCTTCCATGATCCGGCCGGTGAACTCGTCGACGATCTTCACCTCGCCGTCCTGGATGACGTAGTCGACGTCGAGCTGGTAGAGCGACTCCGCCTTGAGCGCCTGGTAGAGGTGGTTGACGAGCTGCGTGTTCTCGGGCGCGTACAGGTTGTCGATCCTCGGGATCGCGCGCTCGACCTTGGCCACGCCCTGCGGCGTCACGCCGACCGTCTTGTGCTTCTCGTCGAACTCGTAGTCCGCCCCCGCCGTTTCGGCCGCCCCCTTCGGGTCGCCCGGCGACGAGCGGAACGGGACGAGCTGCTTCGCGATGCGCGCGAAGTCGTAGTAGTCCTGGGCGGCCGTCTCCGGCTCGCCGGAAATGATGAGCGGCGTCCGCGCCTCGTCGATCAGGATCGAGTCGACCTCGTCGACGATCCCGTAGGCGTGGCCGCGCTGGACGAGGCCGTCGCGCGCCACCGCCATGTTGTCGCGCAGGTAGTCGAAGCCGAACTCGGAGTTCGTCCCGTAGGTGACGTCTGCCGCGTAGGCGGCCTTGCGGGCCTCGAACGACATCATCGTCTCGATGTAGGCGACGTTCATCCCGAGCGACTCGAAGACGGGCCGGTTCCACTCGGCGTCGCGCTGGGCGAGGTAGTCGTTGACGGTGACGAGGTGCACGCCGCGCCCGGCGAGGCCGTTGAGGTAGAGCGCGAGGCTCGCGACGAACGTCTTCCCCTCGCCGGTCTTCATCTCGGCGATGTCGCCCTCGTGGAGGACGATCCCGCCCATGAGCTGCACGTCGAACATCCGCTGGTTCGACGCGCGCTTGCGGGCCTCGCGGACGGCGGCGAACGCCTCGAAGACGAGCTCGTCGAGCGCCTCGCCGTTCTCGAGTCGCTGCCGGAACCCCGCCGTCTTTCCCTGGAGGTCGGCGGCGGACAGCTGCTCGAACTCGGGCTCGAGCGAGGTGACGTAGGCCGCCTGCTCCTGCAGCCGCTTCATGCGGCGGCCCTCGCCGACGCGGAGGACCTTCTCGAGGTTGCCGATCTCCACGAGCCAAGGGTAGCGGCCTACAGGGCCGTGACCCGGACCTCCCAGAGGTCGCCGTCGATGCGCATCGCCTCGACGTAGAAGCTGGCGCCGGCGGCTGCGCCGAGTTGCTCGAGCTCCGGCGGGATCGCAGCGTGGCTCGGCTCGCCGTCGACGCGGAGCTCGCGGTCGTCGCCGTGCTGCGAGAGGGCGAGCTTGTCGGCGTCGGGGAACGGGATCTGCGCCACCGCGATCCGCTTCGCGCCGACCGCCCAGAGGTCGCCGCCCTGTCGCGTGGCGACCGCGCGGTACGGCGGGCTCACGTTGCGCTCGACGGCGTCCGCGAGCGGTGAGAGGTCGGCGTCACCGGCTTCCTCGCTCACGATCACGTCACCGTTGGGGATCGTGGTGAACTCGATCCGGCCGCCCACCAGAGCCGGCGCCGCAACCGTGACGGCCGCATCCCACTCCTTCGGGCCGACGCCCGAGCCGTCGGGAAGCCCGACCGTGGCGAGCACCGACTTCGGCGGCTCCGGCGGTGCGGGTGGAGGTTGATCGCGAAGAAGCTGTCCCGGATCGAGCCCCGCCTCTCGCAGGAGCTGCTCGTTCAGCGTCTCGTTCCGCCGCCGGAAGAGCCCCACTAGCTCTCGGTGATCTCCGCCTCGACGGTGTCCTCGAGCTCGGGCGCGTCGAAATGTTTCCGGCTGCCGACGCGCTTGTCGTGGAGGTCGGCGACCTGGCGGACGAGTTTGTCGACGAGCTCGTCGATCGCGGCCTTCATGTCGCGCGCCGTCTCGCGCGCCCGCAGAGTGCGCCCCTTGAGGTGGACGGTCGCCTCCGCCACCTGCGAGTCCGCGATCGACGGGTTCCGCTCGACCGCCAGCTCGATCTCGACGCGCGTCGACTCGTGCACGCGGCGGTCGAGCTTCTGGAGCTTCCGCTCGGCGTAGCTCCGGATTGAGTCGTTCACCTCGAGGTTCTTGCCCTTGACCTGAAGCTGCATCGGGCGCCTCCCCTGTCGCTGCTGTGCGGTGCGGTCCAACCCTACTGACCGTGATTTATCCGCGACGGAGTGCGCGCGCGAAAGCGACCGCCTCGACGCGGCGCGCGCCCGCGGCCCGCAGGGCGCTTGCAGCGGCTGCGGCGGTGGCGCCGGTCGTGTAGACGTCGTCGACCACGGCCACGCTGCGGGGCGCGTCGCCGCCCGCGCGGAAGGCACCCCGGACGGTTCGCCGCTCGGCGGCCGAGCTGCCGCGCTGGCGGCCGCCACGCGTGCGCTCGAGGAGCGGCAGGCACGGAAGCTCCCAAACGGCGGCGAGCTCGAGCGCGAGCCGCTCGGCCGGGTTGTGTCCCCGTTCGAGGCGGCGCCCGCGATCCGCCGGGACGAAGGTTAGGGCGTCGACAGCCGGCGGCGGCAGCCGCCCGGCGACGAGCTGCGCAGCCTCGGCGGCGAGCCGCCGCAGCCCGCGCTCCTTCCACGCGTGGACGAGCCGCCGCGCCGCCTCGTCGTATCCGACGGCCGCCCGCGCCGACGCGAAGCCGAGGCGGCGCCCCGCGCACTCGCGGCAGCGCTCGACCGGCCAGGCGGTCGGGGCGCCGCAGCGTGCGCACAGCGGCGGCTCGAGGCGCGGTAGCTCCTCGCGGCAGCCGGCACAGAGCTGCCTCCCGCCGCAACCACAGACGACGCACCGCTGCGGCAGGAGCAGGTCGAGCACGGTTCGACGCTACGCCGGCGGGTGTTCCGGAACGGTGCCGACTTGGTCGAGGCTGTACGACTTGCGCTCCGGCAACCCGGCGACCCCGCGCAGCCAGTTGTCGGCGTCGAGCAGCTGCGCATGGTTGCCTATGTCGTACCAACGGCCCTCGAACCGATATCCGTAGACGGGCTCGCGCGAGGCAAGCCAGGCGAGAAAGCTGCCGGCGTTGTCGGGGTTCTGGCCCTCCTCGAGGTAGCGCCCGACGAGCCCCGCGTGCTCGGGGGGGATGAGATAGGTCAGCGTCGCGGCGAGCGTCGAGGGCGGGTCGCCCGGTTTCTCGACGACCTGGACGATCCTTTCCTCGCTGTCGACGCTCGCGATGCCGTAGTGAGTGGCGAGCGCGAGGTCGCCGAGGTCGTAGAGCGGCGCTGCGCTCGCCGGCTGCGGCTTGCTGCGCCACCAACCCGCGTAGTCGCGAAGCGAGAACTCGAAGATGTCGTCACCGAGCACGAGGAGCTCCTCGCCGGCGAGACCTGCCCTTTCCATGACGAGTCGGAGGTCGCCCACCGCGCCGAGCCGGTCCTCGTTCGACGTCGTCCCGTCGTCGAGCACCGACACCCCGTGCGCCTCGGCCCATCGCTCGAAGGCGGGAGTGAACCGGCCGTTCGTGACGAGGTGGATCCCGTCCACCTCCTCCACCTCGCGGACGCGGTCGAGCACCCAGTCGAGCATCGGCCGACCCCCGAGGGGCAGGAGCTGCTTCGGGCGATCCTCAGTTAGAGGCCGGAGCCTCGTGCCATAGCCCGCCGCGAGGATGACGGCCCTCATGCGAGCGAGTCCCCGTAGGGCGGCCGGTGGACGCCGTCCTCGGTGACGATCGCGGTGATCAGCGCCGCGGGGGTCACGTCGAAGGCGGGATTGAGGGCCGGGAAGCGATCGGTCAGCTCGGCCGGGTCGCGCTCCTCGATCGGGATCCCCGAGCCGTCGGGCGTTTCTCGGTCGAGGGTCGAGCTGGGCGCGACGACGTAGAACGGGATTCCGTGGTGCGCGGCGAGCACGGCAAGCGAGTATGTCCCGATCTTGTTCGCCGTATCCCCGTTCGCGGCGATCCGGTCGGCGCCGGTGACCACGAGGTCGACCTCGCCGCGTGCCATGAGCGAGCCGGCGGCCGAATCGGCGATGACGGCGTGCGGGATGGCGGCCTGCTCGAGCTCCCAGGCGGTGAGGCGCGCGCCCTGGAGGAGCGGGCGTGTCTCGTCGACGAGAACGCGCTCGAGCAGCCCGCGCTCCGCTGCGGCACGGAGAGCGCCGACCGCGGAGCCGTAGCCGCCGGTCGCGAGGCCGCCGGCGTTGCAGTGCGTCAGCGCGCGCGTGCCGGGCCGGAAGAGCTCCGCCGCGTGCGCGGCCATCCTCCGGCAGCGGTCCACCTCTTGTTCGTGCAGCTCGCGAGACCGCTCAGGCGTGGGGTCGTCGCGCATCCGGGCGAGCGCCCACGGGAGGTTGACCGCGGTCGGCCGGGAGGCTGCGAGGGCTCGCTCCGCCTCGGCGAGGTCGTCCCCGCACAACGCCGCGAGCGCCAGCCCGTACGCGGCCGCGATGCCGATCGCAGGCGCGCCGCGCACGACCATTGCCCGGATCGCGTCGGCCACCTCGACCGCCGACGCGCAGCGCACCTCCACGACCTCCTCCGGCAGCCGTCGCTGGTCGAGGAGGACGACCGCGGGGCCGTCCTCCTCGAGGCGAACGATCTGCTCCGGCTCGAGCCCCCGGCTCAGGTGCCTTCGTCCCAGGACGCGAGGTAGCGCGCCTGCTCCTCCGTGAGCCGGTCGATCTCGACGCCCATCGTCTCGAGCTTGAGGCGCGCGATCTCGTGGTCGATCTCCGGCGGCACCGGGTAGACCTTGCGGTCGAGCTCGCTCGCGTTGCGCGCGGCGTACTCGAGCGAGAGCGCCTGGTTCGCGAAGGACATATCCATCACGAGCGCCGGGTGCCCCTCGGCCGCGGAGAGATTGACGAGCCTGCCGTCGGCGATGAGGTACAGGCGCCGCCCGTCGGCGAGCGTGAACTCCTCCACGAACTCCCGCGCGCGCTTCGCCTCCACCGCCATGTCCCGCAGCGCCGGGATCTCGATCTCGACGTTGAAGTGCCCGGTGTTGGCCAGGATCGCACCGTCCTTCATCCGCTCCAGGTGGTGGCGGGCGATCACGTGCTTGTCGCCGGTCGCTGTGCAGAACATGTCGCCGACCTCGGCGGCCCGCTCGAGCGGCAGCACCTCGAAGCCGTCCATCGTCGCCTCGAGCGCCTTCAGCGGGTCGACCTCGGTGATGATCACGTGCGCGCCCATGCCGCGCGCGCGAGAGGCGACGCCGCGCCCGACCCAGCCGTAGCCGCAGACGACGAACCGCTTGCCGGCGAGGAGGACGTTCGTCGCACGGATGATCCCGTCGATCGTCGACTGGCCCGTGCCGTAGCGGTTGTCGAACATGTGCTTCGTCATCGCCTCGTTCACGGCGATGATGGGGAAGCCGAGCTTGCCCTCCGCCTCCAGGGCCTTGAGCCGGATCACGCCGGTCGTCGTCTCCTCGGTGCCCGCGATGATCTCGCCGAGCTGCTCACGCCGGGCCGAGTGGAGAACGCCGATCACGTCTGCGCCGTCGTCCATCGTGAAGTGCGGCTTATGGTCGACCGCCGCCTCGATGTGCGCGTAGTACGTGTCGTTGTCCTCGCCCTTGATGGCGAAGACGGACACGTCGTACTCGGCCACGAGCGCCGCCGCGACGTCGTCCTGCGTCGAGAGCGGGTTCGAGGCGCAGAGGACGACGTCAGCGCCGCCCGCCTGGAGTGTCCGCATGAGGTTCGCCGTCTCCGTCGTGACGTGGAGGCAGGCGGCGATGCGATGGCCGGCCAGCGGCTGCTCGCTCTCGAACCGATCCCGGATCGCCGCGAGCACCGGCATCTGCCGGTCGGCCCATTCGATCCGCCGCTTTCCCTCCTCTGCGAGGGCGAGGTCTTTCACGTCGTAGCGCTGCGTCGCTGCCATTGAGTCCTTTCTCGGTTACGCGGCCTTCAGTAGCCGCTCGTGCTTCCGTTGCTCCCACTCGACCCAGCCGGGCTGATCCTCGAGGCCGGCAAGCCAGCCGTCGATGGCAGTCCGGAGCTCGGGCTCTCGCCGGAGCCGCGCCGCGAAGGCGATGTCGCCGATCCCGAGGCCGAAGCGGCCGCGCAGGTCGGCGAGCGAGCGTAGCTGGTTCAGCTCACGCAGGCCGTAGAGCCGGTAGCCGGCGGGGTTGCGCGAGGGGACGACGAGCCCGGCCTGCTCGAGGTACCGGAGCATCCGGGCGGACCAGCCGGTTCGGGCCGCGGCATGACCGACGTGGAGCGCGTCCATGTGCGCGACCCTAACACATCTGTGTCAAGGCTTGCGGCGAAGGAACACACGCAGCCGTTCCGCGGCGTCCGCCGCCTCGACCGGAGCGGGCGGCCCCGCCGCCCGACGCTCGGCGTCGAGGTCCCAGCCGCGCTTCTCGTCCGACGGCCAGCGCGGGTAGACGACGAGGTGGACGTGGTGCGGTGGCTTGTCGACCCACATCGTGAGGTAGGCGCGCTCCGCTCCGAGGCCCTCGACGACGGCGCCCGAGATCCGACACAGAAAGGGACCGAGCTCGGCTGCGGCGGCGTCCGGGAGCCGCCAGAGGTCGCCCACGTGCTCCTTCGACTTGACGACTACCGCACCGGCGCCGAACGGCCCGATGCAGTGGTCGGCATGCCAGTGCAGCGTCTCGTCGATCGTCCCGCCCGGCACCTCGATCCGACCGGCGAGCACGTCGCACGGGAGGCAGCCCTCGACGTTCAATCCTCGCCCCGCAAGCGCGCGACAAGCCGGTCGAGCGCGCGCTCGTCGGCGCCCGCGCCGAGGAGGTACTCCCGGATCCCGTCGCCGTCCTCGATCTCCTCCAGCACCTCGGCGAGCGTCCGCCCCGCTGGCTTCGAGATCCGGCGGCGCCGCTCGCGCTCCCGCTCGGTAGGCGCCTCCGCGAGCCACTTGTCGTTGAACGGAGCCCAGCTCTCGTCGCTCAGCGCATGATCCGCGGCGATCACATCGGGCTCGACGCCCGCGAGCCAGAGCGCCATGCCGCAGGCGATGCCTGTGCGGTCGCGGCCCCCGGCGCAGTGGATCGCAGTCGGCGGCGCTGCGTCGCCGAGCGCCGTGAGCGCCCGCGCGAGCTCGCCGCGGTACTGGTCGGCAAGCTCCAGATACGCCTCCCGCATCGACGGCCACTCCCAGGCTGCCGGGAGACCGCGCGGCTCCATCGGCGCACGCACGACCGGGACCGGAAGCGGCGCGACGAGCGCCTCCTCCTCGCGCTGAGGACGGAGATTCACCACGAGCGTGACGCCGTAGTCGACGAGCGCGCGGCGGCCGGCATCGGTCAGCCCCGGCAGGGAGTCGGCGCGCACGACGACGCGGTACGCGGTCTCGCCACCGTCCGCGAGCGGCAGCCCGCCGAGGTCGCGGACGTTGACGCAGCCGTCCCAGCGGAGGACCCGTTCAGGGATTGCTGGTGCCTTCGCGTCCATACCGGTCCTCGAGCCGCACGACGTCGTCGAGGTGCGCCGTCGAGACCTCGAGGATCGTCGTGTCCTCGAGCGCAGTGATCCGATGGACGGTGCCGGGCCGGTAGCGGAAGCACGCGCCGGCGGTGACGACCTCCTCGTCGAGCGCCTCCTGGCCGGCCTCGCCGAGCTCGAGCTTCGCCCGGCCGCTCTCGACGTACCAGCTTTCGTCCTTCTCCCGGTGAAACTGCAGCGAGAGCGACTCGCCGGCCCTGACGAACAGGATCTTCCCGGCGTATGCCTCGGCGTCGGCCCAGATCAGCTCCCAGCCCCACGGCTTCTCGATCCGGCGCGGCTCGAACGCGAAGCGGTCGAGATTGCCGAAGTTCGGCGACTCGACGCTCATTCCCGCTCCCGGCGCCGGCAAAGCCGGCGCCTCCGCTCTCTGGTGAGCTCCGTCGAGCCTACGCTCATGCGAGCTGCCTTTCGGGCCGCCACTCGGGATGCGCCTCCATGAACTCGGCGGCACGGCGAAGGTCCTTCGGCGTGTTGACGGTGAGCCACACGCCTTCGTGCCGGTGGGCGTGCAGCCTCCGCGCGCCTGCGAGCTGCGGGAAGGTCGACTGCTCGTGGTCGCCCTGCTCGGGTAGCAGCGCGAGCGCCTCCTCGCCGAGGACGTAGACGCCGGAGTTGACCCAGTGCTCGAGCAGCGGCCCCTCCCGGAAGCCCGTGATCGTGCCGTCCTGCTCGACGTCGACGACGCCGAACGGCGAGGGCACCTGCGCGACGACGATCGTCGCCGCGGCGCCGCTCCTCTCGTGCTCCGCGAGGAGCGCCCCGAAGTCGACGTCGAGGAGCTCGTCGCCGTTGAGCGCGAGCACCGGGCCCTCCTCCTGCCGCCGCGTGGCCGCGAGCCGCAGGCCGCCCCCGCGCCCGAGCGGCTCGTCCTCCCCCACCGCCTCGACCGCTGCGCCGAGCCCGGAGAGCGCTGCGAGGAAAGCGTCCTCGTCTCCCGCGCGGCACGCGACGATCACGCGGGTCACGCCGCTCTCGACCAGCCTGGCCACGGCGTACGCGGCGAGCGGCAAGCCTCCTACGGGCACGAGCGGCTTCGGCAGCCCCAGCGCCGCCTCGCCCAGCCGCTCCGCCTTGCCTCCGGCAAGCAGAAGGGCTTCCACTACTCGCTCGTCTCCAGCTCCGGCTCGGCGGCCTCCGGCAGGACGTC
>DASYOZ010000054.1:0-1864 GCA_036007185.1 Gaiellaceae bacterium | reverse complement strand
TTCGAGGTCGCTGCGCGCGAAGATCCCGGCGAGCGGAACGGGCAAGCTGGTCTCGCCCTCCCACCACTCGCCGAGGTCGGCGACCGAGACGAGTCCGTGCTCTCGGTACGTGAAGCGGCTCTCGTGGATGATCAGGCCCGCATCCACTTCTCCCGCGACGACAGCGTCGAGGATCCGGTCGTAGCGCAGCTCGACCACCTCGCCGAGCGCCGGCGCGGCCAGACGGAGGAGCAGGAAGGCAGTCGTCTCCAGGCCCGGGACGCCGGTGCGCCCGGCCGCCGCATCCTCGAGCGAACCGAGTTCGCGCGCGACGACGAGCGGGCCGACGCCCCGGCCGAGAGCAGCCCCGCTGCGGAGCAGCCGGTAGCGATCGTCGGCGGCCGCCGCCGCGCCGAAGCTGAGCTTCGTGAGCTGAAGCTCGGCGGCGGCCGCTCGCCGGTTCAGCTCCTCGATGTCGCACAGGACCGCCTCGACCTCGAACGGCGCCGGGACGAGCCCGTGCACGAGCGCGTGGAACGCGAAGGCGTCGTTCGGGCACGGCGTGAAGCCGAACGTCAGCTTCACGAGCGACCGAAAAACCAGCGCTCGAGGGGCTTGAGAAGCTCGTCGCGGGTGAAGGGCCGGACGTGCTCGGCGTGCCCGTCCCGCTCCGAGACGGTGAAGTCGTCCTCGAGCGTCTCGTTCGCCTCCTGGAGCGCGTCGCCGAGCTCGTAGCCCTCGAACACGTAGTCCTCCGGCCGCGGCTGCCTCGACTCGCGCCAGTCAGGGTTGACGGCGCGGCCGACGGCCCAGACGCCGCCGTCCTTCCGCTCGATCCAGATGACCACCGTCTCGGGGTCGCCGTTCGAGTCGACGCCGTGGAGCACGCGCTCCGCGAACCGACCGCGGTCGGTGGACGCCTTCACGGGCCTGACTATGCCACCTCGTGGCCGGCGCCCGCCGCCCGCGCGCGCTCGACGACGGCGGCGGCAACTGCGACGTCCCATGCCGCGAGGCCGTTGGACTTGAAGACGACGATGTCGTCGGCCGACTGGCGGCCCGGCACCTCGCCCGCGACGACCTCCTGCAGCTCGTGCACCTCGAGCCAGTCGAGCACGCCCGACTCGACCGGCTCGATGAGGTCGGCCGATTCGAGCCGCGCGTCGTCGAGGGAATCGCAGCAGACGAAGGCGGCGCGCTCGAGGACGACGTTGTCGAGCTCGCGGCGGCGCCCGTCGTTCGCGCCGACGGCGCAGACGAGGGCTCCCGGCTGGAGCCACTCGCCGCGCAGCACAGGATCCGGCGAGCTGGTGACCGTGACGACGACGTCGCAGGAGGCGGGATCCTGGTGGCTCTCTGCCGGCTCGGCACCGTGCTCCCCGCAGTAGGCGCGGAGCCGCTCCTCGGTCCGGCAGTACGCGACGACTCGATCGAGCTCCGGCAGAGCCGCTCGGATGCAGGCGAGCTGCGACTCCGCCTGCCAGCCGCAGCCGATCACGCCGAGGCTGCGCGCGCCGCTTTTGGCGAGGTGCTTTGCGGCGACGCCGCTCGCCGCACCGGTGCGCAGCTGGCCGAGCTTGTCCGCCTCGAGCACCGCGACGAGCTCGGGCGCGTCGGCGCGGAAGAGGAGGACGACGAAGCGCGCGCCGTCAGGGAAACCGGCGTACACCTTGGTGCCGGCGTACCCGAGCTCGAGGTCGGCGGCGGCCATGACCGCGAGCGCTCCGCCCTCGAGCCGCAGCCGGTAGCGCGGGCGGTTCTCGACACTGCCGGCGGCCATGCGGCGGAAGCACGCCTCGATCGACTCGACCGCGTCGGCGGGCGAGAGCAGTTCCGCGACGTCGGCTTCCGTCAGGTAGAGCGGCATGCAGGGATTCTGGCCCAT
>DASYOZ010000053.1:0-10904 GCA_036007185.1 Gaiellaceae bacterium | reverse complement strand
GGCCGGCGCCGAGACCGGTCGGCTCACGGGGAGCCGCCGTCTCGACGACCGGCCGCCGTGAGGAGCTCGCCGGCTCGCTCAGGCGAGGCCGTGGCGTCGCCACATGATGCGGCGTGCGGACATCAGCGTTCTCGCCGTGCGCCATAGGCCGCTGGGACGACCGCCGTCGCTGAACCTCCGTGCGAGACTCGTATGCGCGGCCGCGCCGGTGACGCGAGAGACGTGTCCGGTTCCCCCGGACGGTCGAGCCTCGCGTGCTGGCGGGCGGCGCGCTCGCCGCCATCGCAGGAGTCGGCGCGGTTGCAGGCGGGGCTGCGGCTCCGCCGCTCGCGCTCGGCTGCGACGCCGTCGAGTCGGCCGGGGCCGGGCTGCTCGGGGGCGCAGCGGGCAGCAGGCCGAGCGGGTCGACGTAGCCGTTCGGATCGGCTGCGACGCGGATCCCGAGGTGGATGTACGGGCCGTCGACCTCGGGCGTCCCGCTCGGGCCGATCGTCCCGACGGTCTCTCCCTCGGCGACGGCCGCACCTTTGGCGACGGCGATCGAGCCGAGGTGCGTCAGCGTGACGGCATAGCCGTCCGCCGTCTCGATGGTGACCGACTTGCCGCTCGTCGGAACCGTGCCCGCGAAGCTGACCATGCCCGCCGTCGGCGCGACGACTCTCTCACCGGCCGCGTCGGCACCGATGTCGATGCCGCGATGCTGGCCCGACGCGTACGGGTGCGCCTCCTCGTAGACGAATGGCTGCAAAACCGGCCCCTGCACCGGCCAGCTCCAGGCAAGGGCTGCCGGCGTCCAGGCCAGGAACACCAGGAGCGGCAAGACGAGCCGGATCAATGCTGTTGTCAATTTGAGCAACGTAGGCGCAGAGATTACTGAACCCGAGCTCCGTTGTCAAATCTGCTTACAGTGACCCTTGATAGAGCCGGTTCCGCGCGATGTCGGTGAGGCCCGAGACGATCTCCGCCGCCCGCCGTCGCGGCACGCCTGCCGCCACGAGCTCGGCTACGGCTGCAAGTGCGCGCTCCGCCACCTCGCCGCCGCTCTCCGGCGGTGCCGCCCCGAGGACGAGCGTGATCTCGCCCTTCGGCGGCGTGTCGTACCGTTCCGTGAGCTCGGCGGCGGTCCCCCGGACGACCTCCTCGAACCGCTTCGTGAGCTCTCGACAGACTGCGACGGGCCACTCTGGATCGGCGGCCGCGAGCGACTGCAGCGTCGCGGGCAGCCGCTGCGGCGACTCGAACGCCGCGGTGGGCCACGGCCAGCTGCGCAACTCGTCCCAGAGCGCCCCGAGCCGCTTTTCCCCGCGCGGAAGGAAGCCGAGGAAGCGGTACTGCTCCGCGACGAGGCCGGAGGCGACGAGCGCCGTCTCGACCGCGGATGCTCCCGGCAGCACCGTGACGTCGATGCCCGCGCCGAGCGCCGAGCGCACGAGCCGCGCGCCGGGATCGGACACGCCGGGCAGTCCCGCATCCGAGACGAGCGCGACCCTCTCCCCCGCCTCGAGCCGCGGCAACAGCTGAGCCGTCCGCTGTGCCTCGTTGTGCTCGTGATACGAGAGGAGACGAGCCTTCACGCCGTGCCGCTCGAGCAGGACGCGCGTGTGGCGTGTGTCCTCGCAGAGCACGACGTCGGCCGCAGCGAGCTCGGCGAGGACACGCAGCGTCACGTCCTCGAGGTTCCCGATCGGCGTCGCGCAGACCGCGAGCGGCATCAGCTGATCTCGGCCGCGTCCAGCGCCTCGAAGGCCACGAAGGCGGCGCCGATGAAGCCGGCGGCGGTGCCGAGCTCGGCCTTCGCCAGCCGCACGGTGCTGCGCATCGGCTCGAGCGCCTCGCGCTGCAGCACCTCCTCCGCCGGCCCGCGCAGGTACTCGAAGGCTGCGACGCCGAAGCCGCCGCCGAGCAGGACGACCTGCGGCCCGAAGATATTGACGAAGGAACCGATGCCGGAGCCGAGATAGCGGCCCACCTCCTCGAGCAGCTCCTTCGCCTTCGCGTCCCCTTCATCCGCGAGCCGCACGAGCCGGTGCGCATCCGCCGACGGGCCGAACTCCTGCCGCGCCGCCTCCGTCGCGGCCTTCCCGCTCACATACGCCTCGAGGTGGCCGCGTCCGGTGCAGGCTCCTTGGCAGGGCCGGCCGTCGTGGACGATCACGACGTGGCCGAACTCGGCGCCGCCGCCGTTCCTGCCGCGGAAGGGCTTCGCGCCCGCGATCACCCCACCGCCGACGCCGGTGCCCAGCGTGAGCATGACGATGTCGTCCTCTCCGCGACCGGCGCCCGCCCGCCACTCGCCGATGGCGGCCGCGTTCGCGTCGTTGTCCAGCCCGACGGGGAGCCCGAATCGCTCGCGCATCCGGTCGCGGACGGGCGCGTCCTCGAGGGGCACGTTGACGCAGCGGACGACGACGCCCCGCTCCTGGTCGATCGGAGACGGCGCACCGAAGCCGACGGCGCCCACCGACTCGTCCAGCAGCTCGGCGGCCGCGGCCTCGAGCTCGGCGAGGAGATGCTCCTGCGAGTCCTGCGGTGTCGGGCGCTCGTGGCGGCGGACGACGCTGCCGTCGCGGGAAACCACGCCGGCGAGGATCTTCGTGCCGCCGAGGTCCACTCCGATCGCATGGCCCGCCTGCACAGTGGGTACCGTAACCCCGGACGCCGGCGTCGGAAGCGGCCTCTGGAGTGTGATGACAGCTCCGTGGCAACCGCGTGGCAACCATGAGCGACGACCCGATCCGGCTCCGCAGCTGCGCCATCGCGTGGCGCGAGAGCGAGTGCGAACATGTGTTCGGTGACCTCCCAAGGTACGGCAGGCGGACGCTTCTCCCGCGCTATCCAGCAGCGCAACCTCTGGGCCGCCGAAATGTCGCTCCGCGAGCTCGACCAGCCGTCACTCGAGTCCGCGCTCGCGTATCTCGACCTGCTCGCCGAGCAGAAGCCGGAGAAGCTCGAACGCGCCGCCGTTCGCTGGCACGGTCGGCTTGAGACAGAGGCGACGTTCCTCTCCTTGGCGGAGTCGCAGCTCGCGTTCGCAGCGTTAGCGAGCCTCTGCGCTGGCGAGCGGGACGCGGTTGGGGTATTACGTTGTCTGTTGCGGCGAGTGCGGCCGACGGTCGTGCCGCACGCTCTTTAACGCCGCCTCGACCTGTAGCAGCCCGACGAACGGTGACTCGTCCTCCCTCTTCTTACCATCAAGACCCGTCTCGCCGCAGTGGGGGACTGGGATCGGCGCGATCGATACTGCGCCGAAATCGACAGCCGAACAACCCGCCGGTCGCTAAAGCGTTGACGGCCTTATACGTCGTCGGTCAGCGTCTGGGTGGCGACGAGGAAGCCGCGTTTGAGCAAGCGACGGGTGCGAGGTGTTCGGCACCGCGCATTGACTTGTGCTCGTTTCTCTGCGATGACTCGTGGCGTTCAGGGGATGAGGGAGGGCGAGGTGGTCGATTTGACGCGGAGCGGGTCTCGCATTCGCGCGCGGTTCGCAGTGGTGATCCTGACGGCGGCAGCTGGCTTGGTCGGCGTGACCGTCGCTGTGGCGGCGGCGGGTGCGCTCACGCGTGTGAGCGCCGACCCGATCACGAATCCGTCCGGCGAGCATGCGACCGAGGTGGAGCCGGATACGTTCGCTGCCGGCTCGACGGTCGTTGCCGCGTACCAGGTGGGCCGTCTCTTCGGCGGCGGCGCGAACGACATCGGGTATGCACGGTCAGTGAACGGCGGCTCGAACTGGTCGACGTCGGGCTTCTTGCCGGGGTTGACGTCTACGGCGGGCGCGTTCGCCGACTCCTCTAGCCCGTTCGAGGCCGTCAGCGATCCGAGCGTCGCATACGACGCGGAGCACGACGTGTGGCTGATCTCCTCAATTCCCTTGCTGCCGAGCGGCACTGTCCCCACCGTGTTGGTCAGCCGCTCGACGAACGGTGGTAGGACGTTCGGTGCGCCGGTGCAGATCCCGGCGCCGCCGGTCAAGAAGGTCGACCTTGACAAGAACTGGAGCGTCTGCGACGACACGCCGACGAGCCCGCATTACGGCACCTGTTACACGGAGTTCGACAACTTCGCCCAGAGCGGGCTGGTGTACATGAGCACGTCGACCGACGGCGGTCTGACCTGGTCGACGCCAATCTTGCCAACGGGTGCACCAAAGGGGATCGGCGGCCAGCCGGTCGTGCAGCCGGACGGCACCGTCATCGTCCCGTTTTGGGGCCTCGGCCCGACGATGGCAGCTTTCCGCTCGACCGACGGCGGACAAAGCTGGTCGAGTACGACGACGATCACTCGGATCGCCTTCCACCGCGACCCGGGTGGACTGCGCAGCGACCCGCTCCCGAGCGCAGAGATCGACGGCGCCGGCAACGTCTACGTCGCTTGGGAGGACTGCAGGTTCCGCAAGAGCTGCGCCAATAACGACATCGTGCTCAGCAGCTCGCCCGACGGCCTCACCTGGTCCGCGCCCGCTCGCATCCCGATCGACGCCGTGACCAGCACCGTCGACCACTTCATCCCCGGCCTCGCCGTCGACCGCGCGACATCCGGCGCCGCCGCCCATCTCGCGCTGACCTACTACTTCTATCCCGACGGAGCGTGCACCGCCGAAACGTGCCAGCTCGAGGTCGGGTTCGTCTCTTCCCCCGACGGCGGAACCCACTGGAGCATGCCGACAACTCTGGCGGGACCAATGTCCCTATCCGACGTCGCGGCCACTTCGCTTGGAACAATGGTCGGCGACTACATCTCGACCTCCTTCAACGCGTCCGGCACAGCCACCACGGTCTTCGCGATCGGCCTGCCTCACAGCGGGGCTACCTTCGACGAAGGCATCTGGGCACCCTCCGCACCACTAACAATCGCCACCGCTACTACCGCCACCAACGCCGCATCGAGCAGCAGCGTGCAGCCGCTCACCGGTAAGAGCCCGGGCGAGGCCGCGCAACGGAGCCGGTAAGACGTGCGTCGTCGGGGCCGTCGGCACCGCCTGGCCGCTAAGAATGGCTTGGTTGAGCCATGCGCCCGGCAAGAATCGAACTTGCGACCTCTGCCTCCGCGGGCAGGGAGGCGATCATGGCACGTGAGCGCAGGCACGGCCCAAGACCATCCAGGTTTCAGGGGCATTGACGGCCTCGAGGCCAGGATGGCTGCGTAGGGCGGTTTCCGCGCGTTTGGGTCAATAGTGGGCCACGAGCCCGGCCGCCCCAGCCCTACGCCGCCTCCACCTGTAGCAGCCCCACCAACGGCGACTCGTCCTCCTCCTCGAACGGGACAACGTCGAGAACGCGAAACCGCTTGCCGGCGCCCAAGAGGATCTCGGAATGGGAGGCCCAGCTGAAGCTCAAACACGAGGCCTGCGAGGAGGCCAAGCGGGAGATCGTGCGCGGGTGGGAGGAGGACGGCACCTTCGCGTGGCTGGACCAGATGTGGCGGGATGGGGCGAGGCGCGCGGACGAGCGAGGGCTGGCATGAGGCCCGTGGCAACCGGCGTGGCAACCTCTGGCGCGACCGCCCGTGCACGCCGGTGCACCGCCCCGGGCGTCAGCCCGTCCGGGAAGCGGCCCGAGTCCACGGCCGTGCACCGGCGGGAACCCCAGGCCGGCCTGCACAGTGGGTACCGTAAACCCCCGCATGGCCGCCTCCGGGGAGAAGCCGTACCGCGTCTACCGCGGAGGCCGGACGAAGGGGAAGGTGCCGCTCGAGCGGCGGCGGCGCGAGGAGAAGAGGGCCGTCCGCAGCGACGGACGCGGCCCCGGCCGGATCGTCGAGCGGAGCCCGCGCCGCCGGCTCTGGCTCGGCTGGACGAGGCGGCGCTGGGCGCTGGTCACGATTCTCGGCCTGATCGTCCTCTTTGCGAGCTGGGGGGCTGCGGGATACCTCTCCGTCTCGAGCGGCGTGAGGGATGCCAATGCGCGCCTGCCGAAGAACGTCCGCCCGGTGCTCACGCCCGACAAGGGGCTCCTCCTCTCGAGCCCGACGACGATCCTCCTGCTCGGCACCGACCACGCGACCGGCAGGGGCAGCGCGGGCCGTGGCGCCGACCAGCACTCGGACTCGATCACGCTTCTGCACACCGATCCAGGCCGGCATCGGCTCTTCTACCTCTCGATCCCGCGCGACCTGCGCACGAGCGTGCCCGGGTACGGCGACCAGAAGATCAATGCGGCGATGCAATTCGGCGGGCCGAAGCTCGCAGTCCGCACATTGGACGAGCTCCTCGGCACAGCGCTGCCGGTCAACCACGTCGTGATCGTCGACTTCAACCAGTTCGAGAAGCTCATCAACGCGGTCGGCGGGATCACGGTCAACGTGCCGAGGAACATCCTCTCGAACCGGTTCGACTGCCCGTACTCGACGGCACAGCGCTGCTCGGGGTGGAAGGGCTGGCGCTTCCACAAGGGCCCGACGCACATGAGCGGGCACCAGGCGCTCATCTTCTCCCGGATCCGCGAGAACCAGCTCGATCCCTCGTGGACGGACTTCGACCGCCAGCACGACCAGCAGCTCGTGGAGCAGGCGACGCTGAACAAGCTGTCGAGCCCGTCACTCTTCTTCTCGCTCCCGTTCAAAGGCAGCTCGCTACTCAAGCCGATCGCGACCGACCTCTCGACCTGGAAGCTTCTCCAGCTCTCGTGGGTGAAGTTCCGGGCCGGCCGCTCGATCCACTGCCGCCTGGGCGGGACGTCCGAGAACATCGGCGGCGGCGACTACATCATCGGGAACGAGCAGAACATCCAGGTGATCGACGAGGTGCTCGGACAGTCGGCGCCGCAGCCGCCGGAGAAGGGAAACCCCTACGCGCCGGGCTGCATCGTCGGCGCAAACAGCAAGTACTGAAACTCAGGCGCCGTCAGCGCCGCCGGCGGCGGCCTTCTTCTCCGCCGGCTTCGACTCGGTCTTGCCGCTCTCGCCGCCGGACGAACCGCCGCCCTCGCCGTCCTTTTTCGCGGCCTTCTGCTTGCCGTAGTCGGTCGTGTAGAAGCCGGAACCCTTGTAGTGAATCGCGACCGGATAGAGGACGAGCTCGACCGGTGACGCGCCGCAGACGTCGCACTCCTCCGGCGCCGGGGCCGTCATGGCCTGGAAGCGCTCGAAGTGATGCCCGTTCGGGCAGCGGTACTCGTAGAAAGGCACGGCTGCGGACGGTACCAGCGGCTTAGGCGGGCTCAGCTGGGCGGAGACTCGCTCGGCACCGGCTCGGGCTCGAGCGTCGCCGGCGCGAGCACGCGGGCGCGGGCCGGCGCCGGGGCGGGCGCGAAGCGGGCGAAGCCGCCCACGACGGCGATCCCCGCCGCGAGCTCGTACGCGGCGGAGTCGTTGATCAGGAGCGACGTCGCGATCGCGATGCCGAAGGCGAGCAGGATGTCCCGCGTAGATCGCTGCCGCGCGCCGCGCCATGCGAGCGCGAACGAGACCGCGAGCGCGAGTGCAAGCGGCAAGACAAGCTGCCACTGGTGCAGTGCGGGCACGTAGGAGAGCGGCACCCGGCTCTCGAGCGACGCGAGGAGACCGGCGCCGTGGTGGGAAAAGGCGCTGCGCAGGTGATTCGGGCCCGGCTGCGCGAGGCCGCGCGACACGATCCAGAGCACGGCGACCGCCGCCGACGCGAGCAGCCCGACGAAGCCGCTCACGCCGAGCTTGAAGAGCCGCGTCCCCAGGACCGCGAGAGCGATCCCGAGCACGATCGCACCGCCGCCGTCGGCGCCGAGCCGGTTGTCCGTCATCACCACGAGGCCGAAGATGCCGAAGAGGGCGAAGCCCAGCAGGCCGAAGCGCCGGCGCGCGAGCAGCGCTCCCGCGAGGAGCGGCGCGAGCAGCAGGGTCTCGACCTGGTTGCCGATCCCCCAGAAGCGCGAGTTCTGTGTCGGGCCGAACGGGGTCACCGCCTGCCACTCGGGCCGCCGGACGATGACGAGCGCATAGAGCGCGACGACTCCGGCGTAGAGCGCAAGGAGCGCCGATTCGCTGCGGCAGAGGCGCGCGAGCCCGAGGGCGACGAGCACGGTTCCCGCCGAAATGGCCGCACACAGGAGCACCTCGTTCGAGACCTCTCCCATCCCGAGGGCGAGGTTGACGAGGAGCGCAGCGGGGACTGCCGTCGCCGCGGCGCGCAGGCCGAGCAGCGCGAGGGCGAGCATGACGCCCGCGAGGATGAAGAGGACAGCGAACTTGAGCCGGTTGTTCGAGCCGATGGCCTGGCCGAGACGAGACAGATGGTCGACCGCGTTCGTCGACGGCGTCCAGGACAGGGTCGTCGAGACATGTCCGAGCGCGGTTGGCGCGACGTCCACGACGGAGACGAGGCCGGCGATGTGCGTGGTCGGCGAGGTGAGCAGCCCGTGGAAGCCGCGACCGATGACCGCGATTCGGTAGAGCCGGTCGTTCGCCGCCGGCGCGCCGCGCGGCGGAAGCTGGAGGACGATGCACATGTGGCAGTTCGGGAAGACGCTCGCCTTGCCGGCCTCGATCAGCGGCCTGCCCTTCGGGACGCCGCCGAGCCGCGCGTTCACCTCCGTCCCGCGCACGAGCTCCGCGAGAGCGCGCCGGCGGTTCGTCGTGGGGCCGTATCCCGGCCGCAGCAGGCCGACGGCGCCGTGCTCGGCGAGCGATGCGAACGTCGCGTCGCTGATCCGGTCGAGGACGACGACGCGGAACGGCGCGCCCAGCGGCTGCTGGCGCGCGGCCGCCGGACCAGGCGCGATGAGCGCGACGGCGACCGACGCGAGAACCGCGAGCAGGGGAAGGAGACGGGCGGGCCGGACCATCAGTTGATCATTCTCACCGAACGTAGCTGTCAAACGAAGGGTTCACCGTTCCTGCTCCGCCGCGCGCTGCTCGAGCAGCTCCTCGAAGCACGGAGCGCCCTCGAACGCGGCGAGGCCCGCCGGCTGTTCCAGCCGCTGCTCGCGGCGCCGCCGCACCATGCGCCGGCGCCGCGCGGTCGCGGCCGCCGCCGACGCGCCGACCAGCCCGCCCAGCAGGAAGTCCCTCGCTCTGCCCTTCGTGCTCTCCCCGTGCATGGGACGATTGTGCCTTGCGCATCGCGACCTTCGGTGACGTACTGCTCGACGTGGTCGTGCTGCTCGCGGAACCGCTGACTCCCGGGGGCGACGTGCGCGCCTCGAACCGGGCCGGAGCCGGAGGCCAGGCGTCCAACGTCGCCGCGTGGGCAGCCGAGCTCGGGGCGCAAGCGCGGTGCGTCGGGAAGCGAGGCGACGACCCCGCGGGAGAGCTCGTCGCGCGGGAGCTCGTCGCGCGTGGTGTCGAGCTCGTCGGACCCGTGGCCGCGGGCGCGACCGGAGTCGTCGTCTCGATCGTCCGCGAGGGCGACCGCTCGCTCGCCTCCGACCCCGGCGTCGCGCCCTCGCTCGCGCCGGAGGAGCTCGACGCAGCCTGGATGGAGTGCGACGTCCTCCACGTCTCCGGCTACGCGCTCCTCCGCGAGCCGGTCGCGGGAGCGGCGCTCCTGGCGGCTCGCCTGGCACGTGAGCAGGGTGGGCGCGTCTCGGTCGATGTCGCCGCGTGGACCGAGATCCGCAGCTACGGGCCGGTGCGGTTTCGCCAGCTCCTCGACGAGCTCGCGCCGGACGTCCTCTTCGCAACGGAGGCGGAGTGGGAGCTGCTGGGAGGCGCGTATCTCTCGGCTCCGGTCGGTGTCCTGAAACGCGGCGCGCGCGGCTGCACCGTCTTCAGCGCAGACGCGAAGCTCGACTTTGCCGCCGTCGACGCAGAGGTCGTCGACCCGACGGGCGCCGGTGACGCCCTCGCCGCAGGCTTCCTCGTGGGCGGCTCGCTCGAGGAGGCGGCGCGGCGGGGTCTCGACGCTGCCGCCCGGTGCGTCGCGACCGTAGGCTCAATGCCGTGAAGGTCCAGCCGATCACGGACGAGCAGGCGGCGGCGATCGCGGCGTGGCGGTACGAGTTTCCGTACGAGTGGTACGACACGTCGGCCGACCCGCGCCGCGTCGAGCTCTTCGCGAACCCGGCCCGGCGCACGCACCTGCGCGCCGTCGTCGACGACGATGACGAGCTCGTCGGCTTCTTCAACTTCGTCCCCGAAGGACACGAGGTGCGAATCGGCCTCGGCATGCGGCCCGATCTGACCGGCCGCGGCCTGGCGCAGCCGTTCATCGAGGTCGGGCTCGACTACGCGCGCCGGGAGTGGCGGCCCCGGACCTTCCGGCTCTGGGTCGCGCGCTGGAATGAGCGGGCGCTGCGCGCGTACCGGCGCGCAGGCTTTCACGTGGCGAGGCGGGGCGAGGAGAGTCGCTTCGTCGAGATGGAGCGGTCGGCGTGATCCGGATCACCGACGAAGTGCGCGAGACGCTCGCCGCCGGCGGCGCGGTCGTCGCGCTCGAGACGACGCTCGTCGCGCACGGCTTCCCGCCGGGCGAAGGTGTCGAGGTCGGGCTCGAATCCGAGCGGCAGGTGCGCACGGCGGGCGCCGTTCCCGCGACCGTCGGAGTTCTGGACGGGGAGGTGCGCGTCGGGCTGACGGCGGACGAGCTCGCCCGCTTCGGGCCTGATGCGCGCAAGGCCGGGCCACGCGACCTCGGGGCGGCCGCCGTCCAGGGAGCCGTCGGCGCGACGACGGTCGGAGGGACGCTGGCCGTCGCGCGGTTGGCCGGCATCCGCGTCCTCGCAACCGGCGGGATCGGCGGCGTCCATCGTGGCTTTCCGCATCCGCCGGACGTGTCGGCCGACCTCGGGCAGCTCGCGCAGACGCCCGCGCTCGTGGTCTCGGCCGGCGTGAAGTCGCTGCTCGACGTGCCGGCGACGGCGGAGCTGCTCGAGTCGCTCGGCGTGCCGGTGCTCGGCTTCCGCTCCGACACGCTGCCGCTCTTCTACGCCGCTGCCGGCGGGCCGCCCGTGTCGGCTCGCGTCGAGTCGGCGGAGGAAGCAGCACGCGTGGCC
>DASYOZ010000052.1:0-1560 GCA_036007185.1 Gaiellaceae bacterium | reverse complement strand
GGCACGAGGAGGTTCTTGAGCCGGACGTTCGCGAACGTGCCGCGCAGCATCACCTCGTGGTTGCCGCGGCGCGCGCCGTAGGAGTTGAACTCGCGCCGCTCGACGCCGTGCTCGAGCAGGTACTCCCCGGCCGGCGAGTCGGGCCGGATCGCGCCGGCCGGCGAGATGTGGTCGGTCGTGACGGAATCGCCGAGCAGGACGAGGCAGCGCGCGCCCTCGACGTCCGCGACCGGCTCGGGCTCGCGCGGCATCCCCTGGAAGTACGGCGGCAACCGCACGTACGTCGATGCGGGATCCCACGCGTACAGCTCGCCCTCCGGCGTGTCGAGCGCGCGCCAGCGCTCGTCGCCGGTGAAGACGTCGGCGTAGGTGGAGGAGAACATCTCTCCCCGCACGGAAGTGCCGATCACGCCGTCGATCTCCTCCCGGCTCGGCCAGAGGTCGCGTAGGAACACGTCCTCGCCGTCGGAGCCCTGCCCGAGCGGCTCGTTCACGAGATCGACGTCCATCCGCCCGGCGAGCGCGTACGCGACGACGAGCGGCGGCGAGGCGAGGTAGTTCGCCTTCACCTCGCCGTGGATCCTCGCCTCGAAGTTGCGGTTGCCGGAGAGCACGGCGCAGACGACGAGGTCGCCCTCGGCGACGGCGGCGCTGATCGGCTCGGGCAGCGGCCCGGAGTTCCCGATGCACGTCGTGCAGCCGTAGCCGACGGTGTTGAAGCCGAGCTCGTCGAGGTACCGGTCGAGGCCGGACGCGCGGTAGTACTCCGTCACGACTTTCGAGCCCGGCGCGAGCGAGGACTTGACCCACGGCCGCCGCTCGAGGCCGCGCTCGACCGCCTTCTGCGCCAGCAGGCCGGCGGCGATCATCACCGACGGGTTCGACGTGTTCGTGCAGGACGTGATCGCCGCGATCACGACGGAGCCGTGCTGGAGCGCGTAGTCCTCGCCTCCGACGGCGACCTGCTTCTTCTCCAGCGTCGCGGTGCGCGCGGGCGCCGGCTCGTCGGTGTCCGCCACGCCGTCGCCGGTCGGCGGATCGCTCGCCGGGAACGAGTCGGCCATCTCCTTGTCGTACGTCCCGTTCGTGTAGTCGACGCCGAAGGTGCCGAGCGAATCAATGAACGCCTCCTTCGCGCCCGCCAGCGGCACGCGGTCCTGCGGCCGGCGTGGGCCGGCCAGCGACGGCTCGACGTCGTCGAGGTCGAGCTCCACGACCAGCGAGTACTCGGGATGCTGGTCGGGCTCGTGCCAGAGCAGGTTCTCCTTGCAATACGCCTCGACGAGAGCGATGCGCTCGGGACTGCGGCCGGTGAGACGCAGGTACTGGAGCGTCACGTCGTCGACGGGGAAGAAGCCGCAGGTCGCGCCGGTCTCGGGGCTCATGTTCCCGAGCGTCGCGCGGTCGGCGAGAGCGAGGGAGCCGACGCCCGGCCCGAAGTACTCGACGAGCTTCCCGACGACACCGGTCTTGCGCAGGATCTGGGTCACCGTGAGCACGAGGTCGGTCGCCGTCGCGCCCTCCCGCAGCGCGCCGGTCAGCCGCAGGCCGACGACCTGC
>DASYOZ010000051.1:0-4102 GCA_036007185.1 Gaiellaceae bacterium | reverse complement strand
AAGCACGACGCGTCGGTCGACGAGGAGACGACCGACCCTGACGTCGCCTACGCCCGCTTCCCGGCGCGGCAGGCGACCGCGTACCGGGACGGCTGGCTGCCGGACTAGCTGCTCGTCGCGAGCTGCGCGTGGAGCGGCTGCGGCCAGAGGCCGGGGCCGTCATCCGTGGGCAGCTCCTCGAGCTCGAGCCCGAACACGGCCCCGAGCGCCGCGACGGCGTGCGGCCGGACCTCGTCCACGGTCATGGGCCTCCCGAGCTCGCGCGCGATCGTCGTGAACGTCGCATCCTCGAGCCCGCAGGCCGTGATCCAGTCGGTGAACGGCGCCGGGTCGAGATCGACGTTGAGCGCGTAGCCGTGTGTCGTCACCCAGCGCGAGACGTGGACGCCGATCGAAGCGATTTTTCGCGGTGGCCGCGAGAGCCAGACACCCGTCAAACCCTCGAGCCGCGTCCCTTCCAACCCGAGCGCTGCAAGGGTTGCGATGAGCGCCTCCTCGAGGTCGCGGACGTACTGCTTCACGTCGCGGCCGTGTCGCTTCAGATCGAGGATCGGGTAGCAGACGAGCTGCCCCGGCCCGTGGTACGTCGACTTGCCGCCGCGGTTCGTCTCGACCACCTCGACCTGCGCGCCCTCGGGGACGTGCAGTTCCGCGGTCTCGTCCGTGCGCCGGCCGAGCGTCACGACAGGCGGGTGCTCGAGCAGGACGATCGTGTCCGGGATAGCGCCCTGCGAGACGGCGCCGGCGAGGGAGCGCTGCAACTCCCACGCCTCGAGGTACGGCACCTTGCCGAGCTGGAGCACGTAGCCGCCGGTCGCCACGGGCTCAGGCTAGCGTCCGAGCATGGCTGTCGTCCTCGTCGAGGGGATCACCGACCGGATCGCCCTCGAGGCGGTCGCCACGAAGCTCGGCCGAGAGCCCCAGCGGGACGGCGTCGAGATCGTTCCGATCGGCGGTGCGCAGGCGATACGCCGCGCCGCCTCCGCCTACGAGGGACAGCGCGTCGTGGGTCTCTGCGACGCTGGCGAGGAGCGCTGGTTCCGGCGGGTGCTCGGGGATGCGACCTTCGTCTGTGTCGCGGACCTCGAGGACGAGCTGATCCGCGCGCTCGGCCCGGCGGGCGTCGAGCAGGTTCTCGCGACCCAGGGCGACCTCGAGACGTTCCGCAACTTCCAGAACCAGCCCGCCTGGCGCGGGCGTCCCGTCGAGGCGCAACTCCGCCGCTGGCTCCAGGCCTCCGACCGCCGGGCCGGCCGCTATTCGCCGCTCCTCATCGAGCCGCTCGAGCCCGACCGGATTCCGCAGCCGCTCGTTGGTGTGCTCGCCGCGGCCCTCTAGAGCCGCTGCCCGAGGAACAGGCGAGCCGGCTACTCGCCGTCGCCCTCCCACCCCTCGAGCCGCCCGCGCAGGTCGCGCAGGAAGCGCCCCGCCAGGGCGCCGTCGACGAGCCGGTGGTCGTACGTGAGCGTGATGTTCATCAGCGGCCGGATCGCGATCACGTCCTGGCCGAGCTCGTCCTCGACGACCCACGGCCGCTTGACCAACGCGTAGGTGCCGAGGATGGCGGACTGCGGCTGACTGATGACCGGTGTGCCGTGGAACGTGCCGTAGCCGCCCGGGTTCGTGATCGTGAACGTGCCACCCTGGACGTCGTCGGGCACGAGCTGCTTGTTGCGCGCCTTCGCCGCGATCTCGGCGATGCCACGAGCCAGCCCGAGCAGGTTCAGGCCCTCGGCGTTGCGGAGGACGGGGACGATCAGGCCCTTCCCCTCGGCGAGCTCGACGGCGATGCCGAGATTGACGAAGTTGTGCGTGACGATCGAGTCGCCGCGCATCTCCGCGTTCACGTACGGGTAGTCGCGCAGCGTCTCGACCGACGCCTTCGCGACGAAGGCGAGGTAGGTCGGGTTGATGCCGTAGGCAGCCTGGTAGTCCTTCTTCAGCTGCTCGCGCACGGCCACGATGCGCGAGAAGTCGACCTCGATCGCGCTCGTGACGTGGGCAGCGGTGTCGAGTGAGCGGCGCATGTGCTCGGCGATGCCGCGCCGCATGGCGGTCATGGGCTCGACCGTCTCGCCCGGCAGTGTCTCGCCCGCCGCGACCGGGGCCGGAGCGGCAGGTTTCGGCTTCGGCGGGGTCGGAGGAGCCTCGGGCTGGGCCTGGGCCGGCGGGGCCGGGGCGGGAGGTGTGGGAGCCTCGGGCTCCGCTTGCGGCGGCTGCTGCTGCTGCGCGCCGCTGGACTCGACGAAGGCCAGTATGTCCTTCTTCGTCACTCGGCCTCCGGTGCCCGTGCCGGGCACCTGGGACGGGTCGATCCCGTGCTCGCCGGCGATCCGCGCGACGACCGGGGACACAAAAGCCTTCCCGTTACCGCTCGGCGCAGGCCCCGAAGCGGGCGGGGGAGCGGCGGACGGCTCGGGCGCCGCCGTCGGAGTGGGAGCCGCTGGTTCGGGCTCCTCGGCCGCGGGCGCCTGCGGCTCGGGCTCGGCCGCAGGTGCAGGAGTCTCGGCGGCGGCGCCGCCGATCTGGCCCAGCTTCGTCCCGACGTCCACCGTCTCGCCCTCCTGGACGAGGATCTGCGTCAGCGTCCCGGAGGCCGGGCTCGGCACTTCGGTGTCGACCTTGTCCGTGGAGATCTCGAGCAGCGGCTCGTCGGACTCGACCTGCTCGCCCTCCTGCTTCAGCCAGCGCGTGATCGTCCCCTCCGAGACGGACACGCCCATCTGCGGCATCACGACGTCGACTGCGGTCTCCGTGGCCATGCGTCTCCTCCCTAATACTCCGCGAGCTCGCGGAGGCCGGCGGCGACGTCCTCGACCTGCGGGATGTATGCCTTCTCGAGCACCGGCGAGAACGGGACGGGCGTGTCGGGCGCTGCGAGCCGCTTCACCGGCGCGTCGAGATCCTCGAACGCCTCCTCGGCGATCGTCGCGGCGATCTCGCCGCCGAAGCCGCCGCTGCGCGTGTCCTCGTGCAGCACGAGCACCTTTGACGTCTTCCGCACCGACTCGAGCACCGCGGCCTTGTCCCACGGCATGACGGTGCGCAGGTCGACGATCTCGACCGAGACGCCGTCGGAGTCGAGTTGCTGCGCTGCCTCGTCGGCGGTGTAGACCATGGCACCCCAGGTGATCACCGAGACATCGTCGCCCTGCCGGTGGATGCGCGCCTTGCCGATCGGCGTCGTGTAACGCTCCTCGGGCACCTCGCCCTTGATGCGGCGGTAGAGGTGCTTGTGCTCGAAGTAGAGGACGGGGTTCGGGTCCTCGATCGCGCTGATCAGCAGTCCCTTTGCGTCTTCCGGCGTCGCGGGGCAGACGCACTTCAGGCCCGGGATGTGCGCGAACGACGACTCGGGGTTCTGGGAGTGGAACGGCCCGCCCGAGAAGCCGCCGCCCGACGGCAGGCGCACGACCATCGGTACCGGAGTGCCGGCGCGCCAGCGCTGCTTCGCAGCGACGGTGACGAGCTGGTCCCAGGCGCACGAGATGAAGTCCGCGAACTGCATCTCGGCGACCGGGCGCAGGCCCATGATCGCGGCGCCGGTGCAGCCGCCGACGATCGCGGCTTCGGCGAGCGGCGCGTCTATCACGCGCCAGGGACCGAACTCCTCCTGGAAGCCGAGCGAGACCTTGAAGGCCCCGCCGTAGACGCCGACGTCCTCGCCGATCAGGAAGACGCGCTTGTCCCGCCGCATCTCCGTGCGGAGCCCGTCCGAGATCGCCTGGAGATACGTCAGCTCTGCCATCGCTACTTGTGGTGCGGGGTGTCGAGATCCTCGGGCGAGGCAAAGACGCCGTGCGTCAGATCCGACGGGTCGGGCTGCGGCGACTCCTCCGCCCGCTCGAGTGCGGTGATGAGGAGCCTCTTCACGCCGGCGGCGATCTCGTCCTCCTCCTCGTCGCTCATATCGGCGTTGTCGCGCAGCCAGGTGCGGAAGCGCTCGATCGGGTCGGACTCCGCCCAGCGCTCGAACAGCGGCTTCGGGACGTAGAAGGCGTCGTCGTGGACCGCGTGGCCTTCCATCCGGAGGGTGAGGCACTCGAGGAGGGTCGGGCCGCCGCCGGAGCGGGCCTTGTCGATGGCGCGCTTCGCCTCGCGG
>DASYOZ010000050.1:0-9472 GCA_036007185.1 Gaiellaceae bacterium | reverse complement strand
CCCGACCGTGGCGGAGCGCTTGCGCTTCCTGCAGAAGTCGCTCGGCGCGGTGCCGGGGCCATTCGACTGCTGGCTCGTGCTGCGCGGGATCAAGACGCTCGCCCTCCGGATGCGGCAGCACTGCCAGAACGCGATGGAGGTTGCCGCGGTGCTCGAGCGGCACTCGCGCGTCGAGCGCGTCCTCTACCCCGGGCTGCCGACCCACCCTGGCCACGCCGTCGCGGCGAGTCAGATGCGCGACTTCGGCGGCATGGTCTCGTTTCTCGCGGAATCCGCGGAGGAGGCTGCGGCGATTGCCGCACGGACGCGGCTCTTCCAGCTGGCTGAGTCGCTCGGTGGTGTCGAGAGCCTGATCGAGGTGCCGGCACGCATGACGCATGCCTCGACGGCCGACGCTCCCTTTGCCGCCCCGCCGAACCTCGTCCGGCTCTCGGTCGGGATCGAGTCGGCCGCCGACCTCCTGGACGACCTCGAGCAGGCGCTCGTTCCGGTGGCCGCCCGCTCCGGATGAGCGGCGAGGCGGTCGTCTTCGTCGAGATCCCGTCGGGCTCGCGCAACAAGTACGAGTGGGACGAAGAGCTCGGCGGCATCGTGCTCGACCGGCGCCTGTTCACGGCGATGACGTATCCCGCCGACTACGGCTACGTCGAAGGGACGCTCGCGGAAGACGGCGACCCGCTCGACGCGCTGGTGCTCGTCTCCGACCCGACCTTCCCCGGCTGCCGGATCCGCGTGCGCACGATCGGCGTCTTCCACATGGAGGACGAGAAAGGGCCGGACGAGAAGCTCCTCTCGGTGCCGCTCGGCGACCCGGCGTTCGAGCGCATCCGCGACATCCACGACGTCGCGAACGAACTGCGCGACGAGATCGAGCACTTCTTCCAGCGCTACAAGGACCTCGAGCCCGAGAAGAAGACCGAGACGGGCGGCTGGGGCAACCGGGACGAGGCGGAGAAGATCCTCGTTGCTGCGCGCGATCGCGGCTCCCACCAGGCCGCATAGGATCGACCTCGTGCCCGCGCCGGAGCCGATCGACCTCCACCACCTCGGCCGCGAGCGGATCATCGCGAGCTACCTCCTCGACACCGACGACGGGCCGGCGCTCTTCGACTGCGGCCCCTCGACCACGATCGAGGCGCTGATGGCAGGGCTCGCCGACCGCGGTCTCGCGCTCACCGACATCCGCCACCTCCTCCTCAGCCACATCCACCTCGACCACGCGGGAGCGACGGGCGTGCTCGTCCGCGAGCACCCGGCGCTGCAGGTGCACGTGTCCCCGATCGGCGCGCCGCACCTCGTTGACCCGGTTCGGCTGGAGAAAAGCGCGCGCCGCCTCTACGGCGACTCCTTCGATTCGCTCTGGGGCGAGCTCGCGCCGGTGCCGCGGGAGAACGTCCATGTGGTCGAGGATCGCGTGCTCGGGCTCGAGTCGTTCCCGACGCCGGGCCACGCCTCGCACCACGTCTGCTACCTCGACCCCGACGGGACGCTCTACTCAGGCGACGCGTGCGGCGTGCGCGTCCTGCCCGGGCGCTTCGTCATGCCCCCCACACCGCCGCCCGAAGTCGACGTCGAGGCGTGGCACCAGACGCTCGACGAGATCGAGCGCCGCGATCCCGAGCGCCTCGCGCTCGTCCATTTCGGCGTCGCCGCCGACGTGGGGCGCCACCTCACCGAGCTGCGGCTGGCGCTGGACGACTGGGCAGAGTCCGTCGAGGGCGGAGCAACGGAGGAGGAGTTCATCGAGTACGCCCTCGCAGAGTTGGCCGACTCCGGGGAAGACGTCGACGCCTACGGGCAGGCGATGCCCTTCTGGCAGTCCTATGCCGGCCTCAAGCGCTGGGCCGAGAAGCGGGCCCGCTTGTAACGCAACACATAGCGCGGCACGATTCGGGCTGTGACCGGCCCGCTCCGGCTTCCTGCGTTCCGGCTGCTGTTCGCGGCGCGCGCGATCTCGTACGTGGGGACGTACCTCGCGCCGATCGCGGTGGCCTTCGCCGTTCTCGACCTCGGCGGCGGCGCCACCGCGGTCGGGCTCAGCTTCGCCGCCTGGACGCTGGCGCAGGTCGCGATGCTCGCTTTCGGCGGCGTCGTCGGCGACCGGGTGCCGCGGCGGCTCGTCATGGTCGGCTCGGACGTGGCGGCCGCGATCGTCCGCACGGCGATGGGCGCGCTCCTGATCTCGGGCCACGCCCAGGTCTGGCAGCTGATCGCGCTCCAGGCATGCGGCGGTGCGGCGGTCGCTTTCTACTCTCCAGCGTCGTACGGCCTCACGCGCGAGGTCGTGCCGGAGGACGAGCTCCAGCAAGCGAACGGGCTCCTGGCGATCGCCCGCTACGCCGCGTTCCCGCTCGGCGGGGCGATCGGGGGTTCGATCGTGGTGCTCGTCGGCACGGGCGCGGCGCTGCTCGTCGATGCGGGGACGTACGCGACGAGCGCCCTTCTCCTCTCGCGGATCGACGTCGTGTCGATCGCGCGCGCCGGGGCCGGCTTCCTGCGCGAGCTCCGCGAGGGATGGAGCGCCTTCGTCGAGCAGACCTGGGTCTGGGTGCTCGTCGTCTGGATCTCGTTCTACTTCCTGATCACCTATGCGCCGTTCTTCGTGCTCGGGCCCTACGTCGCTAAGCACTCCATGGACGGCGCACGCTCGTGGACGTTCGTGGTCGTCGGCGAGGGCGTGGGGGCGCTGTGCGGTGGCCTCACGGGGCTCCGCTGGCGCCCGCGGCGGCCGATGGCGACGGCCGGCTTCCTCCTGATGGTCACGGCGGTGCAGAACCTGATCCTCGCGTTCCACCCCTCGACGGTCCTACTCACCGTCGCCGCCGCGGGCTCCGGCTTCGCGTTCGCGCTCGGCTCGGTGATCTGGGACACGACGTTGCAGCGGTCGATCCCACCGGAGAAGCTCGCCCGCGTCGCCTCCTACGGCTGGATGGGCGCGATGGTCTTCCTCCCCGCCGGGTATGCGCTGGCAGGGCCGGTCTCGGCGGTGATCGGGATCAAGACGACGCTTGTGCTCGCCGCAGTCTGGATCGTCGCGAGCACCCTGTTCGTCATCCGCCTGCGCGCGGTGCGTGAGGTCGGGATCGAGGACGGAACCGACGCGGTGGCGGCGACTGCTCAGTAGGCTCGGCGGCGTGCCGCCGGTGCCCGTTCCGCCCGAGGTCGACGCGTTCCTCGCCGAGCCGAACCCGGCGGTCGTCGCCACCGTGAGCCCGAGCGGCGCGCCCCACACGGCCGCCACCTGGTACGACTGGGAGGACGGGCGCGTCCTCCTGAACATGGACGAGAGCCGCCTCCGCCTCCGCTATATGCGCCGGAACCCGGCCGTCGCGCTCACCGTCCTCGGCGACGACAGCTGGTACGAACAGATCACCCTGCTCGGCCGCGTCGTCTCGATCGAGGACGACCCCGAGCTGGCCGGCATCGACCGGCTGTCCATCCGCTACTCGGGCGAGCCCTTCCACAGCCGAGACGCGCGACGCATCACTGCCTGGATGGAGCCGGAACGGTGGACCGGCTGGCCTCTTCCTCGCTGAGCTCCTCGGTCTCGACGAGCCAGAGCGGCGCATCGCCGCACTCGAGCCGACGCGCGCCCTCGACCTCCGTCAGCGAGGTCGCCAGCACCTCAGGCTCGCCGAGCGGATAGTGCCGCTGGAAGGGGCGGTGTCGAGGTCGCGCGTCACGATCACGACGCGCAGGCTCATTCGTCTCGCAGGATGCGCCCGCCGGAGGACTGGTTGCGCGCCTTGACGACGATCTCGTCGACGTTCACGTGCCAGGGCCGCGTGAGCGCGAAGAGGATGCAGTCGGCGATCTCCTCCGGCTGGATCGCCTCGACGCCGCGGTAGACGGCCGCCGCCTTCTCCTCGTCGCCCTTGAAGCGGACGAGCGAGAAGCCCGTCTCGACGAGCCCGGGGTCGACCGTCGTGATGCGGACGGGACGGCCGAGGAGGTCCTCGCGCAGCGCGTACGTGAAACCGCGCTCGGCGAACTTCGAAGCGACGTACGTCGCGCCGCCCTCGTACGCCTGGCGGCCGGCGACGGAGCCCATGTTGACGATGTGGCCCCAGTCGCCGAAATGGGGCAGGCAGAGTCGCGTCATCCGGACGAGGCCCGCGACGTTGACGGCGAAGACGGGCGCCTCGTCCTCCTCGCTCGACTCGTCGAACGGGGCGCGGCCGAGCGCGAGGCCGGCGTTGTTGACAAGGATGTCGAGGCCCGCGAGCCGCTCGACCGCTTCCGTGACGAAGCGCTCGCAGCTCGCGGAGTCGCCGACGTCGAGCTCGAGCGCGAGCTCCGTCTCGAGCCGGTCGACGCGCCGCGCGCCGCCGGCGACGCGTACGCCCGCGGCCGCGAGCGCGGCGGCCGTCGCACGACCGATGCCGGACGAAGCGCCCGTGACGATCGCCCGCTTGCCGATCAGGTCGAGGGCGGCCATGGCTCAGGACTCTATGCAGGCGTCGAGCTACGCCGTCGACAGCCTGTCTCCCGAGCCGACCTGCTCGTGCCCGGGGGCCAGCACCGGTCGATCCGCCGCCCGCAACGCCTCATATGCCGAGAGGCTCAGGGAGACGCGGACGCGACAGTCCGGCACGCCGCATTCGCACGTGAAGTCCCAGAGGTCACGCTCGGGCTCGGCGCCCTCGAACCTCCGCGCCGCCTCGTGGACACGCGCGTTGAGCTCGAGCAGGAAGTCCTGCTTCGCAAGCTGCTGCCCTTCTGTGCGATCCGTCACGCACTCCACCATCCGGCTCCCTGCGACCCGACTCGAAGCAAGCCTAGAACGCCGCGCCTGCGCAGGCAACTGGGAACGCGCTGCTCGAGCCCATCGCTTACGCGTGCGCCTCGCGCCACGCCCGGCCGAGCGCGAGCCGCTCGGGCGGCGTCGGATGGCTGAACAGCAGGACGTAGACGAGGCGGGGCGGCTCGAGGTCCGAGAGGTTGCGGCGCGCGAGCTCCACGTGCGCGCGGGCAAACGCGGTCGGCTCCTCGGTGAGGTCGAGCGAGCACCGGTCGGCGTCCCGCTCCCACCGGCGGGAGAGCCAGGCCCCCGCGGGCAGCGCTGCGACCTCGAGAGTGAGCAGGAGCAGCAGCGCCTCCGGCAGTGTGCGCGGCTCCGCGATCCGCGTTCCCAGCACTGCCCAAAGGACCGCCACGGCGCCCGCGGCGGCCGCCATCGCGAGCAGCGTCAGCTTCGCCACGTGCCCGTCGCGCCGGTGCCCGAGCTCGTGGGCGACGACGACCTGAACCTCCGCCGGATCCGCTGCCTGTAACAGTGTGTCGAAGAGGACGACCCGCCGCGTGCGGCCGATGCCGGAGACGTACGCGTTGACCTTCGTCGTGCGGCGGCTCGCGTCGGCGACGAGCACGTCGCGCACCGGCACGCCGGCCCGCGTCGAGAGCAGGCGGAGGTCGGCCGCGAGCGTCTCGTCCTCGAGCGGCCGGAAGCGGTTGAAGAGCGGCTCGAGGACGACGGGCGCGACGAACGAGAGCAGGAGCACGGCCAGCGCGAGAGCTGCCGCGGCCGGCAGCGCCCACCAGCCCGGCAGCGCCCGGGCGAGCGCGACGGCCGCCGCCCACGCAGCCGCCCCGAGCACGACCGATACCGCCAGGCCCTTGACCCGATCGACGAGCCAGCCGCCGGCGCTTTGGGTCGAGAAGCCCCAGCGGCGCTCGCGGAACCAGCCGCGGCAGAACGCGAGCGGTGTCCGGACGGCGCTCGAGAACGTGGCCACGAGCGCCGCGTAGGCCGCCGCGGCCGCGACGGGCGACAGCGATTCGAGCGGTGAGAAGAGCCAGTCTCCCAGTCCGCTCCAGGCGAGCGCCGCGAGCAGGCCCGCGGCAAGCGCCACGTCCAGCAGCAGCGCCGCGTAGAGCGGCCGGTGATACGCCCGCGCCCGCGCTCGCTCGCCGGGCGAGAACTCGTCCGCCGCGTTCATCACTCGGAGGGTACGGCGTAACCCGGCCCGCCACTTCGGCGTTTTCAGTCCCGAATCCGAAAACGACCCCGCTCGGCTGAAAGGAAGGGTTGAGATGCTTCTACTGGTTCTGTTGGCAATCCTGGCGCTGATCGCCTTCGGCGCAGGCTTCGTCGTCCACTGGCTGTTCATCGTCGCCGTCGTGCTCGCGCTGATCTGGCTGATCAGCCTGTTCACCGGCGGCTTTGGCCGAGGCGGCGCCCGAGGCTGGTAGGTCGCAGGCAATTCGAGGATGAGTCGGGCGGCCCATTGCGGGCCGCCCGTTCCTATGCCACCGTGCGAGGGTGTCGCGGACCGCGGTCCTCCTTTGGATTCTCGCGCTCATGGCGCTCGAGGTGCAGCACCTGAAGTGGATCTGGTGGGAGCACTGGGACTGCCGGCGCTGCTCGGCGAAGCACAAGGACTGCTCCTGCGGGGCGACTCGCGCCTGGATCATGTTCCTGTAGTCGCTTAGCGGCTCTCACCCCGCTCTCAAGAATGAGGCATAGGCTGGCGCCCGCGTTGAAGCGGGTCGTCTTCTTCCTTCTCACGGCGGCCTCGCTCGCCGCCCTGCTGCTCGCGTCGGGCGAGCTTCCGGGACATAGGCACGAGGCGCGGGCGGGCACGCGCGACGGGATCCACAAGATCCGCCACGTCGTGATCATCATGCAGGAGAACCGCTCGTTCGACTCCTATTTCGGCACGTACCCGGGCGCGGACGGGATCCCGATGAAGAACGGCGTGCCGACCGTCTGCGTCCCCAATCCCCGGCGGCACCGCTGCGACCGCCCGTATCACGACACCGCCAACCGGAACGAAGGCGGTCCGCATGGCCACGGCAGCGCGACGGCCGACATCAACGGCGGCAGGATGGACGGCTTCGTCGCGCAGGCGGAGTTCGGCCGGTTCCACTACTGCAAGGTCCACGTCGACTCCCCGTATTGCTCGCAAAACCCGACCGCGCCCGACGTCATGGGGTACCACGACTGGCGTGAGATCCCGAACTACTGGGACTACGCGGGGAACTTCGTCCTCCAGGACCACATGTTCGAGTCGGACACGTCCTGGAGCTTGCCAGCGCATCTCTTCCTCGTCTCGGGGTGGTCGGCGAAATGCACGCAGCAGGCCGACCCGATGAGCTGCCACCCCGCCGTGCAGGACCCCGGCTCCCCTCCGGGTGAGCCCGGCAACAAGAACGGCAAGCCGCCGGACTACGCCTGGACCGATCTCACCTGGCTCCTGCACCGCGACCACGTGAGCTGGGGCTACTACGTGGCGAAGGGCTACCAGCCCGACTGCTCGGACAACGCCATGTTCTGCGCGCCCGTGCCGCAGAGGGCGACGACGCCGGGCATCTGGAACCCACTGCCGTGGTTCGACACCGTGCACCAGGACCACCAGCTCTCGAACATCCGTCCGCTGACGACGTTCTACACGGAGGCTCAGAACGGCACGCTGCCGTCGGTCTCCTGGATCACGCCGGCGCAGGCGGTGAGCGAGCATCCGCCCGGGCTGGTCACGGCTGGGCAGGCGTACGTGACCGGGCTGATCAACACGATCATGCGTAGCCCCGACTGGAATTCCACGGCGATCTTCCTGGCCTGGGACGACTGGGGCGGCTTCTACGACCACGTCGAGCCGCCCACCGTGGACGCCCAGGGCTACGGGATGCGCGTGCCCGGGCTCGTGATCAGCCCCTACGCGCGGAAGGGCTTCGTCGACCACCAGGTCCTCAGCTTCGACGCGTACCTCAAGTTCATCGAGGACGATTTCCTGCACGGGAAGCGGATCGATCCGAGCACCGACGGTCGGCCGGACCCGCGGCCCGACGTGCGCGAGAATGCGAAGATCCTCGGCGACCTCACCGCCGACTTCGACTTCGACCAGAAGCCCAGCCCCCCGCTCATCCTCCCGCTCCACCCGCCGTTCAGCTGAGACTTCTCGCGCCCCTCGCCGTGTTGATCGTCGCCCTCGGCGCGGCCACAGGCTGCGGCGGGTCCGTGTCGTCGTCGCCGCCCGCGAGCGTGAAGGCGGCCCGGCACACGCAGCGCACGGGCGACATCCACGAGATCAAGCACGTGATCGTGATCATGGAGGAGAACCGCTCCTTCGACTCCTTCTTCGGCACCTATCCGGGCGCCGACGGGATCCCGATGAAGCACGGCGTGCCCACAGTCTGCGTGCCGAACGGGGTCGGCGGCTGCGTCAAGCCGTTCCTCGACCGGCGGGGAGCCGACGACTCGGGCGGCGCGCACGGCCCGGTCGCCGGACAGCGGGACGTCGACGGCGGGCGCATGGACGGCTTCATCCGGGTCACCGACGGCAAGCTCATCCGCAGCTGCCGCCGCCATCCGCACGGCTCGGCCTGCACGCGGCTGCGGCACCCGAACGCCATGAGCTACCACGTCGGCGCGCAGATTCCGAACTACTGGTCGTACGCGCGGAACTTCGTCCTGCAGGACCACATGTTCGAGCCGAACTGGGGCTGGAGCCTGCCGGCCCACCTCTGGCTCGTCTCGGGCTGGTCGGCGCAGTGCCGCGACCCGTACAAGCCGAGCACGTGCACGACGAGTCTCGGCACGCCACGCGACGGGCCGAGCACGACGCTGCGGCGCTATCCCCAGGGGCCGCTCTACGGCTGGACCGACCTCACCTACCTCCTGCACAAGTACCGCGTCACGTGGGCGTCCTACGTGCAGCAAGGCGCCCCGCCCGACTGCCTCACGGGCCCGGTCACGTGCTACTCGAGTCTCAAGGGGTCGAGCACGCCGAACATGTGGGACCCGCTGCCGGACTTCACCGACGTCCGCCAGGACCACCAGAAAGCCGCCTCGCAGGTGCCGCTCTCACAGTTCTACGCCGCGGCCGTGCACGGCACCCTCCCCAACGTGTCGTGGGTCACGCCCGACTGGGCCGACAGCGACCATCCCGGCGCCTCGATCTCCGCGGGGCAGGCGTGGGTGACGAGGCTCGTGAACGCCGTGATGAACGGCCCGGACTGGGCCAGCACGGCGATCTTCCTCGCCTGGGACGACTGGGGCGGCTTCTACGACCACGTCAAGCCTCCGGTCGTCGACCGCCAGGGCTACGGGCTCCGCGTACCGGGCCTCGTGATCAGCCCCTACGCCAGGAAGGGCTACGTCGACCACCAGACGCTCAGCTTCGACGCCTACCTCAAGTTCATCGAGGACGACTTCCTCGGCGGCCGGAGGCTCGATCCGAAGACCGACGGCCGCCCCGACCCGCGCCCCAATGTCCGGGAGAACAACTCCATCCTCGGCGACCTCGCGAACGACTTCGACTTCACCCAGAAACCGCGGCGTCCGATCCTTCTCCCGCCCCACCCTGCATAGATTGGCGCGTCAATGGGTACGTGCCAGCCATGCCGTGGGCAGTGATGAAATCATCCTTCCGTGAGGCGGAACGGATCCAGGACGAGGAGCCCGACCGCTTCGCGGCGATCGTGACGGAAGGGACGACGGCGCAGCCGGAGCTCGCGGAGAAGGATCCGCTGA
>DASYOZ010000049.1:0-10999 GCA_036007185.1 Gaiellaceae bacterium | reverse complement strand
CGCCGCCGGCGCGGGCCGGCTCCTTTCCAGCGCGACGCTGGCTCCGGTGCGGCGCTTGACGGCGGCCGCCGAGCGCATCGCGAAGACGGGCGAGCCGAGCGAGCGGGTCCCGGAGGGAGGAAGCGGAGAGCTGGCGCGGCTTGGTCACGCCTTCAACACGATGCTCGGTGCGCTCGAAGAGTCGCTAGAGACGCAACGGCGGTTCGTCGCCGACGCGTCGCACGAGCTCCGCACACCGCTGACGAGCCTGCAGACGAACATCGACGTGCTGCGCGGCGATCTCGAGCTCGCGCCGGAGCAGCGGCGGCGGCTGCTCGACGACCTCCACCGAGAGTCGCAGGAGATGCGCGCGCTGATCGCCGGGCTGCTCGAGCTCGCTCGCGGCGACGGCGCCCAACCCGAGAAGGAGCCGTTCCAGCTCGACGAGCTCGTGGAGGAGGCACTGGAGCGGGCGCGCACACGATTCCCCACGATCTCGTGGGAGGCGGACAACCTCGAGCCGACGTCCGTCGACGGATACCGGGAGCGGATGGAGCGCGCCGTCTGGAACCTGCTCGAGAACGCGGGCAAGTGGAGCGGCGAGGGCGGCTCTGTCGAGGTCTCACTGGCGGCGGGCGAACTGCGGGTGCGCGACCACGGCCCGGGCTTCGCGGACGAAGACCGGCCGCTCGTCTTCGACCGCTTCTACCGCTCGGCCGCGGCGAGGGCGATGCCCGGTGCGGGCCTCGGGCTTGCGATCGTGCGCGAGGTGGCCGAGGCGCACGGCGGCACGGTCGAGGCGGAGAACGCCGCGGGCGGGGGTGCGCTGATGCGGCTGAGCTTGAACGGGTCAGTCCGCTCGGGCGGCGACCGCAGAGTCCTGACTCGCTCTTAGGCTCTTTTCATGCTGCCGTGATTCGATCTGGGTTGCATCGAACCCCTCCCGGCTCGGCTGCTATGGCGGGCCGTGGCCAGCCCGGCCCGGTGTCTTCCCGGATCCCCTGCGGTGAAGACGCCGGGCTGTCTGGCTGGTGAGGCGCCTCAGACCCGCCGCAGGAGCACGAGCGAATGCTCTTGCACCGCGATGAGCGCCCGCGCTCCGAGCGGCTGATCGAGCACCTCGCCCGTGGCCAGCTCGACCTGCCAGCGCGAGCCGAAGCGTCGCGCGGGCAGCGTGAAGACGACCGGCTCCGCCTCCGCGTTGAAGACGAGCAGGAACGAGTCGCCGTAGACAGACTCGCCGTGTGCCGTCCGCTCGCGGATCTCCCGGCCGTTGAGGAAGACGCCGAGCGTTCGCGTCTCCGGGCTCGTCCAGTCGCGCTGCGTCATCCGCCGTCCGTCCGGCCGGAACCACCACGCGTCGGGCAGCCCGCTCTCACCTGCCGTTCCGGTCAGGAACGACGTATGCCGGAAGACCGGCTGCTCGCGCCGCAGCGCGATCAGCCGCCGGGCGAATTCGAGCAGCCCGCCGTCGGCGTCCTCCCAGTCGAACCACGAGATCTCGTTGTCCTGGCACCAGGCGTTGTTGTTGCCGCCCTGCGTCCGGCCGATCTCGTCTCCGCCGAGCAGCATCGGCACGCCTTGGGAGAGGAGCAGGGTCGCGAGGAAGTTCCGCTGCTGGCGGGCCCGCAAGGCGAGCACGGCGGGATCGTCGGTCGGCCCCTCCGCGCCGAGGTTCCACGAGCGGTTGTCGTCGGTGCCGTCGCGGTTGTGCTCGCCGTTCGCCTCGTTGTGCTTTTCGTTGTACGAGACGAGGTCCCGCAGCGTGAAGCCGTCGTGGGCGGTCACGAAGTTGATCGAGGCGAACGGGTCGCGGCCGTTCTCCTCGTACAGGTCGGCGGAGCCGGTGAAGCGCTGCGCGAACTCGCCCACGTTGCCCTGGCCGCGCCAGAAGTCGCGCACGGAGTCGCGGTACTTCCCGTTCCACTCGGCCCAGAGCACCGGGAAGTTGCCGACCTGGTAGCCGCCGGGCCCGACGTCCCAGGGCTCGGCGATGAGCTTCACCTGCGACAGCACCGGGTCCTGGTGGATGATGTCGAAGAAGGCGGAGAGCCGGTCGACGTCGTAGAGCTCCCGCGCGAGCGCCGACGCGAGGTCGAAGCGGAAGCCGTCGACGCGGCACTCGAGCACCCAGTAGCGGAGCGAGTCCATGATCAGCCGCAGCACCGCCGGATGCATGGGGTTGAGCGAGTTGCCGGTGCCCGTGAAGTCCCTGTAGAAGCGCTCGTTCTCCGGCTCGAGGCGGTAATAGCTGCGGTTGTCGAAGCCGCGGAAGGAGAGCATCGGCCCGAGGTGGTTCCCCTCGGCGGTGTGGTTGTAGACGACGTCGAGGATCACCTCGATGCCGGCCTGGTGGAGCGCCTTCACCATCCCCTTGAACTCGCGCACCTGCTCGCCGCCCGTGCCGGTCGCGGCATAGAGCGCGTGCGGCGCGGTGTAGCCGATCGAGGAGTAGCCCCAGTAGTTCGTCAGGCCGCGGTCGGGCAGGAACCCCTCGTCGACGATGTGGTGGATCGGGAGGAGCTCGATCGCGGTGACGCCGAGCCCGCGGAGGTACTTGAGCGCCGGCTCGGATGCAAGGGCGGCGTACGTGCCGCGCAGGTCGCCGCGGATCTCCGGGTGCCGTTCGGTGAAGCCCTTGACGTGGACTTCGTAGATGACAGTGTCGTTCCAGGGCGTCTGCGGCGGCCGGTCGTCTTCCCAGTCGAACGCCGGGTCGACGACGACGCACTTCGGAATCGCGTCGGCGTCGTCCTCGTCGTCGAGCTCGAGATCGGCGTCCTCGCCGGCGCCGGGCACGTAGGGGAGGACGTTCGCCCGCTCCCACTGAACCGGCCCCTCGATCGCCTTCGCGTAGGGGTCGATAAGGAGCTTGTTCGCGTTGAAGCGGTCCCCGGCTTCGGGGTCGTAGGGGCCGTACACGCGGCAGGCGTACCGCTGTCCCGGGCCGACGCCGGGCAGGTAGCAGTGCCAGTTGTGCGCCGTGATGTCGCGCAGCTCGACCCGCGCCTCGGCTCCGCCGTCGAACAGGCAGAGCTCGATGCGTTCGGCGTGCTCGGAGAAGAGTGCGAAGTTCGTCCCCTCGCCGTCCCACGTCGCGCCGAGCGGGAACGGCCGTCCCGGCCACACCTCCACGAACGGCAACGCTACTCGGGAACGAGCCAGACCGCGCCGAGCGGGGGCAGCGTCAGCGTGGCCGAGAAGGGCTGTTCGTGCCACGGCACGGCCTCGGCCTCGACGCCGCCCAGGTTGCCGACGCCGCTGCCGCCGTAGAAGGCCGAGTCGGTGTTGAGCACCTCCCGCCAGCGGCAGCAGTGCGGCATGCCGACGCGATAGTCATGCCGCGGCACCGGCGAGAGGTTGACGACGCAGACGAGCGGCGGCGCGTCGCCCTCGCCGAGTCGCGCGAAGGCGAGGACGTTGTTCGCGGTGTCGTTCGCCTCGAGCCAGCGGAAGCCGGCCGGGTCGAAATCGAGCTCCCAGAGGGCCGGCGTGGCGCGGTAGGCCCGGTTGAGGTCGCGGACGAGCGCCTGGATCCCCGCGTGCTCGGCGTGCTCGAGCAGGTTCCAGTGGAGCGAGCCCTCGGCGTTCCACTCCTCCCATTCGCCGAGCTCGCCGCCCATGAAAAGGAGCTTCTTGCCGGGGTGCGCCCACATGTAGGCGTAGAGCGAGCGGAGGTTCGCGAACTTCTGCCAGCGGTCGCCGGGCATCTTGTCGAGCAGCGACCGCTTGGCGTGGACGACCTCGTCGTGCGAGAGCGGCAGGACGAAGTTCTCGCTGAAGGCGTACATGAGCGAGAACGTCAGCGTGTGGTGGTGGAAGCGCCGGTAGACCGGGTCCTTCTGGAAGTAGAGGAGCGTGTCGTGCATCCAGCCCAGGTTCCACTTGAAGCCGAAGCCGAGCCCGCCGAGGTACGTCGGCCGTGAGACGCCGGGCCACGCCGTGGACTCCTCCGCGGCCGAGAGGATGCCGGCCTCGCGGCCGTGCAGCGCCTCGTTCAGCTCCTTCAGGAAGGAGACCGAGTCGAGGTCCTCGTTGCCGCCGAACATGTTCGGCACCCACTCGCCGGCCTTGCGCGAGTAGTCGAGGTAGAGCATGGAGGCGACGGCGTCGACGCGGATCCCGTCGGCGTGGTGCTCGCGCAGCCAGTAGAGCGCGTTCGCGAGCAGGAAGTTCCGCACCTCCGTCCGGCCAAGGTTGAAGACGAGCGTGCCCCAGTCGGGATGCGCGCCGCGGCGCGGGTCGGCGTGCTCGTACAGGTGCGTCCCGTCGAAGGTGGCGAGCGCCCAGTCGTCGCGGGGGAAGTGGGCGGGGACCCAGTCGAGGATCACGCCGATGCCGCGCTCGTGCAGGCGGTCGACGAGGTGGCGGAAATCGTCGGGCGTGCCGAAGCGCGAGGTGGGCGCGTAGTAGCCGGTGACCTGATACCCCCATGAGCCCGAGAAGGGATGCTCCATCACCGGCAGCAGCTCGACGTGGGTGAAGCCGAGATCCGAGACGTAGTCCGCGAGCTCGTCGGCGAGCTCCAGGTAGGTGAGCGGGCGGTTCCCGTCGAGCGGGTTGCGCCGCCACGAGCCGAGGTGGGCCTCGTAGATGGAGATCGGCTCGCGCAGCGGATCCGATTTCCTCCGGTTCTCGAGCCACTGCTCGTCTCGCCACACGTGCTTCGCGTCCCAGACGACGGACGCGTTCGCCGGCGGCACCTCGGTGTGGAAGGCGACCGGGTCGCTCTTCAGACGCAGCCGGCCGTTCTGCGTCCGGATCTCGAACTTGTACTTCGTCCCCTCGTCCACGTCGGGGACGAACAGCTCCCAGATCCCGGACGCGCCGAGCGAGCGCATCGGGTGCAGGCGGCCGTCCCAGGAGTTGAAGTCGCCGACGACCGAGACCGAGCGCGCGTTCGGCGCCCAGACGGCGAAGGCGGTGCCGACGATGCCGTCGAGCTCGCGCACGTGCGCGCCGAGCCGCTCGTAGAGGTGCTCGTGCCGGCCCTCCATGGCGAGGTGGAGGTCGAGCTCGCCGAGCGTCGGGAGGAACGAGTACGGGTCGCGGACCGTGTACGTCTTGCCGTCCGGGTACTCGACCTCGAGCTCGTACTCGAGCGGCAGGCGCGCCTTGGGGAGCAGCGCCTCCCACAGGCCCGATGGGTCCTTGAGCTCCGCATCGACCGATGCCGCTTTGTCATGGGCAGGCTGCACCCGCACCGCCTGCGCCTCCGGCCGGTACGCGCGCACGACCACGCCCTCCTCCGACTTGTGCGCTCCGAGGATGCCGTGGGGATTCGGCCCGAGATCGACGGTCACAACGCCTCCGCCGCTGCGTGCATGAGCCGCTCGATGCCCGCGACCGGGATTCCGACCCAGTCCGGGCGGTTGTCGAGCTCGTACCGGAGCTCGTAGACGGCCTTCTCGAGCTCGAACACCGCGAGCAACCGCTCGATCGCGGCCTCGCCGGGAGGCAGCAGCGCGGCGTCGATCGTCTCGAGGTAGCTCTCGAGGAACCGCTCGCGCGCCCGTTCCTCCCAGTCCTCGGGCACCTCGGCCTTGCGCGTGAGCTCGGCCGCGGTCGCCGCGTAGGCGAAGGAGCGGAGCATGCCGGCGACATCGCGCAGCGGCGAGCGCTTGCGGCGGCGCTCGACGAGCGTCCGGGCGGGCTCGCCCTCGAAGTCGAGGATGATCCAGTCGTTCCTCGACATGAGTGTCTGGCCGAGGTGGTAGTCGCCGTGCGTGCGGATCACGCGGCCGCTCGAGCCGGCATGCGTGAGAAGGCGCAGCTGCTCGCGCACCTCCTCGCCCCGGCCGAGGATCGGCGCCAGGCGATCGTCGTCCTCCGGCAGCGCGAGGAAGACGCGGGCGATCTCCTCGTCCACCGTCGCCGTCAGCAGGCCGAGCGACTCGACGCTCGGCTCCTCAGGCGCGAAGGCGGGCTCGTCCGGGTCGGAGCCGAGCACCGTATGCATCTGCGCCGTCACCTCCCCGAGCCGTCCGAGCCGGTCGAGGAAGCGCTCCGGCGCCGAGGCGATCTCGCCGAGCGCCATCTCCCAGCCGCCGACCGCACCGGCGATGTACTCCTGTAGCAGTCCCAGCGTCGCTGTCAGCGGCCCGCCGGAGTACGCGTACCAGCCGCCCAGCGCCGGGATGTTGCGGAAGCCGTGCTCGGTGAGGAAACGGAGCATCTCGAGCTCGGGGTTGATTCCGGGCTCGAGACGGCGGAAGACCTTGAGGATCAGCGCATCGTCGAAGACGACGGAGCTGTTCGACTGCTCCGAGGAGACGAGCCGAGCCGCGCCGAGCTCGCGGCCGAGCGCCGAGAAGTCTTCGGCCGGCCGGAACTCGGCCACGCCCTCCGAGCCCTGCAAGGTCAGTCCGGCCCGCATTGCACTCACGAGCTCGCGGGCGACCCCGGCGTCCTCGGCGAGGTTGTCGTACGGAACGTCGCGCGAGCCGTCCGAGAACAGGAGCTGGTAGATGTCGTGCGCTCCCGTGTCGTAGCGAAGCTCGACGATGGCGAGGGCAAGCTGCGGCTCGGCCTGCCGGATCGTGACGGTGTCGAGCACGTCGGAGTGCGAGACCGTGCGCGACTTCGCGCCGTACCAGCGCTGCCGGGTCACGTACTCGATCAGCGCGCTCTCGTCCATCCTCATTCCACCTGCTCTGCCTGTCTGAGCTGGAACCAGAAGAACCCGCGCGGCGCGAGCGTGAGGAGGTAGGGCAACTCCCCGATCGGCGGGAAGGCCGTCCGGCCCAGCATCTCCACCGGGACCATACCCGCGTACGCCGAGAGGTCGAGCTGCACGGCCTGTGCCGACCGCGCGAGGTTGTGCACGCACAGGACGATGTCGTCCTCCCACGCTCGGATGTGGGCGAAGATGCGCGTGTTGTCTCCGGGAAGCGGCTCGTAGGAGCCGAGCCCGAAGACGGGGTGCTCCTTGCGGAGCGCGATGAACCGCTGCATCCAGCGCAGGAGCGAGTTCGGCGTGCGGAGCTGCGCCTCGACGTTGACCGCGGAAAAGCCGTAGACCGGGTCCATCAGCGGCTGGAGGTAGAGCTGCGCCCAGTCGGCACGGGAAAAGCCTGCGTTGCGGTCGCCTGACCAGTGCATCGGCGTGCGCACGCCGTCGCGGTCGCCGAGGTAAACGTTGTCGCCCATGCCGATCTCGTCCCCGTAATAGAGAACAGGTGAACCAGGCAGAGAGAAGAGGATCGCGTGGAGCAGCTCGGCCTCGTCGCGACCGGCGTCGAGCAGCGGCGCGAGGCGGCGGCGGATCCCGAGGTTGAGCTTCATCCTCGGGTCCTTCGCGTACTCCTCGTACATGTAGTCCCGCTCCTCGTCGGTGACCATCTCGAGCGTCAGCTCGTCGTGGTTGCGAAGGAAGAGGCCCCACTGGCAGTTGTCGGGGATGTGCGGCGTCCGGTCGAGGATCTCGTAGATCGGCGTCGCGTCCTCGCGCCGGAGCGCCATGAACATCCGCGGCATGACCGGGAAGTGGAACGCCATCTGGCACTCGTCTCCGTCGGCGAAGTAGTCGACGACGTCCTCCGGCCACTGGTTCGCCTCGGCGAGCAGCACGCGATCCGGATAGCGGGCCTCGACCTCGGCGCGGACCCGCTTCAGATACTCGTGCGTCTCGGGGAGGTTCTCGCCGTTCGTCCCGTCACGCTCGAAGAGGTACGGCACGGCATCGAGCCGGAAGCCGTCGATGCCGAGGTCGAGCCAGAAGCGCAGCACGTCGAGCATCGCCTCCTGCACCTCCGGGTTGTCGAAGTTGAGGTCGGGCTGGTGGTGGAAGAAGCGGTGCCAGTAGTACTCGCCGCGGAGCTGGTCGAGCGTCCAGTTCGACGGCTCCGTGTCGATGAAGATGACACGGGCCTCGGGATAGCGCTCCTCCGTCTCCGACCAGACGTACCAGTCGCTCTTCGGCCCCTGGGGATCTGCGCGCGACTCCTGGAACCACGGGTGGTCCGCCGAGGTGTGGTTCATGACGAGGTCGGCGATCACGCGCATCCCGCGCTGGTGTGCCTGCTCGACGAACTCGCGGAAGTCCTCGACCGTCCCGTAGTCCGGGTGGATGGCGAAGAAGTTCGAGATGTCGTAGCCGCCGTCGCGTAGCGGCGACTCGTACATCGGCAGCAGCCAGAGGCAGTCGACGCCGAGCCATTCGAGATAGTCGAGCTTGTCGATCAGGCCGCGAAAGTCGCCGGACCCGTCGTCGTTGCCGTCGAAGAACCCGCGGATGTGGATCTCGTAGAAGACCGCCCGCTTGAACCACAGCGGGTCCCGTTCGAACCACTGTTCGGACATCAGCCGCCGATCCTAAGCAGGTGGCTCTTGCCGGGGCCGAGCTTGACGTAGTTGCGACCGATCCGCCACGTCCAGGTCTGGCCCGACAGCAGGTCTCGCACCGGATATGCCGGCGGTAGCCCGGTCGAGACCGGCAGGACACACGTGCCCACCTGCGTCGCCCGTGGGTCGAGGTTCACAACCGTGACGACGCTGTTCCCGCCGCGCCGCTTGAGGAATGCGAACAGCGGCTCGTTCTCGGTCTCGAGGATCGTGAGCGGGTCGAGCCACTGCAGCGCCGGGTTCTCCCGCCGTGCCGCGTTGAGCTTGCCGAGGAGCGGCAGCAGCGGCCCGTCGAGCGCCCGCTGCTTCGTCTCGTACTTCTCCGAGTTGAGGTACTCCTCGGAACCGGGGCGAACCGGCACGTTCTCGTAGTGCTCGAAGCCGGAGTAGATGCCGTAGGAAGGAGAGAGCGCTGCCGCGAGTACGAGCCGGGCCTCGAAGGCTGGTCGGCCGCCTTTCTGGAGGTACTCATGGAGGATGTCCGGCGTGTTCGCGAAGCAGTTGGGCCGGTAGAACTCCCGCCATTCGAGGAGCTGACCGAGGAACTCGAGCAGCTCCCAGCGCGTGTTCTTCCAGGTGAAGTACGTATAGCTCTGTGCGAAGCCGGCCTTCGCGAGCGTTGTCATCGGCGCGGGCCGCGTGAAGGCCTCCGAGAGGAAGATCACGTCTGGGTGCTCGCGCCGCACCTCGCGGATCAGCCACTCCCAGAACGGCACCGGTTTCGTGTGCGGGTTGTCGACGCGGAAGACACTCACCCCGCAGCCGACCCAGTGGACGACGACGTCGAGCAGCGCCTGCCAGAGGCCCTGCCAGTCCTCGCTCGCGAAGTCGACGTTGTAGATGTCCTGGTAGCGCTTCGGCGGGTTCTCGGCGTACTTCAGCGTCCCGTCGGGGCGGCGGAAGAGCCACTCGGGATGCTCCTTCAGCCACGGGTGGTCCGGCGAGCACTGGATCGCGAAGTCGAGCGCGATCTCGATCCCGAGCTCCCTCGCTTCGGCCACGAGCGCGCGGAACTCCTTCTCCGTGCCGAGCGACGGGTCGATCGCGTCGTGGCCGCCGTCCTCGGAGCCGATTGCCCACGGGCTGCCGACATCGCCGGGCCCTGCCGTCTCGGAGTTGTTCGGGCCCTTGCGGTTCGTTTGGCCGATCGGGTGGATCGGCGGCAGGTAGAGGACGTCGACGCCGAGTTCGGCGAAGCGCGGCAGCTGAGCGCGGATGCCCTTGAAGCCGCCCCACGAGCGCGGAAAGAGCTCGTACCACGAGCCGAAGCGGCCAAGGACGGGGTCGACGTTCGCCTCGTACGTCGCCGACCAGGCCTTCTCGGACCGCGTGCCTGCCGGCGCCGCGAGCGCCTGCTCGACGGTCAGCTTCTCGTCGCCGAGCAGCACGGCCCCCTCGGACAGCTCGCCGGCGAGGTCGGCCTGCCCCGCGGCGACCTTGCGCCGCAGCTCCTCCTGGAACGACGCGACCCGGTCGACCCACGCTTCGATCCGGAAGCTCCACATGCCGGGCCGGTTGACCCTGAAGGAGCCGGCCCAGAGGTCGTTGCCGAGCGGCTCGAGTGGCGTCTCGGACCAGCGGGTCGCGTCCGGGCCCCTATGGCGCACGGTCGCGCCGAGCGTCTCGTGGCCGTCGCGGAAGATCCGCGCGGTCACCTCGACCAGGTCGCCGACGGTGCGCTTGACCGGATAGCGACCGCAATCGAGCTGCGGCGCGACCTCCTGGATCTGGATCCGCGGGGGAGTCGTCTTCGGGATCGACACTGCTCGAAGTCTCACTGATGAGGGAGGATCGAAACGTGGACCTCCCGCGCTCGTCCGGCATCCTCCTCCACCCGACGTCGCTGCCGTCCGGGAAGCTCGACCGCGAGGCATATCGGTTCGTCGACTGGCTCGCCGCTGCAGGCCAGTCGTGGTGGCAGGTGCTGCCGCTCGGGCCGCCGGACGAATTCCGTTCGCCGTACAGGCCGCAATCCGTGTTCGCCGCCTCGCCGCAGCTCCTCGCCCGGCCCGAAGCGCGGGTCATGGCCGCCGAGGTCGAGGACTTCGTGGCGCGCCATCCCTACTGGGCCGGCAGCTGGGCGAGCTATGCCGGCGAGGGGGCGATCGCCGACCAGGTGCGCTTCGAGCGGGAGTGGACCGCGCTCCGTGCCTACGCGCGCGCCCGCGGCGTGCGCTTCATCGGCGACGTGCCGATCTACGTCTCAGGCGAGGGTGCCGACCTCGCCGGTTGGCCGGAGCTGTTCGCGCGAGGCGAGGTCGCCGGAGCCCCGCCCGACGCGCTCAACGCGAGCGGCCAGCGCTGGGGGAACCCGCTCTACGACTGGCCTGTTCACCGCGCGACCGGCTACCGCTGGTGGAGCGAACGGTTCCGGCGGGTGTTCGAGCTCGTGGACCTCTGCCGGGTCGACCACTTCCGCGGCTTCGTCTCGTACTGGGCGATCCCCGCGCGCAACACGACGGCGAGGCAGGGCCGCTGGCGGACCGGCCCCGGCGCCGAGCTCTTCCGCGCGGTCGCTCGCGAGCTCGGCGACCTGCCCGTGATCGCGGAGGACCTCGGCCACATCACGCCGCCGGTCTACAAGCTGCGGGACGAGCTCGGCCTGCCCGGCATGGTGGTTCTCCTCTGGGCCTTCCGCCGCGGGCCGCGCAACCCGCACCGGCTCGAGAACCACCGC
>DASYOZ010000048.1:0-5680 GCA_036007185.1 Gaiellaceae bacterium | reverse complement strand
GACGCCGTCGGACCTGCACGAGGAAGAGTCTGCACCTTGATACCGTCAGCAGCCGTGGACGCGGCGCGCGCGCTCGCCGATCTCGTCGAGATCTCGCCGCAGATCGAGGCGGCCGTCGTCGTTGCCGCGAACGGCGAGCCGGCCGGCTCGGTGGGCGTTGCCGACGTGCGGGCGAGCGTCCTGGCAGGTGCCGTGCGCGAGCTGCTCGACGGTGCAGGCGCGTTCCGCAGCGACGGGGGCCGCGTCACCCAGCTCCACGCGGCACTCGCCGACCGGGACGTGTTCGCGGTGACCGGCACGGACGGGCGGACCATCGTCGCCGTCGCGAGCGGGCGGCCGGCGCCGGGCCTCGTCTTCTACGACCTGAAGCGCTGCGTGGCGGCGGTCGCAGATGAGATCTAGGCTGCTCCGCGTCGCCGGCTTCGCGAGCGGCGCTCTCGCCGCCACGCTCGCCTACCGGCGCTTGTTCGGCCAGGGGCGCGAGCGGGTCGAGATCTACTTCGACGACGGCTCCTTCGTCACGTTCGCGGCCGGGTCGCGGGAGGCGTCACGGCTGCTCCCGCTCGCACACCAGGTCCTCGTGGCTGCGCAACGCGGATGACCGACGCGGAGCTCGGCGAGGCGCTCGTCGCGGCCGCCTATCTCGAGGGAGACTTCGTCCTGCGCTCCGGTAAGCGGTCGCGCTACTACCTCGACAAGTACCGCTTCGAGACGCGGCCCGAGCTCCTCGCGCCTCTCGGCGAGCGCATCGCCGCCGCGGTCGGGGAGCACGAGCCGGAGGCGGCGCGCCTCGCTGCACCGGTGCTCGGCGGCGTCGTCCTTGCCGCGTCGGCGGCGCTCGTCTCGGGGCTGCCGTTCCTGATGATCCGCGACGCGGCAAAGGACTACGGGACGGCGAATCGCATCGAAGGGGCCTTCGAGCCGGGCGAGCTCGTGTGCCTCGTGGAGGACATCGTGACCTCCGGCGGCGCGCTCCTCGAGGCCATCGCAGCCGCCCGGGACGCCGGCCTCGTCGTCCGCACAGCCGTCTGCGTGGTCGATCGGGAGGAGGGCGGAGCCGACGCCCTCGCGCGCCACGCCGTCCGTCTGCGGCCGCTTTTCAAGGCAGGAGACCTGCTGAGGGGCGAGAAAACCCCAGCAAAACCGCATGGTTGAGCGGCAAACACGGACTTGGTAGGGTCGGTTCGGCCCTGCAAGCGATTTACCGACTGGAGGAGAGAGTGTGACGAAGCAGGAGTTTGTATCCGAGGTGGCCAGCCGCGCGCAGCTGTCGAACCGCGATGCGGGCAAGGCCGTCGACGCGTTCCTCGAATGCGTCGTCGACACGCTGAAGGGCGGAGGCGAGGTCGCGTTCACCGGATTCGGGAAGTTCTCTACCGCGAACCGCGCGGCTCGGATGGGTGTCAATCCACGCAACCCGAGCGAGAAGGTGCACATCCCCGCAGCTCGGGTGCCGAAGTTCTCGGCCGGCAGCGGTCTCAAGTCGGCCGTCAAGCAGACGTCGTCCTACTAGCGACAACCCAAGTCTCCTCCGAGGATCGAGAGGCCGCCTCCCGGCGGCCTCTCTGTGTCTGCCCTTGGCCGGATCGTCTCCTATCCTGGAGGCGTGAGCGTGGCGGGTCATTTCGCGGATCGCCTCACCGCCGCCGTGGAGCGCAAGGGCACGCCGCTCTGCGTCGGCCTCGACCCCGATCCTGCGCTCATGCCGGAGGGGCTCGGCGTTGTCGAGTTCTGCTGCGGGATCGTCGACGCCGTGGAGGAGGTCGCGGTCGCGGTCAAGCCCCAGTCGGCCTTCTTCGAGGCGCAGGGGGCAACGGGCTGGGCCGCGCTCACCGAGGTGTGTGAGTACGCCCGCGAGGCGGGGCTGCTCGTCATCGTCGACGCCAAGCGCGGCGACGTCCCGTCAACGGCCCAGGCCTATGCGGCCGCGCTCGCGCCGCTCGCGGACGCGGTCACGGTGAACCCCTACCTGGGACACGACTCGCTCGAGCCGTTCTTCGCGCGGGACGGACTCGGCGTCTTCGTCGTCGTCAAGACCTCGAACCCGGGCAGTGCGGATATCCAGGACCTGCCCCTGGCGGACGGACGGCCCCTGTGGCAGCGCGTGGCCGGCCTCGTCGACCTCTGGGGCGCCGCCTCCATCGGAGCGAGCGGGCTCTCCACGGTCGGGGCCGTGGTCGGCGCCACGCATCCGGAGGTGCTCGAGAGGATTCGAAGCCTGCTTCCCCGCGCCGTGCTGCTCCTCCCCGGCGTCGGTGTGCAGGGGGGCCGGCCGGAGCAGCTCGCCGCCGCCTTCGCGGCCGGCCCGGCGAGCGCACTCGTCTCCGCCTCGCGCTCCGTGATCTACGCAGACGGAGGTGTGGGCTGGCAGGAGGCCGCCGCCGCCGAGGCCGCGCGTCTCTCGGGCGAGCTGCGCGCCGTCGCCGTTGCGGGCTGAGGGGTGGACCGGAGCAGAGTCACGCGTTACGCCGCTCCGGTCGCCTTCCTCGCGGCGGTCACGATCGGCGCGGTCGTCGTCCGCGCAGGGCTCGAGCACGGCAAGCACCCGGCCGCGTCGCGGACCACGACCGTGGGCTCGAAGACGACGACTACGCGCACCCACAGCCACAAGCCGCATCTGCGGACGTACACCGTCCAGTCCGGCGACACGTTCGGGTCGATCGCGGCCAAGACCGGCACGACGGTCGCGACGCTCGAGCAGCTCAACCCCGGCGTCGACCCGACGGCGCTCAGGATCGGCGAGAAGATCCGCGTCGAGTAACCTGCCGCGGGGCCCCCGGCAGTGATCGTCACCGTAACCCTCAACGCCGCAGTCGACCGGACGCTGACCGTGCCGAACTTCCAGTTCGGCCACCGGCACCGGGCGAGCAACAGCCTCACGAGCGCGGGGGGCAAGGGCATCAACGTCGCGCGGGCGCTGAAGCAGCTCGAGACGCCGGTCGTCGCCACGGGCCTGGCCGGCGGCCGCACCGGCGAAAGGATCGTCGAGGATCTGGGCATCGAGGGGATCCTCGGCGACTTCGTCCGCATCTCCGACGAGTCCCGCACGTCGATCGCCGTCGTCGACCCGACCGCCGGCGCGCTCACCGAGGTCTACGAGTGGGGGCCGGCCGTGCGGCCGGAGGAGCTGCAGATGCTGTCCGACAAGCTCCACTACCTCTCGCGCGTCGCGAGCTTCGTCGTCTTCTGCGGCTCGCTGCCCCGCGACGTCGAGAACGACTTCTACGCCGAAGCGATCCGCGACCTGACCCGCCGCGGCATCCAGTGCATCCTCGACTGCGAGGGCGAGCCGCTCCGCCTCGGCGTCGAGGCCGAGCCCTACCTCGTCTCACCCAACCAGCAGGAGGCCGAGAGCCTCGTCGGGCAGGAGTTCATGGACGAGGAGGACTTCGTGATGGCGCTCGACACGATCGCCGACCTCGGCGCTCACAACGTCCTGATCACCCAGGAGACCGCGTGCTTCGCGCTCGTTCGGGAAGAGCGGCGGGTGCAGCGTTTCCGTGCCTCGATCCCGCGCGTCGAGCCCATCGCACCGGTCGGCGCCGGAGACGTCCTCCTCGCCGGCTACCTGTCCGAGCGCTTCAACGGCCGACCCGTCGGCGACGCACTACGAACGGCAGTCGGTTGCGCGGCCGCCTCGGTCGTCGAGCTCGGCGCCGGACGCTTCGACCCCCGCGAGGCTGCCCGCCTGGCGGGCGGCGTCGAGATCGCAGAGCTCGAGCCGGTCGAGGCCTAGGACGACTCAGTCCAGCCGGATTCGAGGATCGAGCCACGCGTAGGCGACGTCGACGAGGAAGTTGCAGATGATCACCGCGACCGCGACGACGAGGACGATGCCGACGACGACCGGCACGTCATCGCGATTGGTCGCGGTCACCAGCTCCAGGCCCAGGCCGTGCAGGGTGAACACGTTCTCGATCAGGACCGCGCCGACGAGGGCGCGGCCGACGTCCATGCCGAGCATCGTCACGATCGGCAGCAAGCTGTTGCGGAGCACATGGTGGGTGACGACGCGCCTCGTCGGAGCGCCCTTGGCCCGCGCCGTACGCACGTAATCCTCGGTTGCGGTCTCGATCACGGTCGACCGGATCATCCGCGCGTAATACGCAGCGAAGAGGAACGTGAGGGTGGCCCACGGCAGCAACAGGTGGTACGCCCAACGGGCCGGGCCGCTGCACGACCCGGAAGAGTCCGGAAAGAAGTTGCAGTAGTTGGCGATCGGCGTCCAGCCCAGCTTGAAGCCGAAGATGTAGGCGAAGATCAGGCCGACCCAGACCGTCGGCGCCGAGACGCCGATGAGAACGAACACCATCGCGGCCCGGTCGACCAGCGAGCGCGGTTTCAGCGCCGACAGGATTCCGATCGGAATCGCAATCAGGAGCCAGAACAAGGCAGCGCCCAAGACGAGAGACGCGGTGACCCGCGCGTCCTGGCCGACGATCCAGCGCACCGAGGTGCCGTCGTGGTACGAGTAGCCGAGCGACTGGTGCCGGATCATGTTCCAGACGAAGATCCAGTACTGCTGGTAGACGGGAACGTCGAGGTGGAGCTGTTTGGTGATGCGCTCGGCCATCTGCGCATCGGTAATGCCGAACGACGTGATCCGGATGGGGCTACCCGGGATGAAGTAGAAGACCACGTACGTGATCAGCGTGACCACGAAGAAGAGCCAGACGGCCCAGAAGACCCGCCGGATCAGAAAACGGGTCAGAAGAAGTCCCGCCGCCCCCGCGCCATGCGTTTAAGCCTAGACAGCTGCGCTCGGCCCAGGAGAGGGCCGGCACTGCCTCGAACCTAGCCCGCCGAGAGAGCGCGGAGGCGGCCGGTGCCGGCGTGGTTCTCCGTCCACACGAGACGGCCATTCGCGAGCGAGAACGCGACGTTGTCCGAGGTCGTCTTGGCGAGCACCTGGATGTGGCCGGTAGCCGTCGAGACGCCGTACAACGTGCGATTGACGCGGTAGACGATCAGCTGGTCGCTCGCGGCGAGCTGCGTCGCTGCGCGGCGGGCGACCAGGACGCTGCCGAGCTGTGTCTCATTGGTGGTGGAGAACCACGAGATCCTGTCGTGGGGGCCGCGCTGAGTGAGGACCGCGAGCACGTGCGGAGAAAGCGCGACCGCGGCCGGGATTCCGTGCAAGGACGCGCTGCCCAGGGGGCTGCCGCTGGCGCCGTCCACGACGTAGACCACGTTGTTGGCGCTCGCCAGGGGGCGGCCGGACTTCGCGACCGTCGCCGGGATGTACGCGATGCGCCCGGCCGACGCGGCGAGCTGGAGGGCAGGCCGTGCTCCGGGAAGCGGCTGGTCTCCCGTTCTCGTCACGATGCGGATCCCACCATCCGCGATCTTCTGCTTGCAGGAGCCCCCCGAGAGGCAGGCGAGCTTGTCGACGTACTCGACGTCGTCCCACGAGTAGGCGAGCGTCTTCCCCGCTCCCGCCACGCCGACGAGCCAGTCGCCCGTGCCGTTGCTGGCGTGGGCGAGCCGCTCGAGCTGACGTTCTGGCCCGCCGACGGGGGCGGCGAGGACATAGTCGAAGGGCGCAGGCCCGCTCTCGTGGAGCGTCCAGAGCGCCGTGGATATGCCGGACGCGAGGGCGAGCTGCGGCACTCCGTCGGAGAGATCCCAGCGGCAGGTCATGCTGCCCGACGAGGGCTGCGGCAGGCTCCGGTCCGGCTTT
>DASYOZ010000047.1:0-6355 GCA_036007185.1 Gaiellaceae bacterium | reverse complement strand
CTCTTCGCCCGGAGACAAACGAACTCCGCCAAGCGTGGTCTCCGCGGTCAAGGTTCGAGGCCGCTTCAATCGACGATCTAGACGAAAGGCCGGAGGCTAAGACATCCGCCCAGCGGTGGCTTAGCCGCAGGCCGCACTGCGCTCGCGCCGGCCTCCGCCGTGCGCGAGCGCACCAGGCAGCCAAACCGTCCAGTCTCGGCCGCTAGCGAAGCGTGTAGCGCAGGAAGAGGTGAGAGCCGTGCGTCCGTACCGAGCGGAGCCGACCGGCCACGCGGGTCTCCGGCACGAGCTCCAGCCCCTCCACGAGACCAAGGCGGGCGGCCGCAGCGCGGCCGGCGAGAAGCGGCGAGACGGTGAGGAAGAGCTCGTCCACGAGCCGCGCGGCGAGTAGCCGGCCGAACAGCGTCGGGCCGCCTTCCGAGAGGATCGCCGCACAGCCACGGTCGCGAAGCACCTCGACGGCGGCGGCAAGGTCGACCGAGTCGCCCTCGTTCACGGCCACCACCTCGGCCGCCCCGGGCACGCGCGCGCGCAGGCCGGCCGCTGCCCCCTCTGTCGTGAGCAGCAGTGCCTCCGACTCGAGCACGGGATGGCTCGGATCGAGCGAGCCGCCGGTGGTCACCACCGCGACGAGCGGCTGCCCGGGGCGGCCGCGGCGCGCCCGCAGCCCCGCGAGCGCCTCTGCGGCCGGCGGATAGGCTCGGTCGATCCGCCACGTCCCCTTCGGCGACGAGAGGAGCGTGCCGGAGCCGACGAGCACCGCATCGGCGCAGGCGCGCACCAAGGCGAGCACGAAGCGGTCGGCGTCGCTCTCGTCGCCGAGGAGCGCATGCGACCGTGGCAGCCTCGGCACCGCCACGACACCGTCCAGCGACTCCACGAAGTTCGCGACGACGCACGGCTCGTCGAGTCCGATCGAGCCACCGTAGAGCGCCGTGAGCTCAGCGGGAACGTCCCACCGAGGCAGGTCCTCGTCCTCCGTGAGGACGCTGAACGGCCCGATCACCTCGTCAGCGTAAGGAACTCCGAGCGCAGCGACTCGTCCTCGTCGTACAGGCCGCGCCAGACCGTCGTCACCGTGACCGAGCCGTCCTCCTCGACGCCCCGCATCGCCGTGCACATGTGCGCCGCCTCGAGCTTGACCGCCACGCCACGCGCGCCCGCCAATTCGCGGAGCCCGTCCGCGATCTCCTCCGCGAGCCGCTCCTGCACCGTGAAGCGGCGCGCGTACAACCGCACGAGCCGCGTGAGCTTCGAGATGCCGAGGATCTCGTCGCCGGCGACGTAGCCGATGTGCGCACGCCCGTGGAACGGCAGCGCGTGGTGCTCGCAGAGCGCGTAGAAGCCGACAGGCCCCTCGACGATCTGCGCGTGTCGGCCCTCGACGCCCTCCGGCCGCTCCGCCGGGAAAACGGTACGCAGCTTCGGATCGCCGTCGTAGCCGGCCGTCGCATCGAAGAGCGCACGGAGGAAGCGCCGCGGCGTGTCGCGGGTGCCCGGCGTGTCGAGGTCGAGGCCGAGTGCCCCGAGAATCTCGGCGGCGTTGCGCTCCAGCCGCGCCCATTCCGCCGGCGTCAGGTCGCGCGCCGCTTCCCCGTCGTGCGCAGGAAGCTCGAAGACGTTTCCCCGCTCCGGTGCCGGCAAAGCCAGCACCTCCGCTACTTGCCGGGCTCCGTCGAGCCTGGGCCCGGTGCTCATGCCACCTCCTCCTGTCGCCGCGGCACCCGCTGGGGCAACACCACGAGCGCGACGACTGCGACCTCGGCCACCGCCAGCCAGGCGAACGTGAGCGGCTCTCCGAGGCCGAGAAGCAGCCCGAACACGGCGAGCTGCGTCGACATGCCGAGGTTGGCAAGGAGCGAGACCGAGCGTGGCGTCGTGAGGACGGGCCGGCGCACGACGAGCGACTCCGCGAGCCGGTCCTGCGGCGAGTAGACGAAGCCGTAGATGCGGCGAAGCAAGGCCGTCCCGCGTCCCTCCGGCTCGGGCTCCGCCATCCCTCCACGGGCCAGCCGCTCGACGTTGAAGTTGAGGCTGAGGACGCTCGTGACCGCCAGGAAGCCGGCGAGCGCGAGAGCGGGCCGCCCTGTCGTCCAGCCGAGCGCAGCGAAGAGTGCCGCGTTGACGAGCAGGTCGACCTCGGAGTCGAGGTACCGCCCGAAGGCGCTCGTCCGGCCCGTGAGTCGCGCGAGCTGGCCGTCCGCGTTGTCGAGCAGCGTCTTGAGCTGGACGAGGAGCGCCGCGGCGATCAGCGAGCCACGACCGAGCTCGACGGCCGCCGCGATTCCGACCACGCCGGCCGCGCCGACCACGAGCGGCGGCCTCACACGCAGGCGCGCGAGCAGGAGGACGAGCAGGTGCGCCAGGGGCCGGAAGATCCGCTCGCAGACGAGCTCCGTCCCGCGGCGCGGTTTGCGCGAGCGGGCGAGGGCGCTAGACGGCAAGAGCTCCCTCGCCGGCGCGGATCAGCTCGCGCGCCTCGTCGATCTTGTCCCAGACGTTCCAGAGCAGTACCCCTCGCGGCCGCCCGTCTTCGAGATACGTGACGATTCCCTTGCGATACGGCTCCTGCCAGTTCTCGTCCGCCTCGAGCCGCGAGTCGACGAGCCCGACCGCCTCGTAGCCGAGGTCGAAGAGGTCGGAGTAGAAGAAGGGAAGGTGGTCGTAAGGCGTCTCTGCGCCGGCCATGTTGGCTCCCACCACGTTGCCGTGCGTGTTCGCGTGATCCTCGTGCTCGATCCGCAGCGTGGTGCCGAGGGCGGCGACGGGGAAACGGGCGACGTCGCCGGCGGCGAAGACGTTCTCGTGCCCCGGCACCCGCCCGAACTCGTCCACGACGATCCCGTCGTCGACCTCCAGCCCGGCCGCTTCGGCGAGCTCGGTGTCGGGGATGACGCCGAGGCCCGCGACGACCGCGTCGGCCTCGAGAATGCGGCCGGAGCCGAGCGTCACGCTCGTGCCCGTCGCTTCGGCGACCGTCTCGCCGGCGAGCACCTCGACCCCTTTCTCGCGGTAGTAGTCCGCGACGAAGGCCGACAGGTCGGCCGGGAACAGACGATGCCCGATTCCGGCCTCCGGGAAGACCATCGTCACGCGGCAGCCCACTCCGGTGAGTGCAGCGGCGATCTCGGAGCCGATGAAGCCGCCCCCGATCACGACCACGTGTGCGCCTTCCCCCGCGACCTCGCGCATGTGGCGGTAGTCGTCAAGGGTGCGGAACCAGACGACCCCTTCCGCGCCGGGGATCTGGCGCGGCTGCGCGCCGGTTGCGAGCAAGAGCTTCTCCCACTCGTACTCCTCGCCGGCGTCGTCCGTCGCCCTGCTTGCCGCGAGGTCGAGGGAGACGATGCGGCGACCGGTGACGAGTTCGAGGCGATCGGCCGGCTCGCGCCAGACCTTCTCCTCGGGAGCTCCCTTCCACAGGCCCTTCGTGAGCAGCGGCCGCTTGTACGGAGGGTTCGGATCGGCGCCGATCATCGTGATCGAGCCGTCGGGATCGTGCTCGCGGATGCCTTTCGCCGCCATGTCGCCGGTCATGCCGGCGCCGACGATCAGGTACGTGGTCTTGTGCATCTCTTGGCCTCTTTTCAGGAGACGGAATCGAGCTCCAGCAGCGCGCGCAGGCTTTCGTGCTCCTCGGCGCACGCGGGACAGCCGACGAGGTGGGCGCGCAGCCCGGGGACGTGCACGTCGGCGGGTAGCCCGGCGAGCTCGAGCTCGACGTAGCGGTCGAGCTGCGCGAAGCACTCGTCGCAGTCGAGCTCCTGCTCGTCGCTGCCGAGCAGGCGCAGAAGGGTTGGATCGAGGTCGCGTCCGGTCATTCGTTCGCCTCCGGGTATCCCGCTTCGGCGACGTGGGCTCGCAGCCGCCGGCGCGCGTCGTGGAGCATCTTGTAGAGCGCATTCCGGTTCGAGCCGAGGCGCTCCGCAAGCACGTCGATCGGTACGCCTTCGAGGACGACCGCGACGAGAACCTGTCGCTGCCGCGGCGTCAGCGCCGTCCGGATCCCGTCGCGCACGGCTCCGAGCAGTGCCGCGTTCTCGGCATCGTCGTCCGGCCCCGGCCCTGCGTGGGCGAGGCTCTCCCACTGCTCCGGCTCGAGAGTCACCTCGCGGTCCCGCCAGGCGCGCCGGCGCACCTTCACCGACGCCTCGAGCAGTGCGAACTTGTACGCCCAGGTGCGGAAGCTGCTCTCGCCGCGGAAGTCGTCGAGGCGGCGCAGAACGGAGACGGCGGCGTCGCCGGCCGCATCCTGGGCTAGCTCGTCCAGCTCGACCGCCGAAAGCTGGGGGAGAGAGCCGCTCCGCCGGAACACCTCGAAGCGGGCGGCCCGGAGCAGGAGCCCATGGAGACGCGCCACGGCATCCTCGCCGCGGGCGCCTTCCGCGTGCAGGTCGAGGTGCCATTCCTCGAGTGTTGCCGGAGCTGCTGCCAGTGCGCTCACGTCAGGATTAGTGTCGGGCGCGCCCAAAGTCTTACCTTCTACCCGCGCGGCCGCAGGCTACCCGGCGACAAGCGCGGAGGTCCGCTCGGCCATCTCGCGATCCTTCTCGGTGATCCCGCCCTCGGAATGAGTCGTCCAGTGCACGGTCACGCGGCGGTACCGGATGTCGATCTCCGGATGGTGTCCCTCGCTCTCCGCAAGCTCCGCCAGCCGGTCGACGAACTGGATCGCGGCGGGGAACGAGGGAAGCTCGAACTCCCGCACGAGCGCGTCGTCCTGCTCCGGCCAGTCGCTCACGCCGGGAGTATGCCCGGAGCGGGACGCGCAAACTCGTCTCGTTCGTACAAGACTGCGAAGGAGTGCGTGAACCGAGTGACCGAGACCTCGTACGGCGGGCGCGACGCGGCGACCGCGAAGCCGCGGCCGCGCTCTTCCGCCGCTACTGGCGCGACGCGTGGCGTGCCGCTTTCGCGATCACCGGCCGGCGGTCGCTGGCGGACGACGTCGCCGCGGACGGGTTCGAGCGGGCGTTCGCCGCGCTCGGCCGCTTCGACGAGCGCCGTCCGTTCGGGCCATGGCTACACCGGATCGTCGCCAACCGGGCGCTGGACCTGCTGCGCGCGGAGCGCCGTCTCTCGGACGAGGAGCTGCCGGAGCTGCCGGACGCGGCTCCCCCGCACGAGTCCGGAGACCGGAGCCTGCTCGCGGCGGTGGCCGAGCTGTCGCTCGAGCGGCGCGTCGTCGTCGTCCTGCGCTACGGAGTGGGGATGACGCCGAAGCAGATCGCGGGCGCTCTCGACGTTCCCGTCGGCACGGTCAACTCCCGGCTCGCACGCGCGCTCGAGCAGTTGCGCCAATCCGTGGAGGTCGAGCGTGTCGAGTGAGCTCGAGCGTCGGCTCGAGGGGATGCTGGCGGCCGCCCCGGAGCCCGAGCCGGGAGCGGGGGAGGAGGCGCTGCACCGGGCGCTGCGAGCGCTCCAGCCGACTGCTCCTGCGCATCGCAGTCTCCGCACCGCCGTCCTCGTCTTCGCGGCGGCAGTCGTTCTGCTCGCGATCGCCGCCGGCTCGCTCGCGGCCGCCGGTGCACTGCACGTCAGCTTCGGCGCAAAGACGAAGCAGCGTCCCGCGAGCACCGAGCTATCGCTGCCGAAGGGAGCCAATGGCATCGCCGCGATCGTCGACGGGCGGCTCTCGGTCGTCACGCGCGGCGGCCGGCTCCACGGTCTACCGGCCACGGCTGCCACGCTCTCGCCTCATGCGCTGTACGTCGCCGCGGGCATCGGCAAGTCAGTCGTCGCCATGGCCCCCGACGGGCGGCGAGCATGGTCGCACGCCGCCCGCGGCCCGGTCGTTGCGATCGCCTGGGCGCCTGACGGCTTCCGCATCGCCTATGTCGTCCATGCCGGACGACGCTTCGTGCTGCACGCCGTCTGGGGCGACGGGACCCACGACACGGTCGTCGATCGCAGCGTGCGGGCGGTGCGGCCCTCCTGGCGCGCGGACTCCCTCGCGTTCGCGTACGTCGGAGCGGGAGGGAGGGCGATCGTCTACGACCTCGGGCACCAGTCCCGGAGGGTTGCCGGCGCCGCCGCTCCCGTCACGCACCTCGCCTTTGCCCCGGCGGGGAAGACGTTGGTGATCGCGACGCCCGCCTCGGTCCTGGTCGGCGGCAAGGTGGTCGCCACCGGTGAGGTCGAGGCAATCGGTTGGCTCCACGGGCGTCCTGCGGTGGCGCTGGGAAGCGGCGTGACGCCGGCGCGCGTCCGGACGTTCGGATCGACCGGCCGTTCCCTCGAGGGCTTTCGGGTGCCGGGCAGGGTCGTCGGCCTCACCGGCGGCCTCGTCGTGACTAGGACGCAGGACAGGGTCCTCGCCGGCTGGCGGGAGAAGCGTGTGACCTCGCTCCTCGAG
>DASYOZ010000046.1:0-13394 GCA_036007185.1 Gaiellaceae bacterium | reverse complement strand
CCGGCGGATCGTGACGATGGTCCCGGCTCTCGTGGTCCTCGCCGTCGGCGTCAGCCCCACGAGCGCGCTCGTCCTCAGCCAGGTGGTGCTCTCGTTCGGGATCCCGTTCGCGCTCATCCCGCTCGTGCTGCTCACGAGCCGACGCGACGTCATGGGCGTCCACGTCAACAAGCGGATCACGACCTGGACCGCGTGGGCGCTCGCAGTCGTCATCACAGGCCTCAACGTCTTCCTGCTCACGCAGGCGTTCGGGTTGGGCTAACGCTAGCCGGACTGTCGCGAGCCGACGATCACGCCGGTGTCGAACCCCATCCAGTGCATGCGGCCGAGGAGCCGTGCGTGCTCCACCTTCAGGCAGCGGTCCATCACGACGGCGAGGCCGCCTTCCTGTCCAATCCGCGCGCCCTCCTCGCTGATGACGCCGAACTGCAGCCACAACGCGCCTGCGCCGACGGCGACCGCCTCCCGCGCGATGCCCGGGACCGCGGCAGGATCGCGGAAGACGTCGACGACGTCGATGCGCTCGGGCACGTCGCCGAGGCTCGGGTAGACCTGCTCCCCGAGCACGCGCTCCTCGTTCGGGTTCACGGGGATGACGCGGTAGCCGTGCCGCTGCAGGTAGTACCCGACGAAGTAGCTCGCCCGGAGCTCGCTCGCCGAGAGCCCAACGATTGCCACGGTGCGTGCGTTCAGCACGAGCTCCTGCATCGCGCGCCGGTCCTGGAAGTCGCTCACGCCACGACGGCGGAGTCGCGCGCCGCGCGCAGCCCCCGCTCGAGGTCCCAGACGAGGTCGCCCACGTCCTCGAGCCCGACCGAGAGCCGCACCGTCCCGGGCGCGACTCCGGACGCGACGAGCTCCTCGTCCGACAGCTGGCGGTGCGTCGTCGATGCGGGATGGATGACGAGGCTCTTCGTGTCGCCGACATTGGCGAGGTGGCTCCAGAGCGACAGCGCCTCGATGAAGCGGCGCCCGCCCTCGCGACCGCTCTCGAGGTCGAACGAGAAGACGGAGCCCGCGCCGTCCGGCAGGTAGCGGTCGACGAGGGGCCGGTACGGACTGTCGGCGAGCGCGGGGTGCCGCACCCCAGCGACGCCCGGCTGCCCACGCAGCCATTCGGCCACCGCGAGCGCGTTCGCGACATGCCGGTCCATCCGCACGGCTAGCGACTCCAGTCCCAGGAGGAGCAGGAACGCGTTGAACGGCGCCAGCACGGCTCCGAAGTCGCGCAGCGTCTCGGACCGTAGCTTCATCAGCAAGCCGTAGACGCCGAACGTCTCATGGAAGCGGAGGCCGTGGTACGCGCTCGACGGCTCCGCAATCGACGGGAAGCGGCCGTTCGACCAGTCGAACGCGCCCGAATCGACGACGGCACCCGCGATCGTCGTCCCGTTGCCCACGATGAACTTCGTGGCGGAATGGATGATCAGCTCGGCTCCCCACTCGAGCGGGCGGCACAGGTAGGGAGTCGCGAACGTGTTGTCGACGACGAGCGGCGCGCCGACCTCGTGCGCGACCGCGGCGGCGAGGGAGATGTCGAGCACGTTGCCGCCCGGGTTCGCGATCGTCTCGGCGAACAGCATCTTCGTCTCCGGGGTGACGGCGCGGCGCCACCCGTCGGGGTCGTCCATGTCGACCCAGTCGACCGCGATCTGGAGCTTGCGTCCGAGGTGGTTGAGCTGGGCGGTCGAGCCGCCGTAGAGCGCCTTCGCGACCGCGATCCGGTCGCCCGGCTCCAGCAGCGCGAAGAAGAGCGCCGCTTGCGCGGCAAGACCGCTCGCGAACGCGACCGCGCCGACGCCGCCCTCGAGGTTCGCGAGGCGCTCCTCGAACGCGGCCACGGTCGGATTCATGATCCGGCTGTAGACGTTGCCGTACTCCTGCAGGTTGAAGTACGCCGACGCCGACTCCGTGTCCTCGAACACGAACCCCGCGGTCTGGTAGATCGGCGTCGCACTCGCGCCGGTGTACGGGTCCGGCCGCTGGCCGGCGTGTACGGCGCGCGTGTGGAACCCGAAGTCGCGCGGCACCTCGTCCATTCGAGTCAGCGTACCCCCGTCGGGACTGCCTAGCGCTCGCTCGGCGGCCGGACGCCGAGAACGATCCTGATGCGCTGGCCGATCAGCTCCGCCGAGCGGAATGTGAGGTGCTTCGAGGTGATGCGCCGGGGCAGCAACGGCGCTCCCCGGCCGAGGGTCACGGGCGTCATCCCGAGGATGATCTCGTCGAGCAGACCGGCGTCGTGGAACTGCCCTACGAGATCGCCGCCCCCCACCAGCCAGAGGTTGGCGCCGGAGAGCCTCTTCGCGATCTCCTCGTAGACCGGGCGGACGTCTCCCTGGACGAAGGCGATCTCGACACCGGGGATGGACGGCAGCTCGCGGTGAGTGAGGATCCAGCCCGACCGCTCGCCGTAGTAGCGGCGCCAAGGGTCCGGACCCGCGTGCGCCAGCATCCACTCGTACGTGGTCGCGCCCATCACGAGCCCGCCGACCGACGGGAACCACTCGTCCCAGAATCGGTCCTCCTCCTCGTGCGGGACCTCGAAGAGCCAGTCGAGCGAGTTGTTCTCGTCGGCGATGTAGCCGTCGAGCGTGCAGGCGGTGAAGTACTGGACCTTGGTCACGCCGACTCTGCCGGCTCCGCGACGTAGAGCCGCCAGCGGTCCGGGACCCCCTTGAGCTCGTGCTCTCCTCGATCGACGAATGAGAAGCCGCTCCCCGCGACCAGGTCCTTCACGGTCTGCGAGACGACGACCTCGCGCGGGCCTGCCGCCGCCAGGAGACGCGCGCCGATTGTCACCGCCAGACCACCGGGCTTGCCGTCGATCACCTCGCACTCGCCGATGTGCACTCCGGCCCTCGTCTCGAGGCCCAGCTCTGCGACACGTCCCGCAATTTCGTGCGCGCAGTCGATCGCGCGCGCTGGCCCGGCGAAGCTCGCGAAGAAGCCGTCGCCGGCCGTGTCGTGCTCGGTACCGCCCCAGTGTGAGAGCGCATGCCGGATCGCGGCGTGGTGCGCGAGCACGAGCTCCCTCCAGCGGCGATCTCCTAGCTCCGCCTGCTTGCGCGTCGAGTCCACGATGTCCGTGAAGAGGACTGTCGCGAGGACCGTCGAGGCCTCGCGCCGCCGCTCGATTCCCGCCAGCTCGCGGGCGATGTCCATCACTGCCTCGACCTGGAGCCCGGAACGGCCGGAGAGCTTGTGCACCGTCGCGTTGGGCATGAGCGACGCAACGTACTCCGCCTCATCCACCTCGGGCCCGGCGTCGGCGTCGCCGATGATGAGAGCCGTGGGGGTGTGCACGCTCGGGAGAATGTCGCGGACGTCCGTCTGCCACAGGATCCGCGTCAGCGCCTCCGCGACGTCCGGGCTCAATGTGTTGCGCGTGACGCGCGCGTACCTCCGCATCAGCTCGTCGTCGACGGCGAGCGTATGCCGCTGCTCGTCCGGTACCCCCGCCCGCTGGGCAGCGCGCCTGAGCGCCAGGTCGCGGGCGTACTCCGTCGTGCCCCAGCTCGACGCCTCGGCGAGCTCGGCCTCGAAATCCTCCGGTCGCCGGCCCCAGGGATAGTCGGGAGCCCAGGCAAGCCGCGCGCGCGGATAGTTCCACGTGATTCCGGACGTCCGGTCCGGGTAGGTCGCCGCGAACAGCGCGTGCATCGCACCGGTCGACGCGGCCGCACCCAACACCGGCGCCTCGGAGCCGAGCTCGTCGAGCACGGTGAGGAGGTCCGCGGCCCTCGTCTCCAGATTCGGAGGCGGGACGTTGCGCGTCGGGGCCCCGCTCCCACGTCGGTCGTGGATGATGAGGCGGGCGAACTCCGAGAACCCGGTCACGAACTCTCCCCAGTCGGGTTCGTCCCAGATCAGGTCGACATTCCCGGCGTAGGCGTGGAAGTCGGCTGCGAAGTCGACCGGGCCGGTGCCCACGACCTGATAGGCGATGTAGACGCCGTCAGACGTCTTCGCGTATCGCGTCTCGCGCGTCACCGCGATCTATTGGTAGTCGCTATCCCAGTCGATCGGGGGCGGCGGGCACTCGCCGTTCTCCGTTTCCCACCAGGAGTCCGGGTCGGCCCGCGGTAACGCGTTCACCTCGGTGGACGGCTCTCCCTCTCGAGGCGGCCCGACCTGCCGGGAAAGCGGGGCATCGGCGATCCCGTTCCCGTACTGCTCCGCATATCGGTCGAGCGGCATCGTTCGCTCGAGGCGCTTGTTGCGCTCGGACAGCGTCAGATGCTCCGTGATGACTTGATCGAACGGCGTCTCGCTCATCCAACTACGCTGCCACGCTCGCCGGACAGCGGACACGCCGAGAAACGAAAAAAGCCCGCCGAAGCGGGCCTTTTCAGTAGCGGGGGCAGGATTTGAACCTGCGACCTCCGGGTTATGAGCCCGGCGAGCTACCTGACTGCTCCACCCCGCGTCGCGGCCCCGATTGTAGCACCCTCGTTACCATCATCTTCATGTGGGACTGGGCCATCTGGGGCGCGCTCATCGTCGCCTTCCTCGTAGCCATCACGGCTGCTGCGCTGCTGGTGAAACGCACGCTCGCGGCGTGGCGCGACTTCAACGACACGCGCCGGGACCTTGTGCGGCGGCTCGACCAGCTCGCGGCGAGTGCCGAGGAGACGGCGGACAAGGCCGCCGCCGTCAGCGACGAGACGGCTGAGCTGCAGGAGAGCCTCGGGCGGCTGCGCGTCTCGCTCGCGAAGCTCGCCGTCCTGCGCGCGGCACTCGACGAGGCGGAGATCACCTTCGGGCGCGTCGCCGCGGTCGTCCCGCGCAAGTGATCGTCGCCGCCGTCGATCTCGGGACGAACACGACGCGGCTTCTCGTCGGCCGGGTGGACGACGGCCGCGTCGAGGAGCTCCACCGCGAGACGCGGATCACGAGCCTCGGCGAAGGGGTCGACGCCCGCCGCCGTCTCCTCCCGGTGCCGATCGCCCGCGTTCGTAACACGCTCTCCGACTACCGCCGCATCGCCGAGTCGCTAGAGGCCGAGCGGACGCTCCTCGTCGCGACGAGCGCCGTCCGCGACGCGGAGAACGGCGAGGCGTTCCTCGGCGAGATCGAGTGGAGCTACGGCTTCACGACGCAGCTGCTCTCGGGCGACGAGGAGGCTGAGCTGACGCGGCGCGGCGTCGGAGCCGTCGAGCCGACGACGCTGCTCGTCGACATCGGCGGCGGCTCGACGGAGCTCGTCCTCGGGGACTTCAGCACGAGCCTGCCGCTCGGCTCCGTCCGCTTCACCGAGCGCCACGGCGACGACGTCCCGGCGAGCATCGAGGCTGCACGCGCTCTGCTCCCCGGCCTCGAGCCGCGAGATGCGGTCGGAGTGGCCGCGACCATCACGAGCCTCGCGGCGCTCGACCTCGGCCTCGAGGAATACGACCGGAAGCGGGTGCACGGGCACGTCCTCACACGCGACGGCGCCCGCGCACAGCTGGAGCGGCTCGCTGCCCTCCCGCTCGAGGAACGGCGGCGCGTGCGGGCACTCGATCCGGAGCGTGCGCCGGTCATCGTCGCCGGAGCCGCAATCCTCGTCGCGATCCTCGACACCTACGGCCTCGAGGCGATCCGTGTCAGCGAGCGCGACCTGCTCGACGGGACGGCGCTCGCCGCGGCCGAGCTCCCGGAGCCGGAAGAGGGCGCGGCACCTCCCGGCGCCTACACCTGCTGCTAGAGCACGAGCGACTCGGCGCCGCTCTGCTCCTCCTCCGGCGGCTCGTCCTCGGCGAGGCGCCGCTGCACGACTGCGCGCGACAGGACGCCGACGAGGCGTCCGCCCTCCTCGACCACGGGCACCCGCTCGAGATCCTTCTCCTCGAGGAAGCGGAAGGCGCCCTCGAGCTCGAGGCCGGCGTCGAGGGTGAAGTTCGGCGGCTCCGCGATCTCGCGCAGCATCACCGCGCTCGGGTCCAGGCCCGCCGCGACCACCTCGCGCACGAGCGTCTTCCGGGTCACGACGCCGAGCAACCGCCCGCCATCCTCGGTGACGAAGATCGCCCGCACCTCGACGTTGTCGGCGAAGCAGCGGCCGGCCTCCTGCGCGCTCGCGCCGGCGGCGAGCGTCGTCGGCTCGGGCACCATCGCATCGCGGACGGTCTCGACGGACATCACGCGCATTCTCGCCGTTACGGGTAGATGCCGCGAGCCTCGAGGGCTCCGGCGACCTCGCGGATCGCCGCGACCATCGCCGCCTGACGCAGCGTGATCCCCTTGTCGGCGGCGACGGAGTAGACCCGGTCGAAGGCGTCGGTCATCTTGTCCGACAGCTTGCGCCGGATCTCGTCGCGGTCCCAGAAGAGACGGCCGAGGTCCTGCACCCACTCGAAGTACGAGACCGTGACGCCGCCGGCGTTCGTGAGGATGTCCGGCACGACGGGGATCCCGCGCTCGACGAGGATCTCGTCGGCCTCGATCGTCGTCGGCCCATTCGCACCCTCGATGACGAGTGACGCGTGCACGCGGTCGGCGTTCGCGCTCGTGAGCTGGTCCTCGCGGGCGGCGAGGACGAGGGCGTCGCATGGAAGCTCGAGGAGCTGCTCGTTCGTGATCCGCTCGCAGCGGTCGTAGCCGGCGAGGGAGCCGTGCTCCGCGACGTAGGCGTGCAGCGCCGGCACGTCGAGGCCTCGCTCGTCGTGCGCGCCGCCCGAGACGTCAGAAACGGCCACGACCCGCGCGCCGCGCCCGTGCAGCTCCGACGCCGCGACACCACCGACGTTCCCGAACCCCTGCACGACGCACGACCGTCCGGCGAGCTCGAAGCCGAGCCGCCGACACGCCTGCTCGGCGACCATGACGACGCCGGCGCCGGTCGCCTCGCGCCGAAAGACCGAGCCGCCGATCGAGATCGGCTTGCCGGTCACGACCTCCGGCACGGCATAGCCGGTCTGCATCGAGTACGTGTCCATCATCCACGCCATCGTCTGCTCGTTCGTCGCCATGTCCGGCGCCGGGATGTCGGTCTGGGGGCCGATCTCGCGGATCAGCTCCGAGGTGAAGCGGCGCGTGAGCTTCTCGAGCTCGCGCTGGGAGAGCAGGGTGACGTCGCAACGGATGCCACCCTTCGCGCCGCCGTACGGGAGCCGCAGGAGGGCGCACTTCCACGTCATCCAGGTCGCGAGGGCCGCGCACTCGCCGAGCGACACCTCGAGGTCGTAGCGCATGCCGCCCTTCGTCGGGCCCAGCACGGTGGAATGCTGGACGCGGTAGCCGGGGTAGATCTCCACCGAGCCGTCGTCGCGGCGCAGCGGGACGCTGACGATGACCGCGCGCTCGGGGTAGCTGAGGCGCTCGGCGACCATGTCCGAGACGCCCGTGTACGGCAGCGCCTGCTCGTACTGGGCCCGTGCCATGCGGAAGAGCGGCGTGTCCCACTCGAGGACAGGCTCCGTCTGCGACGCATCCAGCTCGGACACGCGCGGAGTGTACGGGCGCGCGACGGAGCGGCCGCTAGCTCGCCGGCAGGCCGAGCGCGTACGCAGCCGAGGCTGCGAGCTCGCCGGCCGACATGCACACGCCGCCCCGTTCCCGGACGGCGTCGATCACCTCGAAATACAGACGGTCCCAGCCGCGGGCGCTCGGCGCGTCGAACCGCTCGGGATGCCAGAGGATCGAGAATCCTCCGCCGTGCTCCGCCGCCCAGTCGAGCAGCGCGAGGACATGCGGCTTCGCCGCCGCCGCCGAGAGCCCCTCGTAGCGCTCCTCGGCGAGGGTCGCGTCCATCACCGCGAGCGGCAGCTCGAGCAGGTCCGAAGGCCGGTCGCGCTCGAGATCCCACACGCGGAAGGGGTGCGCGATGCCGGCGCGGAAGCCGAGGGCGTCGGGGAAGCCGAGCGATGTGTCGTAGCGAAAGCCGATGTCGGCCAGCGGCACGAGGTTCCGGTGCGGATCGACGCGGAGGTAGTGGTAGCGGTGGCCGACAAGCGGCCCATCGAGCTGCGCGAGCAGCGCTCGCTCGCGTGCGAGCCGGTCGAAGTCCTCGGCGGCGAGGTAGCTCCCGTGGAGGCCCACCTCCGCGCCTGTCTCGGCGAGCGTCTCGACCAGCTGCGGCCGGAGCCGGTCGTACGACTCGGGTGCGGCGCCGTCGGCTCGGTGGCCGTGGCCCGCCATCACGAAGAAGGTCGAGCGCGCGTCGTGCGCGCGTTCAGCCGCCACGATCTCCGCAAAGCGCCAGTTCGGGTCGCTCCCTCGGAGCTTGTGCAACGGCACCCGTGCCAGCCCATGCGCCTCGTGGAGTGCCGGCCCCGCGCGGCGAGCGAGCGCGTGACCCTTGAGGCGCGCCGCCGCGCCGCGTACGCCGATCCGCGTCCACCGCCACGGCACGTCGACGTCGTGCGTGAGTGCGACAGCGAACCGGGCCTCCCCGTACCGCGGCGCGGGAGCCCCGAGCTCGCGGCGCAGCCGCTCGAGCGGCGGATCGAGCGGATCGAGGCGGGACGAGGAGGCGCAGAAGCGGCCGTGGCGGTCGCGCGGCGCGCCGATCTCCTCGATCCGGGCGAGGTGGAAGAACGCGGCGGCCAGCTCATCCCCCTCCGGCAGCTCGCCGCGCTCGACCTGCTCCCAGGCCTCGGGCCGGTACGGGAGGTCGTCGCCGAGGCGGAGGTGGCCCGCGCCGAGCGCCTCGAGAACCCAGCGAGCGCGGCGCTCGACGCGATCGGCGATCTCCACGAGGCGCGAGTGTACGGAAGAGAGGACGGCGGGCCCCGGGGCTACCATCGCGGGCGATGAGCCCGGACGCAAAGCCGCGCCGCGAGAGCGGTGGCCACCGCTCGCTCGTCTCCCAGCTGCTCGAGCTGACGCGCCACTCGTTCATCTACGGGGTCGGGGGCATCGTCTCGCGCTTCCTCGCGGTCTTGATGCTGCCGCTCTATACGCGCTACCTCACGCCCGCCGACTACGGCGCCATCGGGCTGCTGATCGCGGGATCGGCGGTGGCGACCGTGCTGCTGCGGGCCGGCGCCGGCAACGGCTTCATTCGCTTCTGGTTCGACTCGGACGACCCCGCCTACCGGAAGCGGCTGCTCCGCACGATCTTCTGGTTCCAGATGTTGATGGCCACGCTGGGCCTCGTCATCTGCGTCGCCTTCGCGAGCGAGATCGCGAGCTGGCTGAGCCTGGACAGCCACGAGCTCAGCAGCAGCGGCACGAGCCTCGTAATCGCCACCGGGGTTCTCCTCTGGGTCAATGTCAACTACGCCCAGCTGACGAACCTCTTCCGCGCCGAGCAGCGGGCGATCGCCTTCTCGGTTGCGACGCTCGCGAACATCGGGATCACGGTCCCGCTGACCATCCTTTTCGTTGTCCACTACGGGCTCGGGCCGCTCGGGGTGCTCGTCGGCAACTTCAGCGGCACGCTGATCATCTTCGTGGTGCTCCTCGCCTACCGGCGCGAGCAGCTCGGCCTTCAATTCGACCGCAAGCTCCTGCGAGCCGTCAACCGGTTCGGCCTGCCGCTCATCCCGTCGGCGCTCGCGCTGTGGGTCACGAATTTCGGAGACCGGTTCATGCTGGTCAAGCTCACGCCGGAGGCTTCGAACCTCACTCAGGTCGGCCAGTACACGCTCGCCGTGAACATCGGCTCGGTCATGGTCCTTCTCTTCACTGCGTTCCAGACGGCGTGGCCCGCGTTTGCCTACGCGATCGAGGACGAAGGCGCGGCCAAGCGCGCGTACGCCTACGTGCTGACGTATCTCATGCTCCTCGCCTCCTGGGCGAGCGTCGCGCTCAGCCTCCTCGCGCCCTGGATCGTGCGCATTCTCGCCCCGAGCAACCACAACTTCTGGCCGGCGGCGGATGCCGTGCCGGCGCTTGCCTACTCGAGCGTCTTCTTTGCCGGGTTCATCGTCGTCACGATCGGTGCGGGCCGGACGAAGAACACACAGTTCAACTGGATCGCGGCCACCCTCGCCGCGGTGGTCAACTTCACCCTCAATCTATGGCTCATCCCGGCCTACGGGATGCTCGGCGCCGCCTACGCGACGCTCATCGCCTACGCCGTGCTCATGGTCGTCAGGACGTGGAACGCACAGCAGATCTACCCGGTCCCGTACCAGTGGCGGCGGGTCACCGCCGTGCTGGTCGCAGCCGGAGCCTTGACCTTGGCTGGGAAGCTGCTGCCCAGCTCGCTCGCCCTCGCAATCGGCCTCACCGTCGTCTATCCGCTCTCGCTCGCGGCGCTCGGCTTCTACTTGCCCGCCGAGCGGGCCCGCCTCCGAAACCTGCTGCACAGGCCGCGGGTTGCCGCGACATAGACTGCCCGCCGATGTCGGACAGGGGAACGGCCGTGGTCGCGGAGGTCGCATGGGTGAACGGCCTCGCGGCGATCCGCTCGCTCGGGCGACGGGGACTGCGCGTGCTCGCGCTCGACCACCGGCCGTACGCGCTCGGCTTCCGCTCGCGCTACGCGGAGCCGCGCCTCGCCCCCGATCCGCTCGAGGACGAGGACGGGTTCGTCGCGGCACTCCGATCGCTCGCCGAGGAGACGGACGACGACGCACTGCCGGTCTTCCCCACCCACGACGAGCACGTGAACGCGATCGCACGGCACGCCGACGTGCTCGCCGACCGGTACCGCTTCCCCTTCCCGAGCTGGGACGTGCTGGAGCGCATCCAGAGCAAGCGGCACCAGCTCGAGACGGCGGAGTCGGTGGGGCTCCCGGTTCCCCGCACCTTCCATCCCACCTCGCGCGACGAGGCGCTCGCCGCCGGCGAGGAGCTCGGCTTCCCTGTCCTCGTCAAGCCGTCGGCGAACGTCGGCTTCCGCCGCAGCCACCGGCGCCAGCTCTTCCGCTGCGAGAGCGCCGCCGAGCTCGAGAGCGCGTACGAGGCGGCCGCGCCACACGAGCCGATGGTGCAGGAGCTGATCCCCGGCGGCGACGAGGAGCTCTACACCCTCGGCAGCTACGTGAACCGCGAGGGGGAGGCGCTCGGCCTCTTCTCCGGCCACAAGCTGAGCCAGACCCGCGGCTTCATGGGCAGCGCCCGCGTCGGCGAGGCGGTCTGGGTGGAGGAAGTCGTCGAGCAGGGGCTCGCGTTCCTGCGCGCGCTCGGTTTTCACGGGATCTCACAGGTGGAGACGAAGCGCGACCCGCGCGACGGCCGCTACAAGCTGATGGAGGTCAATCCGCGCCTCTGGCAGTGGCACAGCCTCGCCGCCGCCTGCGGCGTCGATCTCCCGTACATCGCCTACCGCGACCTGGTCGGCGAGCCGCTCCCACCGGCGCGGATGTACGGCGACGGGAAGCGCTGGGCGATCACGCTCATGGCCGGGTCGCCGCTCGCGCTCGAGCGGCCGCCGTACGTCGACGCCGTCTTCGCCCGCGACGACCCGAAGCCGGCTCTCGTGCAGCTCGGGCGCTTCGCCCATCGCGGGATCCACCGGTTGAAGCCGGTAGCGCAACCGTCTGGAGGCATCCGTGGCAGCTGACCGTCAAACGCTCCTCACCAATCTCAAGCGTCACGTCCCCATCGGGGTCAAGCGGCGCGTGCGGCGCACGATCCCCGAGCGCTACCACCGCTTGTGGGATCCCGACTGGCATCGCAGCACGGTGCGCGGAAACACCGCGTTCTGGGACTACCTCGGGAAGCTCCAGCTCGACTACCTCGTCGAGCAGGGCCTCCAGCCGGAGCACTACGTCCTCGACGTCGGCTGCGGCCCTCTGCGGGCGGGCGTGCACTTCATCGGCTACCTCGAGTCGGGCCACTATGCGGGCGTCGACAAGCGCGGCGCCAGGCTCGAGCGGGCGGCCGAGGTGGAGCTGCCCCGCCACGGGCTCGAGGACAAGGCTCCCCTGCTGCTGGTGAACGAAGACTTCGAGTTCAGCAAGCTCGGGCAGACGTTCGACTACGCGATCGCCCAGTCGGTCTTCACGCACCTGCCGCTGAACTCGATCGTGCGCTGCCTCGTCGAGATGTCCCGCGTGCTTCGGCCCGGCGGCCGCTTCTTCGCGACGATCTACGAAAACCCACAGGGAAAGATGTTCCTCGGCGAGATCCAGCAGTCGGAGCGGGTGGTCTCCTACTGCGACCGCGACAAGTATCACTACGACCTCGACACGCTTCGCGCCGTGTGTGAGGGCACCAACCTGACGATGTCGTACGAAGGCGACTGGGGCCATCCGGACAATCAGAAGATGGTCGTCTTCACGCGCCACGCCGGCGTGGATGGCTAGCGAGCCGATTCGCATCCTCGGAATGGGCGACGCGAAGTCGCTCAACTTCCTGCGATGGGCCCAGCGGCTCGCGCGGCGCGGGCACGACGTGCACGTCGTCAGCAATCGAGTCCCGCCCAGTCCGGCGCTGGCGGAGGGTCTGACGGTCCACCGCCTGCAGGACCTCGAGCCCCTCCTGCGCGTCCCGATCGCACGGCGCACGCGCATCCTCCCTGCGCTGAGACGGCTCGTCGGCGAGCTGGAAGTCGACGTCATCCACACCCACTACCTGCAGCCGTACGGCTACTGGGGAGCCGAGACGGGCTTCCACCCACTCGTCGTCAGCCCCTGGGCGCGCGATGTGATGACGGAGATCGAGCACGAGCGCGGGCTGCGGATCGCGCGCGTCGCGCTCGAGGCGGCCGACCTGATCGTCGTCAACTCGCTCGCGATCGAGCGGGCGGCGCTCGCGGTGGCGGGCGACCCGGCGAAGGTGCGCCGCGTCGTCTGGCACGTGGAGATCGACGGCTTCACGCCCGAGGCAGCCGACCGCGACGGGCTGCGAGCCGGGCTCGGCTGGCCGCCGGACGCGCTGGTTGTCCTCTCGCTCCGGAACTTCCGGCCCTATTCGAACCTCGACGTCCTCGTGCGCGCCTTCGCCCGCGTCTCACGCGAGGAGCCGCGTGCGCGACTCCTGCTCGCCGCTCGCGGCGGCTGGACCCGCGCCGAGATCGAGGCGCTCGTCCACGAGCTCGGGCTCGACGAGATCGTCGCCTTCCACCGCGTCGAGCACGACGAGCTCCCGACGCTGATCGCCTCTGCCGACTTCGCGGTCACGATCCAGAGCACCGACTCGACCCCGCCCTCGCTGCTCGAGTGCATGGCGAGCGGCCTGCCCGTCGTCGCAGGCTATGCGCCGTCGATCGACGAGTGGGTCCAGCAGGGCGAGGGCGCGGAGATGGTGGAGTGCCGCGACGAGGACGGTCTGACGGCGGCGATGCTTCGCCTCGCTGCGGACGCCGGGCTCAGACGCGGCTACGGCGAGCGCAACGAGCGCGTCGTCCACGAGCTCTTCGGCGACCCGACCGCGGAGCTCGAGGCCGTCTATGCCGAGGCGCTCGGCCGTTCGAGCTCCTAACGCAATGACGGGCCGCCTGGGCGCGCTGGGCGGCGCGCTGCGGCGTCCTCGGTCGCGCGAATATCACGATATTCACGACTCCCTGCGTCCTTGCA
>DASYOZ010000045.1:0-4018 GCA_036007185.1 Gaiellaceae bacterium | reverse complement strand
GCGGCCGCGAACCTCCTGCGCCTCCTCGAAGGCTCGGCGATCATCGAGGCGCACCGCTGGTGCGACAAGGTGCAGGACGCGTACTCGCTCCGCTGTGCCCCGCAGGTGCACGGCGCGTGCCGCGACCTCCTGGAGTACGCGGAGTACACGGTGAGCGTCGAGCTCAACGCCGCCACGGACAACCCGCTCGTGCTCGTCGACGACGAGCTGCTCGTGTCGAACGGCAACTTTCACGGGCAGCCCCTCGCGTTCGCGCTCGACACGCTGGCGATGGCCGTCTCCGAGCTCGCGAGCATCTCCGAGCGTCGCCTCGAGCGCCTCGTCAACCCGAACCTGTCGGAGGGGCTGCCCGCCTTCCTCACCACCGACGGCGGCCTGAACAGCGGCTTCATGATCCCCCAGTACGTGGCCGCGTCGCTCGTCTCCGAGAACAAGGCCCTCTGCCATCCGGCGTCCGTCGACTCGATCCCGACGAGCGCGGGGCAGGAGGATCACGTCTCGATGGGGAACGCGGCCGGCCTCAAGGCGTGGCAGGTGCTGGCCAACGCCGAACGCGCGGTCGCGATCGAGCTGCTCGCCGGCGCGCAGGCGGTCGAGTTCCACGCGCCGCTCGAGCCCGGGATCGGCGGGCGGGCGGCTCGGGCCGCGGTGCGGGAGCTGTCGCCGAGGCTGCGTGACGACCGGCCGCTCGCCGGCGACATCGAGGCGGTTGCGTCGGCGATCCGGGATGGCTCCCTCCTTGCCGCGGTCGAGGCAGGTGCGGGGGAAGCCGAGTGAGCGCGACCGCGACGCTGGCCGAGCGTGTCGAGGCGCTTTGCGGCGACCTCTCGTCGATCCATGCGCCGCGCGGGACCGAGCTGAACGCGCGCCAGTGGTCGACGGAGGCGCCGTTGCGGATGCTCCTGAACAACCTCGACACCGAGGTGGCCGAGCGGCCCGAGGATCTCGTCGTCTACGGCGGGTCGGGCAAGGCGGCGCGGAACCACGACGCGCTACGGGCGATCGTCGGCGCGCTCCTCGAGCTCGGCCCCGACGAGACGCTGCTCGTCCAGAGCGGCAAGCCGGTCGGAGTCTTCACGACGCACGAGGGTGCGCCGCGCGTGCTCATCGCGAACTCGCTCCTCGTGCCCAAGTGGGCCACGTGGGACGAGTTCCGAAGGCTCGAGGCTGAAGGGCTGACGATGTTCGGGCAGATGACGGCCGGCTCGTGGATCTACATCGGCAGCCAGGGGATCCTGCAGGGTACGTACCAGACGTTCGCCGCGGCGGGGGAGAAGCACTTCGGCTCATCCGACCTTCGAGGACGGACGATCCTCACCGCGGGGCTCGGCGGCATGGGCGGTGCGCAGCCGCTCGCTGGCACGATGGCGGGCGCGGCGATCCTCTGCGTCGAGGTCGATCCGCACCGAATCGAGCGCCGGCTCGAGACGCGCTACCTCGACGAGGCGACGGAGTCGCTCAATGACGCGCTCGAGCGGATCCGCGCCGCGGCAGCCGAGCGGCGGCCGCTCTCGGTCGGCCTGCTCGGGAACGCGGCGGACGTCGTGCCGGAGCTCGCGGCGCGCGGCGAGGAGTTCGATCTCGTCACCGACCAGACGGCCGCGCACGACCCGCTGAACGGCTACGTGCCGCGCGGCCACTCGGTCGAGGAGGCGGTCGCCCTGCGCTCGTCCGATCCGGAGGAGTACCTCCGGCTCGCGCGCGAGTCGATCGTCCGCCATGTCGAGGCCCTGCTCGAGTACGTCCGGCGCGGCGTCTATGTTTTCGATTATGGCAACAACCTGCGGGGTGAGGCGCGTGAAGCTGGTGTAGAGGAGGCGTTCGCATACCCGGGCTTCGTCCCGGCCTATATCCGGCCGCTCTTCTGCCGCGGCGTCGGCCCCTTCCGGTGGGCCGTGCTGTCGGGTGACCCGGCGGACATCGCAGCGATCGACGATCGCCTGCGTGAGCTGTTCCCGGACGATCCGCTCCTGCAGCGGTGGCTGGAGCTCGCGCCCGAGCGGGTGGCCTTCCAGGGGCTCCCTGCCCGGATCTGCTGGCTCGGCTACGGCGACCGCGCGAAGGCGGGCCTGGCGATCAACGAGCTCGTCCGCAGCGGCGAGGTCAAGGCGCCGGTGGTGATCGGGCGGGATCATCTCGACGCCGGCTCCGTCGCCTCGCCGTATCGCGAGACAGAAGCGATGCGCGACGGATCCGACGCGATCGCGGACTGGCCGATTCTGAACGCGCTCGTCAACGTCGCGGCGGGAGCGACGTGGGTGAGCGTCCATCACGGCGGCGGCGTCGGGATCGGCCTCGCGATCCACGCGGGGATGGTCGTCGTCGCGGACGGCAGCGACGCCCAGGCGGAACGGCTCGAGCGCGTGCTGACCACCGACCCGGGCACGGGAGTGATGCGGCACGTCGACGCGGGCTATCCGGACGCGCTGGCCGAGGCGGAGCGCCACGGCCTCCGGGTGCCAATGCCCACGAGCGTGCGCGAGAGCTGACGCGGGAGTCAGGGGAAACGCAATGCCCGAAGAAGCGCTGCTGGTCGAGCACGAGGGCGGCCTCGTACCCGAGACGGAGGGCTGGTTCGTCGTCAACGCCGCGCAGGCGCCGTGGTGGCGGAGTGCCGATCGTGGGGCGACGTGCTACTTCGAGGGCGAAGACGACTTCCGCGAGCTCGGCATCCGGTTGAAGGCGCTGTGGCCCGGCCAACCGAACGGGATGTACCACTCGGAGGGCGCCCAGGAGGACTTCCTCGTGCTCGCCGGCGAATGCCTGCTGCTGATCGAGGGCGAGGAGCGCCCTCTGCGCGCGTGGGACTTCGTCCACTGTCCGCCCTACACCGAGCACATCTTCGTCGGCGCCGGAGACCAGCCATGCCTGATCCTGATGGTCGGCGCACGTCGCGGCGAGGAGATCATCCGGTACGCGGTGTCGGAGCTCGCGCGTAGCCACGGCGCGAGCGTCGAGCGGGAGACGTCCCGCCCGGAAGAGGCCTACGCGCACTCCTCGAGCGGCGAGACCGGTCCGATACCCGACAGCCTGCTGCCGTCGCTCCGAGCGGCGCAGTGAGCCGGCTGCTCGTCCGCGATCTCGCGCAGCTCGCGACGCCTGCCGGAACCGGCGCTCCCCTCCGCGGATCGGCGCTTGGCGAAGTCGAGGTGCTCGAGGACGCGTTCGTCCTCTGCGTTGGCGAGACGATCGAGGCCGTCGGGCGGATGCGCGACCTTCCGGCCCTCGACGGTGACGTCGCCGAAGTGGACGGCCGCGGGCTTTGCGCGATCCCGGGTCTGGTCGACTCCCACACGCACGCCGCGTTCGGCGGCGACCGCGTCGACGAGTTCTCGCTTCGCGCCGGCGGGGCGAGCTACGAGGAGCTGCACGCCGCTGGCGGCGGCATCCTCTCCACCGTCCGCGCGACGCGGGCCGCTGGAGAGGCGGGCCTCCACGCAGCGGTCGAGCTGCATCGCTCGTGGATGCTGCGCGAGGGCACGACGACGTTCGAGGCAAAGTCCGGCTACGGGCTCGATCGCGAGACGGAGCTCGCGTCGCTCCGTGCCATCGGCGGCGCCGGCGGCGTTCCGACCTGGCTCGGCGCGCATGCCGTGCCGCCCGAGTTCGCCGACGCCGATGCCTACCTCGACTTCGCGCTGGCCGAGGTGCTGCCCGAGGCGGCGCAGCTCGCGGAGGCGGCCGACGTGTTCCTCGAGCGCGGAGCCTTCGACGCTACCCAGGCGCGGCGATACCTCGAAGAGTGTCGCGTCGCGGGCCTCGCGTTGCGGCTCCACGGAGACCAGTTCACGGAGTCTGGCGCGATCCCGCTCGCGGTCGAGCTCGAGGCCCGCTCGGTCGACCATCTCGAGGCGACGGGCGAAGAGGGGATCCGGATGCTCGCCTCGAGCGACGTCACCGGCGTGCTCCTGCCCGCGAGCGCGCTCTTCCTCGACCGGCCGATGCCGCCCGCGCGAGCCCTTGTCGACGCCGGCGCCGCGGTCGCGCTGGCGACCGACTTCAACCCGGGCAGCGCCTT
>DASYOZ010000044.1:0-5587 GCA_036007185.1 Gaiellaceae bacterium | reverse complement strand
GACGCGAGCAGCAGCCCGAGCACGAGGCCGATCTCGGTCAGGGAGAGCGTGTGCGCCTGCTTGCGGAACTGCAGGTGCACAACGAACACCTCGGCGAGATAGAACGCGAGCGCAAGAGCCCACCAGGCGAGATGCGGGTGGGGCAACACGGGCGCAACGTCGAAGTGGCGGACGTCGAACACCCAGACGAACACACACGCAAGCGCAAGCGCCCCGTTGAACGCCCAGACGCGCCACGGCCCGTGAAACGCTTCGCGTAGCACCTCGCTCGAGGCGAGACCAGGCGGGGCGAGTGGCCGGCGCGCGATCACCGGCCCCACCCGCTACCGATCAGCCCCAGCTCGCCCCGAGCCACGACCCACCGGACCAGCTGCTTCCGCTCCAGCTCGAGCCGCTCCAGCTCGAGCCGCTCCACGAGCTGCCCGACCAGGAAGAGCCACTCCACGAGCTACCCGACCAGGACGAGCCGCTCCAGGAGCTGCCGCTCCACGAGCTGCCCCACCAGGAGGTGCCGCTCCACGAGCTACCCGACCAGGAGGAGCCACTCCACGAGCTACCCGACCAGGAGGAGCCGTTCCAGAGGCCGCCCGACCAGCTCGAGCCGGCCGCTTCGAGCGCCGCCATCGTTGCCGAGAGGAATGGCTTGCCGAAGATGTCCTGCTCGCCCTGGAGCACCACGCCGTTGATCGAGATGTGGTCGGTGCCGCGCGACGGCTCGAGGAGACCCGTGCCCGTCGAGGGCGCGTTGTACTGCTGCGACCCGAACACCGACGGAACCGAGACGCTGAGGAGGCGATTCAGGTCGAGCTCGCCGCAGCCCGCCTGCTTCCAGTTGTAGGAGCTCAGCTTGTCGCAGCTCGACGTCAACATCGCCTTCACCTGGTCCGGCGTCAGCTGCGGGTAGCGCTGCAGGAGGTCTGCGGCCGCACCGGAGACGAACGCGGTCGCCTCGGAGGTGCCGCTGCCGCGGAAGTACCGGTCGCTGAGAACACCGGCCGGGTTGTTCTGGTCGATGTAGGAGCCGGGGACGCGGAGACCCTGCATGTGCGTTCCGGGTGCGACCAAGTCGGGGGCGCGGCAGGCGTTGCTGCAGCTCCCCGCGTTTGCGGAGTACGACGCAACCTGGTCGTCCCACACCGCCGACGTCCCCATCGTGTCCGCCCCGCCCACCGCGAGAATCTGCGGGTCGAAGGCCGGATCTGCGAGGGGCTGCGAGCTGGCGCCCCTCTGGTAGCCGGAGTTTCCGGCCGCCGAGACGACGACGATGCCGGCCTTCCACGCCTGCTCCACTGCATACGCGAGCGGGTCGACGTCGTACGACTGCGTCGAGTTCGTGCCGTACGAGAGGTTGAGGACCCGAATGTTCATCCCGTTGTCGTTGCGGTGTTGCACGACCCAGTCGATCGCGGCGATCACCTGGCTCACGTCGACGCCGCCGTCCGCGACACCGACCTTGAGCGAGACGATGCGCGCGTCTGGAGCCACGCCGCGATAGCCGCCCGGCTGGCCGTCGTTGCCTGCGATCAGTCCGGCCATGAACGTCCCGTGGCCGTTCGTGTCGAGGTAGCGCAGGCTCGGGCTCTGCGACTCGAGGGAGAGGTCCGGTCCGTTGATCACCTTGCCGGGCCCGTTCAGCCCTGCTACCGGCGCGACGCCGGTGTCGATCACCGCGACATCGACGCCCTTGCCGGTGTAGCCGGCGTTCCACAAGGCCTGCACGCCGTCGCTCGCCGTGACGTTCTGCATGGAGTACGGATCGGACGCAGGGTCGTAGGCCGAGGAGCCCCACGAGGCGCCTGAGCGGATCATGCCGAGCGCCATCGCGAAGATGACTGCGATGAGTCCGGCCTGCCATGCCCGGAGCCTGAAGCCGTCGCGCGCGGTGAGGTGTGCCCCCACGTGTACCTCCTTGTCGCGACCGCCCTGTGCCGCAGAACGCGCCGCCGTCGATGCCGCCGAATCAGTTGGCGGACGGTAGGGCGGCATCGCAGGACGATCCTCCCGCTAAAGGGGGAATCCAGTCGCCCGAACGAGGGATTTGGACCCGTCTACGATCAGCAGCATGTCCGTGCTCGAAGCCGCCCCCCCGCGGTTCACGGCCGACGAGGCTGCGCGAATGGCTGCGGAGCTGTTCGGAATCCGCGGAACCGCCTCGGATCTCGGCAGCGAGCGTGACCAGGCCTTCCTGCTCGAGGACGGCGATGCGGGCGGCGTGCTCAAGATCTCGAACAGCGGCGAGAACGAGGCGGCGCTCGACCTGGAGGAGGCCGCGATCGCACACGTCGCGGCGGTCGACCCGCACCTTCCCATCGCACGGCCGGTCGCGCCACGCGCGATGTTCAACGGCCACCACGTGCGGCTGTTCGAGCGGCTGCACGGCTCGAAGGCCGGCCCGGAGCTCGGCGACACCGCCGTGCGCGCGATCGCTTCCGTGCACGCCCGCCTCTGCCTCGCGCTGCGGTCGTTATTCCACCCCGCGGCAGGGCGGGAGCTGCTGTGGAACATCCGCGCCACGCCGCGGCTGCGTCCGCTGCTCGAAGAGATCGCCGACAGGGAGAGGCGTCAGCTCGTCGTCCGCGCGCTCGAGCGGTACGAAGCGCGGGTGCTGCCGGAGTGGGAACGTCTGCGCGCCCAGGTCGTGCACGGGGACTTCAACCTCGACAATCTCCTGCTCGACGAGCAGGGCCGTGTGGCGGGGATCCTCGACTTCGGCGACTGCTGCCACAGCGCGCTCGCGGCCGACGTCGCCGTCGCGCTCGCCTCCTTCCTGCGCGGGCGGCCGCTCGAGGACGTGTTCCGGACGGCGCGGATCGCGCTGGACGGCTTCAGCTCCCGCCTCCCGCTCGAGCCGCTCGAGCTCGACCTGCTCGGCGACCTCGTGGCGGCGCGTCTCGCGGCGATCGTCTCGATCAGCGCCTGGCGCACACGCCGCTTCCCCGAGAACGCCGGCTACATCGAGGCCTGGGACGAGGACTCGTGGCGGCTGCTCGGGCTGTTCGACGAGCTCGGCCCGGAGCAGGTCGCGCGCGAGCTCGGCTCGCGGCGCCCGGCCGCGGCGAGCCCGGAGCTCACGCGGCGGCGGAACGAGGTGCTCGGCACACTTCTCACCCCCCTCACGTACGCGCGGCCGGTCCACGCCGTCCGCGCCGAGGGCGTCTGGATCCACGAGCCGGACGGGCGGCGGCTCCTCGACGCCTACAACAACGTGCCGGTCGTGGGCCACTGCCACCCGCGCGTGACCGAGGCGGTCGTCCGCCAGACGAGACTGGGCGCGACGAACGCCCGTTACCTCGCGGAACCGCTCGTCGAGCTCGCCGAGCGATTGCTCGCGACGTTCCCGCCGGACGCGGCGCTCGACACGGTGCTGCTCGTCAACTCCGGCAGCGAGGCGAACGACCTCGCCTGGCGGATCGCCGCCGGAGCGACCGGCCACGACGGCGCCTTCGTGACCGAGAACGCGTATCACGGCGTCACCGCGGCGACGACCGCACTCTCACCGGAGGACTGGCTGCCGGAGAACCGGCCGTCCCGCGTCGCCCGCCTCCCGCCCCCAGGCAGCGGCGCAGACCTCGGCCCGGCGCTGGACGCGGCCCTCGGGGAGCTCTCGGGCGGTCTCGCGGCGACGTTCCTCGACGGCTCGCTCATGAGCGACGGGGTCTACACGCCGGACGCCTCCGAGCTCCTGCGGCTCATCGAACGGACGCACGCCGCGGGGGGGCTCTACGTCGCGGACGAGGTGCAGGCCGGCCACGGCCGGCTCGGCCCCGACCTCTGGTCGTTCGCCCGCCACGGCATCGCACCGGACGTCGTGACGCTCGGAAAGCCGATGGGCAACGGCTATCCCGTCGCCGCAGTCGTCACCCGGCGCGAGCTCGCGGAGCGGTTTCCGTACGCAGGCCGGACGTTTTCCACCTTCGGCGGCAACCCGGTCGCGGCAGCGGCCGCGCTCGCCGTGCTCGACGTCCTTGAGGACGAGCGGCTGCCGGAGCGCGCAGCCGGCGTCGGAGAGCGGCTGCGAGAGGCCGTCCAGAGCCTCCGCAAGCCAAACATCGTCGAGGTGCGCGGCAGCGGCCTCCTCGCCGGTGTCCAGCTCTCGAGCGGCCAGCTGGTCGGTGAGGTCGCCGAACAGCTGCGCGAACGGGGGATTCTCGTGGGGCGCACGGGGAAGTGTGGCGACGTCCTCAAGATCCGTCCACCGCTGGTGTTCGGGGACGAGCACGCCGACCTGGTCGTCTCGGCGCTTGACCGCGTACTCGGCTGAATAATGACGATCCGGCTACGAAGTTCTATCGTCCCCCGCATGGCCGTTGAACAGAGCGACGCGCAACTCGTCTCCCGCTGCCGGGCCGGAGACCCCGACGCCTGGAACGAGTTCGTCGAGCGGTTCTCGCGCTACGTCTACGCCATCTGCAGCCGCGGCTTCCGCCTCGCGCAGCATGACGCCGAGGATGTCTTCCAGGAAGTCTTCGCCCGCGCGTTCGAGCGGCTGCCGGAGTTGCGGAGCGACGACGCCGTCCGTCCATGGCTCGCGCAGCTGACACGGCGGCTCAGCATCGACCGGCTGCGCCTGCTCGCTCGCGACACGCCTTCGGATGCCGAGCCGGACGAGCGCGAGGTCGACGATCTGCTCGCGACGCTCGACGATGCGATGGCCGTACGCGCGGCGCTCGACGAGGTGGGCGACCCTTGCCGCGACATCCTCGACCGTTTCTTCTGCCGTGACGAGAGCTACAGAACGATCGGCGACAGCCTCGACATCGCGGCCGGGACGATCGCAAGCAGGATCTCACGCTGTCTCGAAAAAGTTCGTGCCCAACTCGATGGAAGGAATAGGGGCCCTCGCCCGTCATGAGAAGTGAGATGAACGGATTTGACGAGGAACGGATCGGTCGGCTGCTACGCCTCCTTCCGCCTGCGCCCGAGGGTTGGGTGCGCGCGGCGCAGGAGCTGCCGGCTGCGCGCGCGGTGCTCGACGAGCTCGTAGCGCGTGCCGAACAGGACGCCGCGTTCCGGCTTCAGCTCCAAGCCGACCTCGAGCGTGCGGTCGCCGCCGCCGGTTACGAGCCCTCACCGTTCGTCGTCTCGCGGCTGCGCCAGCTCCTCAAGGCGGTCTAATACGCGCGGGACGTGCGCCGGTGAAACACTGCTCCAGTGCTCACCGGCCTCTCCCTCCCCGCGCTTCTCGAGGAGCTGGCGGCGCCGCGCGAGGTTCCCGGCGCCGGCTCTGCCCTCGCGGTAACCCTGGCCACGGCGGCGGCAGTCGTGCAGATGGCCGCGCGCCTCTCGCCGGACAGCTGGGCTGATGCCGCAGGGGTAGCGGCCCAGGCGGAGTCGTTGCGCGAGCGGGCTGCCACGCTCGTCGACGAGGACGCCGATGCATACCGGCGGGCACTCGAGGCGCGAGCCGCGGCAGACGAGAAGCAGAAGCCGGAGCAACGCGACTGGTCGCTCGGGCGCGTCACCGCGGCAGCGGCCGAGCCGCCACTCGCGCTTGCCCGCCTTGCCGCCGATCTGGCTGACCTCTGCGCGGCTGCGGGGCCGCGCGTCGAGCCGCGTGTTCATGCCGACGTCGCAGCGGCGGCCGCCC
>DASYOZ010000043.1:0-16597 GCA_036007185.1 Gaiellaceae bacterium | reverse complement strand
CAGCGTCGAGATCAGGCCCTCGAGGTCGCGGGCGTCCTCGGCGAGCGAGTGCTTCTTGTAGAGCTCCCGGACGTCGTGGTACAGCTCGGGCGTCACCTCACGCCGGTAGACCTCGAGTACGGTCGGATCCGCCATCGCGGCGATCCTACAATCGCCGCGTGGACCTCGACGTCGTCTTCCTCGGCACGGCTGCCTCGATGCCGACCGCGCAACGCGCGCCTGCCGCGCTGCTCGTCCGGCGCGGGAGCGAGCGGCTCCTCTTCGACTGCGGTGAGGGGACCCAGCGGCAGCTGCAGCGGTCGGCGGTCGGCCTGCCCGACCTGCAGGAGATCTTCCTCACGCACTTCCACGCCGACCACTTCCTCGGCTTGCCGGGGATGCTGAAGACGTTCGCTCTGCGCGGTCGCGACGAGACGCCGCTCACCGTTTACGGGCCTCAGGGCCTGCGCGAGCTGTTCAAGCAGCTGCGGCCGTTCGTCGGCCGGCTCCCGTATCCGCTGACACCCGTCGAGCTCGAGCCGGGGGAGAGGCTCCAGCGTGGCGACTACGCGATCGAGGGTTTCCCCGTCGAGCACGGCCCCGACGCGCTCGGTTACGCGATCGTCGAGCAGGAGCGGCCCGGGCGCTTCGACGTGGCCGCGGCCGATGCGCTCGGCGTTCCCGCCGGCCCGAGCCGCGGACAGCTGCAGGCGGGGGAGGACGTGACGCTCGCGTCGGGCGCGATCGTGACGCCCGCGGACGTGCTCGGGGAGCCGCGGCCGGGTCGGAAGCTCGTCCTCACGGGCGACACGGCACCGTCGCCGCTCGTCGTGCAGGCCGCGCATGGCGCAGACCTGCTCGTGCACGAGGCGAGCTTCCTCGCGGAGGAGGCAGAGCGTGCCCGCGAGACCCTGCACTCGACGGCAGCGGACGCCGCCGAGGTGGCACGTCTCGCACAGGTGCGCCTGCTCGCGCTCACCCACGTGTCACCGCGCTACTTCGGGCCAGAGCTCGCGGACGAGGCCCGCGGCGTCTTTCCCGACACCGTCGTGCCTCGTGACTTCGACCTGATCGAGGTGCCCTTCCCGGAGCGCGGCGAGCCGAGGCTCGTCAAGAGCGGCGCGCGGCCGCCGCGGGCGGAGATGGACGCCGAGCCCGCCGAAGTGCCTATGATCGAGCCCTCATGAGCGGGATGGTCCAGGTCGCGACGGCCGGCGACGTCGCCGAGGCCGAGGAGATGCAGGAGATCCTCCGCAACGCCGGTATCGACTCGTCGATCGAACAGGCGCCGGAGGACGACGCGGTCACTGTGCTCGTCCCGGAAGCGGAGCTCGAGACCGCGCAGGACGCGATCGAAGCACTCACCGAGCCCGACGACCTGATTTCGGAGCCATAGAATCGCCGCAATGACCACGATGGCCTTCCTCCGTGGCAGGGCGCGCCTCGCAGGCGCGGCCGCGCGGCCGCCACTCCCTTCGTAGTCGCGCCTTCGCAAACGAGCTCGTTTGCGACGCCTGCGTCGTCCCCGGCACGCTCGTGCTCGACCTCGGTGCTGGCAACGGCATCCTGTCGCGGGCGCTCGCAGACGCCGGCGCCCGCGTGCGCGCCGTCGAGCTCGATCCCGCTGCCCTGCGACAGCTCCGGGCACGCTTCGGCAACGACGCGCGGGTCGAGGTGGTGGAGGGGGACGCGACGACGCTGCCACTGCCGCAGGAGCCGTTTGTCGTCGTCGCGAACCTGCCCTTCGCCGCGGGCACCTCGATCCTGCGTCGGCTGCTCGGCGACCCGCGCGTACCGCTGACGCAGCTCGACGCGATCGTGGAGTGGGGCCTTGCCGCGAAGCGGACGGCGGTCTGGCCGTCGACGCTGCTCGGCTGCACTTGGGGAGCGTGGTACGAGCTGCGCCTCGTCCGGCGCGTGCCCGGTGCCTGCTTCGCCCCTCCGCCGAGCGTCGACGCCGCCGTGCTCCGCGCGACACGCCGTCCGGAGCCGCTCGTCCCACCCGCTCAGGCGGCCGCCTACGAAGCGCTGCTCCACCGCGCCTTCGCGGCCCAGGCGCCGCTCGACCGGATCCTCCCGCGCGGCCCGGTGCACCGGAGTGCCCGGGAGCTCGGTTTCGACCCGCACGCTGCGGCCCGCGACCTCGACGCACGGCAGTGGTCCCGGCTCTATGCCGCGGTCAGATCTGCCACGCCCCGCCCACGAGGAGCGGCAACTCGTCGCCGGCGCGGGTCACGCCGCTGACCGTGACCTCGTCCGAGCCGATCATGAAGTCGATGTGGATCTCGCTCTCGTTGATCCGCGGCAGGTCGGCGGGATCCCCGATCGGGCTCGCGTAGGCGCCGCCGAGCGCGACATGGCTCGCCGCGTTCTCGTCGAGGAGCGTGTTGAAGAACGTCCGGCCGAGGCGCCCGATCCGGCTCTCGCCGTCGACGAGCGCCACCTCACCGAGCCGGACGGCGCCCTCGTCCGTGGCACAGCGTTGCCGCAGCGACTCCGCGTTCGTCTCGGCGTCGATCTCGACGGCGCGCCCTCGCTCGAAACGAATCCGGAGCCCGGTGACGATGGAGCCGTCCACGTCGAGCGGCTTCGTCGAGCTCACGACACCCTCCGTCCGCTCCGGGTCCGGCGTCGTGAAGATCTCCTCCGTCGGGAGGTTCGGCGCGTGGTGGATGCCAGTACGCGTCGTCGCGCCGCCGCCTTCCTTCGCGAAGCACGAGCTGGGGAGGAGGCCGACGGTCAAGTCGGTGTCCGGCCCGACGAACCGCAGAGCGTCGAGCTCGAGCTCGTCGAGGCGGGACGCAACCTTCCACATCTCGCCGATGCGGCGCCGCCATGCCTCGGCGGGATCCGGCTCGTCGAGCCGGCAGACGTGGGCGATGTCACGCCAGAGCGCGTCGACCGCGGCGGCAGGCTCGAGCTCCGGGAAGACCTGCCGCGCCCATCCCTCGGTCGGGAACGGTGAGACCGTCCAGGCCACTGAACGGTCGCCGACCACCTTGAACAGCTCCGGCACCCTCGGCAGCCGGTCGCGGCCCGCCCGCGCCGGGTCGACTCCGTCGAGGAGGCCGGGCGGGACGAAGGGCGTGAGCATGATCCGGGCGGCACCGAGGTCGCCGAGATCGAGTATCCGCCGGCCGAGCCACGGTGGCACCCACTCGAGCGAGTCGTCGGGCGCCGCCTCGATCCGGGTTCGCTTCACGAGCGCGTCGAAGTAGACGACGTCGACGAAGCGCGCGCCGTGCTCGTACGCTCGGCGCGTGAGCCGCCGGATCAGCGGCGCCGCCTCCAGCGCCCCTTCGACCGCCACGACCTGGTCCGGCTGGACGTTGGCGCCGAAGCCGACGATCAGCTCGGCGTACCGGTCGAGCAGATCTTCGTTCACGGAAGGCACGCTATAGCGTCCCGCCGGTGGACCGCCCTCCGACAGGCATCCGGCGGGGCAGCTAGAGTCGCACCTGCACGAACCCCTTTAAGCCGGTCCAGAGAGGCCGGAAAGGAGTCGGATGAGTACGCACGCCCCCGTACAGGGCAAGACCCTCCTCGACGCCGACGGGCTGGGGCGCACGCTCTCCCGCGTCGCGCACGAGATCATCGAGGCGAATCCCGAGCTCGACGAGGTGGCGCTGGTCGGGATCCAGACCCGCGGCGTCCCGCTCGCGCGCCGGCTGGCGCGCCTGATCGAGGAGCGCGCCGGCGTCGCGCCCGCGCTCGGCGCCGTTGACATCACCTTCTACCGCGACGACGTCACCGTCCGCGGCGGCGAAGCCCCGCTCGCGGCGCAGCCGGTCGTCCGGGCGACGCAGCTCGACTTCGCCCTCGACGGACGGACGGTCGTCCTCGTCGACGATGTCCTCTACACCGGCCGCACGATCCGTGCGGCGATCGAGGCGCTCTTCGACTACGGCCGGCCGGCGCGCGTCCAGCTCGCCGTGGTCGTCGACCGTGGCCACCGGGAGCTGCCGATCCGGCCCGACTACGTCGGCAAGAACCTGCCCACGGCGCGCGGCGAGCGAATCCAGGTGCAGCTCGTCGAGGTGGACGAGCTCGATGCCGTCCTGCTCGTCTCGACCCCCGAGGAGGAGAGCTGATGATTCGCCTCGTCAAGGACGACCTCCGCCCGCCCGCCGCGCCGCCGAAGCGGCACCTCATCTCGGTCGGCGACCTGACACGCGACGACGTCGACCGGCTGCTCGGCACGGCGCGCACATTCGCGACCTCGCTCGAGCGGCACGTGAAGAAGCTGCCGACACTCAAGGGGCACCTCGTCGTCAACCTCTTCTACGAGTCCTCGACCCGCACCTCGTCCTCGTTCGAGCTCGCCGCAAAGCGGCTCTCGGCGGACACGCTCACCGTCAAGTCGGTGGGCTCATCCGTGGACAAGGGCGAGTCGCTCAAGGACACGGCGCTCACCCTCGGCGCCTACGACCCCGACGTGATCGTGATCCGGCACCCGCAGATCGGGGCGCCGCAACTCGTCGCCCGTGTCACCGACGCGCACGTCGTCAACGCCGGAGACGGCAAGCACCAGCACCCGACGCAGGCGCTGCTCGACCTCTACACGCTGCGGGAGGAGCTCGGGCGGCTCGACGGCCTCCACGTGGCGATCGTCGGCGACGTCCTCCACTCGCGCGTGGCGCGCTCACTCCTGCAGGCGTTCGCGCTCGTCGGGATCCGGACGACGCTCGTCGGCCCGCCGGCGCTGCTGCCGCGGGAGCTCCCGGCGGAGGCGACGACCGACATCGCGGCGATCGCCGACGCGGACGTCGTCTACGTCCTCCGGATGCAGAGCGAGCGGATGGAGGCGGGCGCGAACTTCGTCCCGAGCCTGCGCGAGTACGCCGCACGGTGGGGGATCACCCCCGAGCGGCTGCGGCCGGGGCAGAAGGTCATGCACCCGGGGCCGATGAACCGCGGGGTCGAGATCGACCCGCGCGTCGCCGACTCGCCCGATTCGCTGATCACGAACGAGGTCCGCGCGGGGCTCGTGGTCCGGATGGCAGTCCTCTACGACCTGCTCACCGGCGGCCCGGTCGGGGTGCAGGCCCTCGCGGCCGCGGAGGTGGCGTGATGCTCTGGCAGAAGGATGTCCCCGGCGCGAACCTCGTCATCCGCGGCGCCCGCGTGCTCGACCCTGCCGAAGGGATCGACGCGCGCCTCGAGGTGCGGATCGACGCGGGGACGATCGCCGAGGTCGCGGAGAAGGTGGACGCGAACGAGCATCGCGTCGTCGAGGCCGACGGGCTCGTCCTCGCGCCGGCCTTCGTCGACCCGCACGTCCACCTGCGCACGCCCGGTCGCGAGGACGAGGAGACCGTGGCGAGCGGCACGGCCGCCGCGGCGGCAGGCGGTTACTGCGCGATCCTCGCCATGCCGAACACCGATCCGGTCGTCGACTCGGCGGCGACGCTCGGCGCCCTCGTCGAGACCGCCCGCCGCGAGGCCGAGGTGCCGGTCGGCTTCCTCGCCGCGATCACGCGCGGGCAGCGTGGGGAGGAGCTGACCGAGATGGGCGAGCTCGCCAAGACCGGCGCGGTCGCCTTCTCCGACGACGGTGTGCCCGTCGCCTCGGCAGGGCTGATGCGCCGGGCACTCCAGTACGCGTCGATCACCGACCGCCCGCTCGCTCTCCACTGCGAGGAGCCGACGCTCTCGCACGGCGGCCACGTGCACGAGGGGCGTGTCGCGGCCGAGCTCGGCTTCGCCGGCTACCCCTCCGTCGCCGAGTCGGTCGCGGTCGAGCGCGATCTCTCGCTCGCCGGCTACGAGGCAGGCCGCGTTCACGTCCTCCACCTCTCGGCGGCCGAGTCGGTCGACGCGCTGCGCCGGGCTCGGGAGGCGGGCGTCGCGGCGAGCGGAGAGGCGACGCCGCACCACCTCGTCCTCACCGACGATGCGGTGCGCTCGCTCGACCCGAATGTGAAGATGAACCCGCCGCTGCGGGCCGAGCAGGACCGGCTCGCGCTGCTCGAGGCGTTGCGGGACGGGACGATCGAGGCGATCGCGACTGACCACGCGCCGCACGCCTCGCACGAGAAGGAGGTGCCGTTCGAGGCGGCGCCCTTCGGGGTCACCGGCCTCGAGACGGCCTTCGCCGCGCTCTATACGCACCTCGTCAAGCCCGGGCTGCTGCCGCTCGAGACACTGCTCGAACGGCTGTCGGCCGGGCCTGCGCGGATCTTCGGCCTGGACCGGCCGCGCGTGGCCACGGGCGCGCGCGCCAACCTCGTCCTCCTCGACCTCGAAAGCGAGTGGACGGTCGGCGAGCAGCCTTTCCGCTCGCGGTCGGCGAACTCCTGGCTGCTCGGCTCGCCGGTGACGGGCGCGGTGCGGATGACGCTGGCCGGCGGGGCGGTGGTGCACGAGTGAGCTACCTCGCACTCGCGGACGGCACGGTCTGGCACGGCGAGTCGGTCGGAGCCGAGGGCCACGCGCTCGGCGAGGCCGTCTTCACGACCGGCATGTCGGGCTACCAGGAGGCCGTCACCGACCCGAGCTTCGAGGACCAGCTCGTCTGCTTCACCGCACCGATGATCGGCAACTACGGCGTGGCCGAGGAGCGGAGCGAATCCGCCCGTACACACGCGCGCGCCGTGCTCATGCGCGAGGCGCGCGGACCGGAGTGGACGGACTGGCTGCGCGAGCACGGCGTCGTCGCGCTCACTGGGATCGACACACGCAGCCTCGTCCTCCACCTACGTGACGCCGGCTCCGCGCCCGGAATCGCCGTCGCCTCCGACCTCGCAGTGGAGCAGGCGATCGAGCTCGCCGTGCAACAGCCGTCGATGCTCGGGCGCGCGCTCGTCGAGGACGTCTCGACGGACGAGCCATACGTCTTCGCCGACGAGGGTCGCGTGCGGATCGCCGTCGTGGACTACGGGGTCAAGCGCTCCGTCCTGCGCCGACTCGTGAAGGCCGGCGCCGCGGTGACCGTCCACCCGCACGACACGGACGCGGACGAGCTCGCGGGCTACGACGGCGTCCTCCTCTCGCCGGGCCCCGGCGACCCCGAGCCGCTCGAGGCGGAGGCCGACACCGTGCGCGAGCTCCTCGGCCGGACGCACGTGCTCGGCATCTGCCTCGGCCACCAGCTGATCGCGCGCGCGACCGGCCACGAGACGTACAAGCTTCCGTTCGGCCACCGCGGCGCGAACCACCCGGTGCTCGAGCGGCTCACTGGCCGGGTGCTCGTCACCAGCCAGAACCACGGCTTCGCCGTCCGGCCGAGCGAGTCGGCCGAGGTGTCGCACGTCTCGCTCTACGACGGGACGGTCGAGGGGCTCGAGCTGACCGAGGTACGAGCTCGCTCGCTTCAGTTCCATCCCGAGGCGGGCCCGGGACCGCACGACGCATGGCCGCTGCTCGAGCAGTGGGTGAACGAGGTCGCCGATGCCGCGGCGTAACGATCTCGAGAGCATCTGCATCGTCGGCTCCGGTCCGATCGTGATCGGCCAGGCGGCCGAGTTCGACTACGCGGGCTGCCAGGCGCTAAAGGTGCTGCGCGAGGACGGGTTCCGCACGATCGTCGTCAACTCGAACCCGGCGACGATCATGACCGACCCGGGCTTCGCCGACCGCACCTACCTCGAGCCGCTCGACCTCGACTCGGTGGCCGAGGTGCTGCGCCTCGAGCGCCCCGATGCGCTCCTGCCCACGATGGGCGGCCAGACCGCGCTCAACCTCGCGCGCGAGCTCGCCACCGCCGGCGTCCTCGACGAGCTCGGGATCGAGCTGATCGGCGCGCGCCTCGATGCGATCGAGCGTGCCGAGGACAGGCTCAAGTTCAAGGAGGCCGTCGAGTCGTGCGGGCTCAAGGTGCCGGCCTCGGCAATCGTCACCTCCCTCGACCAGCTCGCCGGGCTGACGGCGCCGGTTGTCGTGCGGCCCGCCTTCACGCTCGGCGGCCACGGCGGCGGGTTCGCCGCGACGGAGGAGGAGCTGCACCGGCAGGTCGAGCGCGGCCTGGCGGAATCCCCGATCGGCCAGGTTCTCGTGGAGGAGTCGGTGCGCGGTTGGGACGAGTTCGAGCTCGAGGTCGTCCGCGACCGGATCGACAACGTCGTCATCGTCTGCTCGATCGAGAACCTCGACCCGATGGGCGTCCACACGGGCGACTCCGTCACCGTCGCCCCGCAGATGACGCTGCCGGACGAGGCGTACCAGGAGCTGCGCGACGCCGCCGCGGCCGTCATCCGCGCGGTCGGGGTCGACACCGGCGGCTCCAACATCCAGTTCGCGCGTAGCCGCGAGACCGGCGAGGTGCGCGTGATCGAGATGAACCCGCGCGTCTCCCGCTCGTCCGCGCTCGCCTCGAAGGCGACGGGCTACCCGATTGCGAAGGTGGCCGCGCGGCTGGCCGTCGGCTACACGCTCGACGAGATCCCCAACGACCTGACGGGGACGACACCTGCGAGCTTCGAGCCCACGCTCGACTACGTCGTCGTCAAGTTCCCGCGCTTCGCCTTCGAGAAGTTCCCGGGCGCCGACCGGACGCTCGGGACGCAGATGAAGTCGGTGGGCGAGACGATGGGCATCGGCCGTACCTTCGCCGAGGCGTTCCTCAAGGCGTTCCGCTCGCGCGAGCTCGACGCCGGCGCCGCAACGCCGTGGCAGCTGCTCGCGGACATGCCGGAGGACGTGCACCCGTTCTTCCAGCGGGAGGTCGCGGAGATCCGCGAGACGCTCGAAGGAATCGGCGACGTCGAGACGCTCGTCGCGGGCGACTGGCTCCGGCTGAAGCGGCTGGGCTTCTCCGACGCCGAGATCGCCGCCGCCGCGGACACGACGGAGACGGCGGCGCGGCAGCGCCGGCGCCACTGCGGCGTCCGTCCCTCGTACCGCCGGGTCGACTCGTGCGCGGGCGAAGTCGAGGCTGCCTCGAACTACTACTACTCGACCTGGGGCGAGGCGGACGAGGCGCCGCCAACCGGGGATCGCCCCCGCGTCGTGATCCTCGGCTCCGGCCCGAACCGGATCGGGCAGGGCATCGAGTTCGACTACTGCTGCGTCCACGCCGTCACGACCTACCGCGAGCTCGGCTACGAGGCGGTGATGGTCAACTGCAACCCCGAGACCGTCTCGACCGATTACGACACGTCCGACAGGCTCTACTTCGAGCCGCTCGACACCGAGTCGGTGCTCGCGATCTGCGAGCGGGAGAGGCCCGACGGCGTCGTGATCCAGTTCGGCGGCCAGACGCCGCTCAAGCTCGCGCGCGCGATCGAGGACGCCGGCTACCGCATCCTCGGCACGCCCTTCGACGCCGTCGATCTCGCGGAGGACCGCGAGCGTTTCGCCGGGCTGCTCCTCGCGCACGGCCTGCGCTCGCCGGAGTGGGGGATCGCGTCGTCGCCCGACGAGGCGGTCGAGATCGCCGAGCGGATCGGCTACCCGGTGCTCGTCCGGCCGTCCTACGTCCTCGGCGGCCGCGCGATGCGGGTCTGCTACACGGCCGACGAGGTGCGCGACATGCCTCCGTTCGAGCGGATCCTCGTCGACCGCTTCGTCGAGCATGCGGTCGAGGTGGACGTCGATGCGCTCTGCGACGGGGTCGACACGTACGTCGCCGCCGTCATGCAGCACGTCGAGGAGGCCGGCATCCACTCCGGAGACTCCGCCTGCGTCCTGCCCGCGCCGAGCCTCTCGTTCGCGCAGACGCAGGAGATCGCGCGCGTCGTGCGGATCCTCGGGCGCGCCCTCGGAGCCGTCGGGCTGCTCAACGTCCAGCTCGCGGTGACGGGCGACGGGGACGTGTACGTGCTCGAAGCGAACCCACGCGCGTCGCGGACGGTGCCCTTCATGAGCAAGGCGACCGGCGTCGAGCTCGTCAAGGCGGCGTGCCGCCTCGCGCTCGGAGCGACGGTCCCGGAGCTCGGACTGCCGCCCGAGCGGCCCCCGCGGCAGTGGAGCGTCAAGGCCGCGGTGCTTCCCTTTGCGCGCTTCCCCGGCAGCGACCCCGTCCTCGGCCCCGAGATGCGCTCGACCGGCGAGGTGATGGCGAGCGCCGCGGATCTCTCGACCGCGCTCGACAAGGCGGAGCGCGCCGCCGGCCGGAGACTCCCGCGCTCGGGCTCCGTCTTCATCTCCATCCGCGAGCCGGACCACCAGCAGGCCGTCCCGATCGCGGCGACGCTCGTCGGCCTCGGCTTCGAGCTGTACGCGACCGAGGGGACCGCCGAGACGCTGGCGCGCGCCGGGATCGCGGTCGAGCCGGTGCGCAAGCTCAGCGAGGCGAGGGACGGCGAGCCGACCGTCGTCGACCTGATCCGGCGCGGCCGCTGCGACCTCGTGATCAACACGCCCGAGGGGCGCAACGCACGGTCGGACGGCTATGCGATCCGCGAGGCGGCGCTCGCGCGGCGCGTGCCGTGCATCACGACGCTGTCGGGCGCGGCGGCGGCCGTGCACGCGATCGCGACCGCACGGGCCGAGCAGGCCGTCTCTCTCCAGGAACGCATCGATGCAGAGCTGCGAACCGCCCAGCCGGCATAGGGTCGCCGGCTCCGAGCGCCTCGGGCCGTACACGCTCGTGCGGCTCGAGCGTGGCGGCCTCGATCCAGGTGTCCCGGGGCAGTTCTTCATGCTCGAGGCGCCGGGCCGGCTGCTGCCGCGGCCCTTTTCGCTCTGCCTCGCAACGGCCGATGAGCTCTCCTTCCTCGTCGACCCGGTCGGACCGGGGACACAGGCGCTCAGCGAGCTTCGGGGCGGCGACGAGATCGGCGTGCTCGGGCCACTCGGGCGCGGCTACCGGCTCGACGTGGAGCGGCCGCTCCTGGTCGGCGGCGGGATCGGCATCGCGCCTCTGCCGTACCTCGCCGAGCAGCTCGGCGGCACGCCTCCCGTCCTTCTCGGCTTCCGCACCGCGGAGCACGCCGAGGCGGCGGCTCTTCTTCCCGGAGCCCAGATCGTCGTCGACCCCGTCCTCGTCACCGAGCTGATCGAGCCCGGCTTCGACGTGCTGGCGTGTGGGCCGGAGCCGATGCTCCAGGCCGTCGCAGCAATGTGCCCGACCGCTCAGCTCGCCTGGGAAGCGCCGATGGCGTGTGGCTACGGCGCCTGCTACGGCTGTGTCGTCGAGATCGACGGGGCGCTGAAGCGCCTCTGTCTCGAGGGCCCGGTGCTCGAGGCCGCACGAGTGAGGCCGCACGTGGAGGCTGCGGCGTGAGGATCCTCAACGCGAGCGGCTGCCTCGACGCGCTCGCCGCACCGGAGGTTGCGCGGCAGCTCGACGCGTTCGTGACGAAGACGGTCACGCCGCTGCCTCGCGAAGGGAGCACGCCACCGCGCATCGCCGAGACGGCGCACGGGATGCTGAACGCGATCGGCCTCGCGAACCCGGGTCGCGACAGCTTCCTCGCCGAGCACCTGCCGCGGCTGCGCGAGCTCGGCGTTCCGCTGTGGGTCAGCGTCGGGGGCTTCTGCGCCGACGACTACGCCGAGACGTGCGCGCGACTTCCCCGGGAGGAGATCGAGGCGGTCGAGCTGAATCTCTCCTGCCCGAACGTCGACGAGGCGGCCGACTCGGCGGCCGAGATCGTGGTCGCCTGCCGCAACGCGACGGAACTGCCGCTCTATGCGAAGCTCTCCGCCGCGCACCCCGACGTCGCGGAGGTCGCGCGAGCGGCCGCATCGGCGGGCGCGGACGGGCTCTCTCTCATCAACACGCTGCGCGCCGTCGCCCTCGATCGCGGGCTGCAACCGGTGCTCGCACGGGGCAGCGGCGGTCTCTCCGGGCCGTCGCTCAAGCCGATCGCCCTCCACGCCGTGAGCGTCTGCCGCGAGGCCACCGACCTGCCGATCGTCGGCATGGGCGGGATCCAGACCGGCCGCGACGCGCTCGAGTTCGCCGCCTGTGGCGCCCGCGACGTGGCGCTCGGAACCGTCCTCTTTGCCGATCCCGGCGCGCCCGCGCGCGTCCGCGCCGAGCTTGCAGCCGCATGTGCGGAGGCAGGTGTTGCCACGCCGGACGACATTTTTGGACCAAGAAAAAGCCCGGAAACCAGGCGAAAAATCTCGGCTTGAAGGTCGCGGGCGCATTGGTAAGATCGGCGCTCCGTGTCCCCCACCAAGACCCAGGCGCACGCGCCGCTCCGGTCTCTCGACCAGCGGATGGACGCCCTCAAGCGAGCGAACGACGTCCGCGTCAGGCGCGCCAAGCTGAAGAAGGACCTCAAGGAGGGCAAGGTCCGGATCGAGCAGATCCTCGGTAACCCGCCGGAGTACGTCTCGACGGCGAAGGTCATCGACATCCTGATGGCGGTGCCGAAGTTCGGACGCGTGAAGGCGTCACGGTTCCTCAACACCTGCAAGATCAGCCCGTCCAAGACGGTCGGCGGCCTTTCGGATCGGCAGCGCGGCGAGCTCATCGGCCTCTTCAACAGCCGGTAAGTGACGGTCGGAGGGATGCCCACGGTGCTCGTCGTGACGGGCCCGTCGGGCGCCGGCAAGGGAACGCTGATCCACAAGCTCGTCGAACGGGTGCCGGGAATCGAGGTCACCGTCTCGGCGACGACGCGCGAGCGCCGGCGCGCGGAGGAGGACGGCCGCGAGTACTGGTTCCTCTCCGACGACGACTTCCTCGCCCGCGTCGCGCGCGGCGAGTTCCTCGAGCACGTCGACTACGTCTCCGACCACCGCTACGGGACGCTCCGTTCGGAGCTCGAGCGGATCGCGAAGCATGGCAACGTGCCGCTCCTCGAGCTCGAGACCGAGGGCGCACTGCGCGTGAAGCACGAGCTGGCCGGCGCGGTGACCATCTTCATCTCGGCGCGGGTCGAGGAGCTCGAGCGGCGCCTGCGTGAGCGGGCGACCGAGAGCGCGGGGGAGATCGGCGTGCGGACCGAGCTCGCCCGGAAGCAGCTCGAGCAGGCCGACGAGTTCGACCACGTGATCGAGAACGACGATCTCGAGCGCGCGGTCGACGAGCTCGTGCGGCTCGTGACCGGCCTCCTGTCCCCGGCAGCTACCATGCCGCGGCGATGATCGAACCCCGCGTCGACGACCTGCTGGAGAACGTGGACTCGCGCTACGCGCTCGTGATCGTGGCGGCGAAGCGCGCCCGGCAGATCAACAACTACCACCACCAGCTCGGAGAGGGCACCTTCGGCGACAACCTGCCGCCTCTCGTCGAGAGCCGGTCGAAGAACTACCTGACCATGGCCCTGGAAGAAGTCTCACAGGGCATGCTCAAGTACGAGTACACCGCCTGACGCGCCGCCCGCGGGCTAGCCGCGCCCGCCGCCGGTAGGCATGATTTCGGCATGGCCCGCGTCCTTCTCGGGGTGACGGGCGGCATCGCCGCCTACAAGGCGTGCGAGCTCTGCCGCCTGCTGGTCAGGGAAGGCCACGACGTCGTGCCCCTCGTCACGCCGGGCGCCGAGCGCTTCGTCACAGCCGAGACGTTTCGCGCCCTCGCGCGCCGTCCGCCGGGCGACGACGTCTACCTCCACCTGACGCGCGCCAACCTGCTCGTCGTCGCGCCGTGTACGGCGAACACCCTCGCGAAGCTCGCGCACGGCCTCGCCGACAACGTCCTCACCGAGGCCGCGCTCGCACATCGCGGGCCGGTTGTCGTCGCGCCGGCGATGAACCCACGGATGTGGTCGCATCCCGCGACGCGCGCGAACACGGAGGCGCTGCGGGAGCGGGGCGTCGTCCTCGTCGGGCCGGACGAGGGCGAGACGGCCGAGGGAGAGCTCGGCGTGGGGCGGATGGCCGAGCCGGAGGAGATCCTCCGCGCCGCGCTCGAGGTGCTCCACGGCAGTAGCGTGCTGCGCGGGAAGCGGGTCCTCGTCTCGGCCGGCGGAACCCGTGAGCCGCTCGACGCGGTCCGCTTCGTCGGCAACCGCTCCTCGGGCCGCATGGGCGTCGCGGTCGCGGCGGAGGCGCGCCGCCGCGGCGCCGAGGTGACGCTCCTCGCGGCCAACCTCGCTGTGCCGGCGCCCGCGGGAGTTGAGCTCGTCGAGACGCCTACCGCGGCAGACCTCGAGCGAGAGGCGCTCGCGCGCGCCGCGGAGGCCGATGTCGTCGTCATGGCTGCGGCAGTCGCCGACTACCGGCCCGCCGAGGCGCTCGCGTCCAAGCGGCCGAAGGACACTGCGACCTGGACGCTCGAGCTCGAGCCGACGGCGGACGTGCTCTCGGCGCTCGGCGAACGCCGCCGCGAGGGCCAACTCCTCGTCGGTTTCGCCGCCGAGACCGAGGACGCGGGTCTCGCGCGCGCACGTAAGAAGCTCGTGGGCAAGGGCGCCGACCTCTTCGTCCTCAACGACGTCTCGCGAACCGACATCGGCTTCGACGCGTACGAGAACGAGGTGACTCTCCTCACGGCAGCCGGCGAACGGACGGTCGCGAAGGCGCCGAAGGGCGAGATCGCTGCGGCAGTCCTCGACGAGGTGGAGGCGCTGCTCCGCGATGGCTGAGATCGCCGTCGAGCCCGCCCCGAGTGGGCAGATCTCGACCATCGTCGAGAACCTCGGCCGGGTCGTCCACGCGCCGGACGAGACGCTGCGGCTCATCGTGCTCTGCCTCGTCGCCGAGGGGCACGCGATCATCGAGGACTTCCCCGGCGTCGGCAAGACGATGCTTGCGAAGGCCCTCGCGCGCTCGCTCGACTGCCGCTTCGCCCGCCTCCAGTTCACGCCCGACCTGCTCCCGTCGGACGTGACCGGCGTCAACGTCTTCAACCAGCAGCGGAACGAGTTCGAGTTCCGGGCCGGCCCCGTCTTCGCGCAGCTCCTTCTCGTCGACGAGGTGAACCGGGCCTCCCCGAAGACGCAGGCGGCGCTGCTCGAGTGCATGGAGGAGCGGCAGGTGTCGGTCGACGGCGTCACGTACCTGCTCGAGCCGCCGTTCATGGTCATGGCGACGCAGAACCCGATCGAGTACGAGGGGACGTATCCGCTGCCCGAGGCGCAGCTCGACCGGTTCACGATGCGGCTCTCGCTCGGCTACCCGCCCCTCGCCGAGGAGGCGCGGATGCTCGACGAGCAGACGAGTGCGCCTCCGCTGGACTCGCTGCCCGCGGTCGCGGATGCCGCCGACGTGCTCCGGCTGGTCGAGGCCGCGCGTGGCATGTACGTCGAGGAGAGCCTCGGCCGCTACGTCGTCGCGCTGCTCCGCCAGACGCGCAGCGACCCGCGTCTCTACCTCGGCGCCAGCCCGCGGGCCGGGATCGCGCTGCTGCGGGTGGCAAAGGCGCGGGCGCTCGCCGACGGGCGGGAGTTCGTCGTCCCCGACGACGTGAAGGCCGTTGCAGTGCCGGTGCTCGCCCATCGGCTCATCCTCGCGCCCGAGGCTCGCTCGGCCGCGCTCGGCCCGGAGGAGCTCGTCGCGGAAGCGCTCGCGCACACCCCGGTCCCGGTCTGATGACCGCCCGGGGTCGGGCGGTACTGGCCCTCGGCGTCCTCTGCTGGGTCGTCGCCGCTGTCTTCGGCTCGCAGGCGATCTACCCTGTGGCGGCAGGGCTCGTCCTCGCCGTCCCGCTCGCGCTCGCGTGGGTACGGATCACGCTGCGCCAGCCGCGCGTGAGCCGGCGCTGGTCCCATGAGGACGTCTTCGAGCGAGACGACGTGGCGATCGAGCTCGTGCTCGAGCGAGAGCCCGGCGTGCCCTTGCCGGGCGTCGTCGCCCACGAGCGCGTCGGGCGGCTCGGGGACCAGGAGGTCGAGCTGCGCCCGCGCGGACGCGGCCGGCACTCGGGCTCCTACCGCCTCCACGACGTGCCGCGCGGCCGGCACCGCTTCTCGCCGGTCCGCCTCTCGATTGCGGATCCGTTCGGCCTCGCCGAGGGGACGCTTGCGCTCGAGGGGCGGCAGGCGCTCGTGGTCTATCCGCGCCTCGCCGAGCTCGGGCGGGTCTTCTTCGAAGGTGCGGCGGGAGCCGAGCATGGGCGGCGGCTCCTGCTGCGGCGTCCGGTCGGCTTCGAGCTCCACAGCGTCCGCGACTACCAGCAGGGAGAGTCGCTGCGGCGCGTCCACTGGCCCTCGACCGCGCGGCGCGGTGAGCTCATGGTGAAGGAGCTCGAGGACTCGCCGCGTGACGAGGTCGCCGTGCTCCTCGACGGGGACTCGGCCGGGGTCGCCGGCGCGCCTCCGGACTCGTCCTTCGACACTGCCGTCCGCGTCGCCGGCTCGATCCTGCTCGCGCAGGTCCGGCGGGGACGCCGCTGCGTCCTCGCGCTCAACACCACGGGGCGGGAGACGCATTCCGTCTCGTCCGACGGGCCGGAGTGGCAGCGCGCGCTCGAGCTCCTCGCGGCGGCAGAGCCCGACGCAAGCAGCCCGGTGGCCGCGCTGCTCGAGTCGGGCGTCGGGCCTGCGGCACGCTCGCTCGAGCTGGTTGTGGTCACCTCCCGGATCGAGCCGGCGCTCGTCGACCGCCTCCTCGAGCGCGCGCTCACGCACCGCAAGGTCGCGCTCGTCCACGTCGATGCGGGCAGCTTCCTCGGCCGCCCCCGCCGGCCCGAGCCCGCCCTCCTGCGCCTGCAGGCGGCCGGCGTGCCGGTCGCCGTCGTGCGCCGGGGAGACGATCTGGCCGCTGCGCTCGAGGGCGCGGGGCCGGGTGAGGTCGCGCATGCCTAGGGCGGTGCGGACGGTCGCCGTGGCCGCGCCGGCGCTCG
>DASYOZ010000042.1:0-2780 GCA_036007185.1 Gaiellaceae bacterium | reverse complement strand
GCAGCTCAACCTCGTCGCGGAGGGCATCGAGACGTCCGAGCAGCACACGATCGTGCGCCGGCTCGGCTGCCAGCAGGCCCAGGGGTTCTACTTCGGCCGGCCCTCCCACCCGGCTCAGCGCGCCCTCGACGACTCGACCCGTAAGAGCTCCTAACGCGGCCTGCCTTCGGGGTAGCGCTCGAGCCCGTCGTCGGGGATGGGCTCCCACTCGCAGGCGTAGTCCACGAACGAGTGCCACCGGGGCCGGATCGCGTGACCGGGATCGAAGAGCCCGAGGCGGACGCTCCCGACGTCTCCCGTGTCCGGGTACTTGCTCCAGAGGGCGCTGCCGCAGGCCGAGCAGAAGCACTTCGGCCAGCCGTCCTCGGGCGCGAACTCCTGCACGAGCTCCTCGCCGGTGAGCAGGCGCAGCGAGCCGGGCACGATCCGCGCCTGGGCCGAGGCCGCGGTGCCGGTCCGGCGCTGGCAGCGCGTGCAGTGGCAGTAGCCCGCACTCAGCGGCTCTTCGGTCACCTCGAAACGCACGCCTCCACACATGCAGTGCCCCGTGTAGGGCGACCCCGTCACTGCAGGAGCGGCGAAGGCGGGATGCGGGTCTCCCCGGCGATTCCCTCGATCGCAAGCGCGACCTCGTCCACGTAGCACCAGCTCCAGTCCTCGCCGGGCTCGAGCGAGCGGATGATCGGATGCTCGCTCTCGTGAAAGTGCGCGGTCGCATGCCGATTCGGGGAGTTGTCGCAGCAGCCGACGTGGCCGCAGCTCAGGCAGATCCGCAGGTGCAGCCACTTGCCGCCGATCTTCAGGCAGTCCTCGCAGCCGTCGACGGCCGCGGGAAGCTCGCGCACCGTGACCTGGTCGAGGTGGCTACAGCCTCGGGCGCTCATGCCACCTCCGCCGGCTGGACGGCGAGGTGCTCATGGACGAACTGCACCGCCATGGCGCCCTCGCCGACAGCGGCCGCGCAGCGCTTCGTGGAGCCGGAACGCACGTCGCCGGCTGCGAAAATGCCGGGGACGCTCGTCTCGAGCAGGTTCCCGGCTCCGGCCGCATCGCCGGTGAGGAGGAAGCCGTCAGTGTGCCGCGCGACAGCGTCGCCCAGCCACTCGGTGCACGGGCTGGCGCCGAGGAAGAGGAAAAGGAACTTGAACGGCAGGCGCTTCCCGTCCTTGAGCGTGACCGCCTCGACGCGACCGTCGCTGCCGTGGATCTCTGCGATTTCGCTGCGGTCACGGACCTCGATGCCGGACGACTGCTCGAGCTCATGGATGAGGTAGTCGGACATCGTCTCGTGGAGGTCGGCGCGCCGGTGCAGGAGCGTGACGATCGCGCCGCCCTTGGCGAGCCAGACGGCGGCCTGGCCGGCCGAGTTGCCGCCGCCAACCACGGCGACGCGCGAGGCGCCACAGAGCTGCGCCTCCGGCGGGCCGGCGGCGTAGAAGACGCTCGTCCCCTCGTACTCGGCGAGGTCATCGAGTGGAAGACGCCGATACTCGGCTCCTGTGGCGAGGATGACCGCTCTTGCCGAGATCTCGTGCCCTTCCTCGAGTTGCACGAGATGGCGCCCGTTGCCGGGCTCGAGCCCGACGGCCCGATAGGGCGTCGCAGGACGGGCGCCGAACTTGCGCGCCTGTGATACGGCGCGGCTCGTGAGCTCGGTGCCGCTGATTCCGGCGGGGAAACCGAGGTAGTTCTCGATTCGGCGGGAAGACCCGGCCTGGCCGCCGAGCGCGGTACTTTCCACGACGAGCGTCTTGAGGCCCTCGGAGGCGCCATAGACGGCCGAGGCCAGACCTGCCGGGCCGGCGCCGACGACCAGCAGGTCGACTCTCTCGCGGCGCTCAAGCTCAGCCCCAACCCCGAGCGCGCGCAGCACGTCGCCGCTCGACGGTTGCTTCAGCTCGACTCCGCCCGGTAGCCGCACGACCGGCGGCTCCTCGCCGTCGGCCGGGGCCTGGTCGTGCCAGGTGAACGGGAGTCGGTTCGCGCGCAGGAACCCGAGCATCCGCATGGTCGCGTCCGACGCGCGTGGTCCGACGACCTCGACGCCGATGCCCTCGACGCGCTGCAGCGCCTCCCTCCTGTCGATGAACGCCGACAGCAGCAGATCGCTCAGCGGCGCGTCGTCGAACAGGAGCTTGCGGAGCTCGTCGCGGTCGACCGCGATATAGCGCAGCGGCTGCGTCACGACGGCAGCGACGAAGACGGTTTGGCCCGAGAGAAGGTTCAGCTCGCCGAGGAACCCCGAGCGCCCGTGGCGGATGATCTCGTTGCCGGCGGCGTCAAGGATCGCCACCTCGCCTTCCTCGATCGCGATGAACGGGTAGGTCGTGTCGCCGACCGTGTACAGCACGTCGTCGACTCGCGCCGTTCGGCGTTCGCCGCGCTCGGCGAGCGTCTCGAGCTGCGACGAGGAGAGGGCACGGCTTGCAGGCACGGGCACGGCCACGGGACGAGCCTACTGATTGCGTGGAGGGCCACCGAGCGGGCGGCCCTCCACGCCTTTCACTCTCTAGGGATTACCCGTGACCGGGTCGAGGATGTATGGCGCCGTGTTCGTCGGCACTCGCTGAATCGTTACCGGAATGCTGCCGCCTCGACGCGCAATACGCGGTGACTCGCTTATAGCTTCGGCGGGTCGGGGCCCATGTTCTCCCGCAATCCGCGGACAGTGGGCAAGAGAGGCAAGCGAAAAGGGAGGAGTCGACCGGTATGAAGCTGAAGCGGATCTTCCTCGGAGCGTTGGCGCTCGCAGCGACCATCTTGGTCTCGGCCGTTGGCGT
>DASYOZ010000041.1:0-19864 GCA_036007185.1 Gaiellaceae bacterium | reverse complement strand
GACATCAGCCCGAGCGCGAACATGTTCTTCGAGCGCTCGGCCTCGCGCGGCGTCACGCCTTCGACCTCCTTCAGGGCGCCGACGGTCAGCGACGTCAGGGGCACCGCGTGCACCTGGTACTCGTCGAGCGAGCCGTCCTCGAGGGGGCTCTGCGCATAGCCGGCCTTGTTGAGGTTCCGCTCGGTGAAGGCGTCGGCGTCGACGATCAGGCTTCCGCCCCTCGGCAGGTCGGCGATGTTCGTCTTCAGTGCAGCCGGGTTCATCGCGACGAGGACGTTCGGCGCGTCGCCCGGCGTGAGGATGTCGTGGTCGGCGAAGTGGAGTTGGAAGCCGGAGACGCCGGGCAGCGAGCCAGCGGGCGCGCGGATCTCGGCGGGGAAGTCGGGCAGGGTCGAGATGTCGTTGCCGAGCAGCGCCGCCTCGGACGTGAACTGCGAGCCGGTGAGCTGCATGCCGTCGCCCGAGTCGCCCGCGAAGCGGACGATCACCTGCGAGAGCTGCTCGACCGGCTTGCTGCTCATATCGCCTCCCCAGGTATAGCGCACACCTCGGCTTCTGGGTACGGGCGCTCACCGCGAGATACGATCGCCGCGTGGAATCCACGTCCGTCGATCCACGCGTGGACATCGGCCACGTGCACCTGAAGGTCTCCGATCTCGACCGTGCGCTCGACTTCTACTGCGGCGTCCTCGGCTTCGAGCTCCAGCAGCGCCACGGCGACCAGGCTGCCTTCATCTCGGCCGGTGGATACCACCATCACATCGGTCTGAACACATGGGAGTCGAAGGGCGGCTCTCCTCCGCCTCCGGGCACGACCGGCCTCTTCCACACCGCGATTCGCTACCCGGACCGGCGCACACTCGCGGACGCGGTGCGGCGGGTCGTCGATGCCGGAATCCCACTCGACGGGGCGAGCGACCACGGCGTCAGCGAAGCGATCTACCTGCGCGACCCCGACTCGAACGGCGTCGAGCTCTACCGTGACCGGCCCCAGGCAGAGTGGCCGCGTCCTGAAGACGGCTCCGGGGTCGCGATGACGACGAAGCGGCTGGACGTGCCCGGCCTCCTTGCCGAGCTCGACGCCTAGCCCTGCGTGTGCTTCAGGTCGTCCTCGCGCTGCTGCGCCTGCGCGAGCGTAAGTTGTCCCGAGCAGACCTCGGCGTTGAGCTCGTTCTCGATCTTGTCCACATCCGCCGCGCGCGGGTAGGGCTCGGGCCAGAGGTTGCGCGGGTCGGTGGGGTTGCCGCCGAGCTCGAGGCTGATCAGGTGATCCTCCTGGTAGTCGGAGAGCGAGCCCTTCTCGCCGTAGAACCTCATCTGCTTCCGCTTGAGGTTGTTCGTGTACTCGACCGGCGGACGGATCGTGGATGTCCAGCCGTGACGGCAGATCGTGGAGCGGATGTTCACCTGCGTCACGTCCGGGTTGACGACGCCCGGCGTGCGCACCGGGTCGGCGAGGATCGCGTGCGACGCGTGTCCGTGCCCGTGCGCGAACACGACGACGACCGCCGCGATGAGCAGCACCCCGAGCAGGACATCGACCGGCGTGAGGGATCTCTTCACGCGCCGAAGGTAGGCCGCGCGCGCGTCCGTCGCAAGACGCTGTTGGAGCCGTGTCCCGGCGAGGCAGTAGGCTCGGGAAATGGTCGAAATCGCCGTCCGCCCGAGCGGTCCGTACTCGCTCGCGCTCTCCGCGCGACTCGCCGGCGACGCGACGAGACAGGTGCGGGAAGGCCTCGTCACCGCCCGCTGTCGCGGTGGGGTCGCACGCGCGTGGCAGTCGCCCGACGGCACCGTGACGATCCGCTCGGAGTCGGCGGAGCCCGCCGAGAAGCTCCGCTGGATGCTCGCGCTCGACGACGACCACTCCGGATTCCTCCGGCGCGTCGCCGACGACCCGCTGCTCGGTCGGGCCTCCAAGCACCTGCGCGGTCTGCGCCCGGTACGGACGGCGACGGTCGCGCAGTCGCTCCTGCGCGCCGTTTGCGGGCAGCTCGTCGACTGGAAGACGGCACGAAGTCTCGAACGCCGCGTGATCCGCGCGTTCCAGAGCCGTGCGGTGGCTGCCACCGGTCTCTGCGAACCTCCTACAACCTCCGCACTCGCGTCCGCTGCGCCGTTCGAGCTGCGTCGGCTCGGGCTGCACGAGCGGCGTGGCGCGGCCCTCGTCCGCCTCTGCCGCAGCCTCGAGCTCGAGCGGCTCCACACGCTGCCGACAGATGGGGTCGTCCGCCGCCTCGAGCGCGAGCGCGGGCTCGGGCCGTGGTCGGCCGGCGTCGTCTGCCTCGAGGGGCTCGGCCGCTTCGAGCACGGGCTCGTCGGCGACCTCGGGCTGATCAAGCTCTTGCGTGCGCTGCGCGGGCGGCCGGTCGAGGGATGGGAGACGGCGGAGCTGCTCGAGCCGTACGGCGAGTGGGCCGGCCTCGCGAGCGTCTACCTCCTCGCCGGCCTCGGCCGCGGCCTGATCCCGCTGCCCGCGGCCCGCGCGGCCTAGGCTTCCGGAATGAACAGAAGAATCGCGATTCTCGGTGGCGGGCGGATCGGCGAGGCCCTCCTCTCCGGTCTCCTCAGCTCCGGCTGGCGCGACGCGTCCGAGATCGTCGTGACCTCCCGCGAGCAGGAACGGCTCGCCGAGCTGCGCGAGCGCTACGGCGTCGAGGCCACCGCCGACAACGCGGCGGCCGTCGGCGGCGCCGGCGTCGTCGTCGTCGCGGTCAAGCCGCAGGACATCGACGGCCTGCTCGCCGAGATCGGCACACACCTGATGACCGAACAGACCGTCGTCTCGGTCGCGGCCGCCATCCCAACCGCGCACATCGAGGAACGGATCGCCGCAGGCGTCCCGGTCGTGCGCGCGATGCCGAACGCGCCGGCGACCGTGCACGAAGGCATGGCCGGCATCTGCTCGGGCGCCCACGCCGGCGACGAGCAGCTCGCGCTTGCCGAGGAGCTGCTCGGGCACCTCGGCCGCGTCGTCCGAGTACCGGAGAGATCGATGGACGCCATCACCGCCGTCTCCGGCTCCGGCCCCGCCTACTTCGCGCTCCTCGCCGAAGCGATGATCGAGGCGGGCATCCTGCTCGGCCTCTCCCGCGAGATCTCGACGACCCTCGTCGTGCAGACGATGTTCGGGACGGCGAAGCAGCTCCGCGACCAGGGCATGCACCCCGTCGAGCTGCGCGAGTCGGTCACGTCCCCCGGCGGCACGACGATCGCCGCCATCCGGGAGCTCGAGCAGGCGGGAGTGCGCGCGGCGTTCCTCAACGCGATCCAGGCTGCGATGGACCGCGCGCGGGAGCTCGCCGAGGGAGGGTGAGCTCGGTCGAGATCACCGTCGTCGCGGACGCCGCGGAAGCCGCGCACCTCGTCGCCGAGCGGCTCGCCGAGCAGGCGCGCGTCGGCGGCAGCATCGTTCTCACCGGCGGCTCGACGCCCCGGCTCGCGTACGAGCTCGCCGCGGACCTCGAGCCGGACTGGAGCCGCGTCGCGCTCTGGTTGGGCGATGAGCGCTGCGTGCCGCCGGATGACGAGCTCTCGAACTATGGGCTGGTGAAAGAGGCGCTCCTCGACCGGCTCGAGCAACCGCCGGGCGCAACCCACCGCATACAGGGAGAGCTCGGCCGCGACGCCGGGGCCGACGCGTACGAGCGCGAGCTCACGGGCGTCGCCACCTTCGACCTCGTCCTCCTCGGCCTCGGCCCGGACGGTCATGTAGCGTCGCTCTTTCCGAACTTCCCGACGCTCGACGTGACTGACCGCAACGTCGTGGGCTCGGAGTCCGGGCACGAGCCGTTCGTCGACCGGATCACGCTGACGCTGCCGCGACTGTGCGCGACGCGCGAGCTGTTCTTCCTCGTCGCGGGCGAGGAGAAGGCAGACGCCGTCGCACGCGCACTCGGCGGCGAGCCGTCGCGCGACACGCCGGGCAGCCTCGCGCGCGCGGCGGATGGCGCGACGCGCGCCGTCCTAGACCGCTCGGCGGCGACGAAGCTCTAGCGCGTCGAGCGCCAGCGCGGTGTCGGGAACCGTGATGTCCTCGAGGAAGTCGTCCCTCGTCTCGAAGGAACGACGCACCGCGGCGACGGCCGCGGCGTACGCATCCGCGTCGCGCGCTGCGAGCGCGCGGAGAGCGCCCGCGACGTCGCTCGGGAAACCGTCGCCGAGCGTTGCTGCAACCGCCGCGGCCTCCTCGTCCCGTTCGAGGACGAGGAGCGCGAGCGCCCCGGCGTAGCGCCCGATCGGCGACCCCGCGTCCGCCGCGCCGGCGTCGAGCGCCCAGCGCGCGGCCTCTTCCGGATCCTCGCCGGCGATGAGCAGCGCCTTCATCGCGCCGATCGGACGTCCCCAAGCATCCGCCGCCGCACCGGCGTCCCAGCTCTCGCGATACCGAGCCGCCGCGCGGCGCAGCCACTCGGCCGCTCCCTCGCGGTCGCCCGCCATGAGGAGCGAGAGCCCCGCCGCCCAGGCCGCGTTCGCGAGCTGCACGAGCTGCCGCTCGTCCGGTTCCCGCGTCTCCCCGGCCGCGTACCACGCCGCCGCGCGGTCGTACCGCTCGCGCCAGTCCACGCGCCGCAGGTTACGCTCGCGACGACATGGCTCAGGACGACTGGCGCATCCGGATCGAGGTCGAGGAGGAGGAGCACGCGAGCGGCCTGCTCGATCGGCTCTCGGGCAACCTCGGCTCGGAGGCGCGCGAGCTCGCGCGCGACCTCGAGGCGCGCCGGCTCGCGGTCTCGCGGGACGGCGAGACCGTCTTCGTCTACGCCGCGACTCGCGCGGCGGCGGAGAGTGCCCACGCGGTCGTCGAGGCGGAGCTCCGCGAGCACGGCATCGAGGCGCGCACGAGCCGGATCGAGCACTGGCTCGACAAGGAGGATCGCTGGGACGACGAGCCGCCGGGCGAGACCTGGGAGGAGGAAGAGCTCGACCGCGGCTTCGCGCCGTGGGAGGTGCGCGTCGAGTGCGCCTCGCGGGAGGAGGCGAACGCGCTCGCCGAGCGGCTCGAGGCCGAGGGCTACAAGCCCGAGCGCCGCTTCCAGTACCTCATCGTCGGCACCGCGAGCCGCGAGGACGCGGACGCGCTGGCGACCCGCCTCCACGGCGAGGTCGAGCCCGGCGGCGGGCTCGTCTGGGAGGTCGAGCCGGCCAATCCCTTTGCCATCTTCGGCGGGATGGGCCTCTAGCCCCCGCGCGGGACGTTGACGGATCGGGCCGGGAGGGTATTCTTCCGGTTGCGCCGCTCGCCCAGGGGAATCAAAGCCGAGCGCCGCGCATCTCTTCGATGAACGGCAGCACCTCAGCGTGCTGTGCATATGCAAGAAGCGATCCAGCCGATCAGCTCACTGGAGGCGGCAGACCCGATAGTCGCCGCCGCTCTCCGCGCGGAAGCGTGGGCGGGCGAGCCGTTCGTGCGCGAGGGCGAGGACCCGGCCCAAGCGCTCGCCGAGGGCACCGCCCGCCGGCGCGCTCTCGACGAGGCGCTCGCCGAGATCGACGCCGGAAAGAAGGCTCCGTCGACGCAGTGGAAGGTTCGCTACGGCCTCCTCCTCGGCCTCGAGCGCGTGCTCGCGGAGCCGGAGCCGCGCACCGCCGGCGGCACCGCGCTGCGGCGCCACCAGATCGACGCGCTCGCGGGGATGCTCACCGAGCTCATTGCCGCGAGCCAGCGCTACGACGACGCGAACGGGGGCAACGGGAACGGCAACGGCCGCGCAGCGACGGCGGAGGAGCTCGAGGAGCTGGCGGTGGAGGACGAGGACGAGGACTCAACGCTCGTCGTCGAGATCGCGGACGCAGAGCTCCCGGAGGAACCGAAACAGGACGACCCGGGCGCCGTGCGCCGCTATCGGTTCCGCCACCCCACCGCGTCGGGGAAGACGATCGCCGCGGCGGGCTTCGTCGAGGCGGCCCGCACGCTCGGTGTGCTCATCCTCACCCACCGGCGCCTGCTCGTCTCCCAGTTCCAGCGCGACCTGAAGACCGAGGGCTACGGCAAGCGGATCACCGACATCATCACGCGCGACAGCCGCAGCGCGAAGCAGGCTCCTCTCACGATCCAGACGTACGCGTGGTTCGCGCGGCATGTCGACTCGATCGACCGCGACGCGTACCAGCTCGTGATCTGCGACGAGGCGCACACGGCGCTCGGGGAGAAGACGTCGGCGGCGATCCGCTCCTTCCCCGAGCCCATCTACATCGGGATGACCGCGACGGAGCAGCTGATCGCGAAGCAGGTCTCCGACGTCTTCCCGGCATCGGTCGACGACCTGCCGCTACAGGATGCCGCGCGCCGCGGGCTGATCGCGCCGCTGCGCGACCTGCGCGTGCCGCCGGTCACGGCGATCAACGCGGTGCCGATCGTCGGCGGCGACTTCGACCAGGAGATCCTCGCCAAGACCCTCGACCACCAGGCGCTGAACCAGGCCGCGGCGGGCATGTACCGCGACCGCTTCGAGAACACGCCGGGCATCGTCTACGCGGCCGGCGTCGAGCACGCCTACAACCTCGCCAAGGAGTTCCGGGCCGCCGGGCTGAAGGCCGAGGCGGTCTCAGGCCGGACGCCGCCGGTGCGCCTCGCCGAGACGCTCGCCGCGTACGAGCGCGGGGAGATCAACGTGCTCATCAACGCGCAGCTGCTCGCCGAGGGTTGGAACTCGCCGCGCGCGACCGTCTGCATGCACCTCGCGCCGACGGCCTCGAAGCGCGTGTACCAGCAGCGGATCGGGCGGATCATGCGCCTCCACCCGCGCAAGGAGGCGGGGATCGTCGTCGACTTCGTCCCCAAGGGCGCGACCCACAACGAGCGAGTCGTCTCGCTTCACTCCCTTCTCGACGCCGACTTCTACCGCGAGGGCGCACGCGTCACCCCGGCACCGCGCCGCCGCTCGCAGCGCCGCGCCCGCCGCCGGCTCACGCCGGCGCCGTGGCTCGTGCCGGTCACACCCGACGTCCGCCGCCGCATCAACGTGATCCAGCGGGAGTGGCAGCGGATCGACCCGAAGTACCTCGACGAGGACGAGCAGCGCTACTGGGCGACGATCGCCGGCCGCCAGATCCGCTTCGACGAGCGCGCCTCGTTCGTCCAGAAGCTGACCGACCGGAGCGCGAGCAAGGCGGCGCTCGAGCAGTTCCTCGCTACGGCCGCGGCCGAGAACCCGAACCGGCGGCTGCGGATGATGGCCCTGCATGACCGCGTCTCGATGCGAGTCGAGCGCGCCGACTTCGACGACCTCGTCACGCTCGTGACGCAGGCGCCGACGTGGGAGAAGGAGCGGCTGGCGGGGATCCGCATCCTCCTGCGCGCAATCGGCGAGGAGAAACCCGACGCGCCGGAGCAGATCCTCGCGCGGTGGACGTGGCGGCTGGCCCGCGCGACGCGCAAGGTGCAGGACCGGCGGGCCTCGGCGGAGTATCCCGAGGCGAAGCGGCTGCTCGGCGCGCTGGCGAACTCCCGCGGTCATCGCCATGAGGAGAACGCGGCGAAGCTCGTGCACGCGGCCCGCGAGCTGCCGCTTCCGGTGGGCGCCGCGCTCCTGGCCTCGGCCGAGGGCTACACGCCGCGGGCGACGAAGCTCATCGACGATGCACGCGAGCAGCTCGGATCGATTCAGGAGGTCGCGCTAGCACTGGCGGAGAACCTCCCAGCCCCGAAACAGGGCGGCGGCCGCAGCAGGCGGCGCCGGCGGCGGCGGCGCAAGGGCGGCGGCGGGAACGGCGCGGCCCCGGCTCCCAAGCAGGAGCAGCCGAACGAGCAGCCGGAAGCTTCGTCAGCCGACAAGGCCGAGTCATCGAGCTCGACCACTTCCAGCTAACAGCACCTCCCGGCTGCGAGGAGGAGGCCCGCCGGTTCTTCGGCGGCCTACTCGGCCTCGAGGAGCTCCAGAAGCCCGAGCCTCTGCGCTCGCGCGGCGGCGTGTGGTTCGCCCTCGGCGGCACCGCTCAACTCCACGTCGGTGTCGAGGAGATGTTCGCGCCGGCGAGGAAGGCACATCCCGCGTTCCGTGTCCCGGCCGAAGAGCTCGACAGGCTCGCGGTGCGCCTCGAAGCCGCGGGCGAGCGCGTCGAGTGGGACGACTCACTCCCCGGCGTCCGCCGCGTCTACACGGCCGATCCGTGGGGCAACCGGCTCGAGCTGCTCGCGGCCGGCTAGCAGTTAGCCCGCAGGCCCGCCGGCGGCTTCGCCGGCGTCGTCGTCGTCTTCCTCACGTTCGCGGAGGAAGCGCGTCAGCTCTGCGGCGAGACTCTCCCCCGACGGAAGCTCCTCGGCCGCCTCCATCAAGTCGACCCGGCGCTCGAGCTCCTCGACGTAGGCGGCCGTCTCGGAGTCGGAGGCCACGGCCTCGGTCACCTGCTCGTTGTATTCCTCCGCCGCCTGCTCGAGCTCGGCGAGGTCGATGTCGGTGCCGACCAGCTCGCCGAGGCGGCGGCAGAGCGCGAGCGCGGCGCGGGGACTCGGGGCGAGCGAGACGTAGTGTGGCACGGCCGCCCACAGGCTCACCGACGGGATGCCCGCCTGGCGGCAGGCGTCGAGCAGCACGCCGACGATTCCGGTCGGCCCCTCGTAGCGCGACGGCTCGACCCCGAGCTCCTCCACGAGCCCCGGATCGCTCGCGGCGGCGCTCACCGGGGCCGGCCGCGTGTGCGGCACGTCGGCGAGGAGCGACCCGAGCGTGACGAACAGCTCGACCCCGAGGTCCTGCGCGAGCTCGACCACGAGCCGGGAATACGTCTTCCAGCGAAGGTTGGGCTCGACGCCGAGCAGGATCACGGCGTCGCGATCGAGGTCGGGGATCGGCGCATGGAGAAACGTGTTCGCCGGCCACTCGAGCTTCCGCGTCAGCCCCTCCTCGAGCGAGACCTGCGGGCGCACCGCCTGGAAGTCGTAGAAGTTCTCCGGGTCGATCTCCGCGAACGACTCCGCGCCCCACTGCCGGGCGAGGTAGCCGCCGCCAAGCGTCGCTCCCTGGCCGCCGTCGTTCCAGCCCCGGAAGGCGGCGACGAGAACCGGGCGGCGCAATTCGGGCCGCGAGGAGACGATCAGCTCCGACATTCTCCGAGTCTAGTCCGCTCGGACGGGACGCCAGATACGCGCCACGAGGCCCACCGTCCAGGCGACGAGGGTCGCCGCCGTCGCGACGTGCAGCAGCACCAGCCACCACGGCACGCCGCCGTACGTCCGGTACTGCACCTCGCCGATCGTCATCTGCGCGGCGAGGATCGCGAGCAGCCCCGCGCAGCCGCGCAGCAGCCACGGGTACAGCCGGCGTCTCGTCCACGCCCAGCCCGCGAGCACGAGAAAGACGATCCCGAACGCGGCGACGGTGCGCACGTGCCAGTAGACGGCGGGATAGAAGTGGCCGAGCCGCGGCACCACCTGCGCGCCGGAGCTGCCCGGGAAGCGGCCCGCCGCGGTCGCCGCCGTTCCGCTCACGGCGAGCACGACAACGGCGGTGACGAGGACGAGCCCGCCGAGCCGCGCGATCGTCGGCAGCGGATCTCCGCCGCCGCGGACGAGGCGGGATGCCTCGAGCAGCGTGAGCACGGCGAGCGACAGCACCGTGAGCGAGAGCAGGAGGTGCGTGATCACGAGGTACGGGTTCAGGTCGTAGTAGACGGTGATCGCGCCGAGCGGCGCCTGCGCGAGCGTCCCCACGAAGACGGCCGTCGCCAGCCAGCGGCCGCGGCGCCCGAGGCCGCGGGTGCGCCATGCCGCAATGGCGAGCGCCAGCGTCGTGATCACGGTGACGGCCGAGACGACGCGGTTCGAGAACTCGATGTCGGAGTGGTAGCCGCGCGGCAGCGCGTGCGTCGTCGTGCACGTCGGCCAGTGCGGGCAGCCGAGCCCCGAGCCCGTGAGGCGGACGGTCGCCCCGGTGGCGACGATGGCGATGAGCACGCCCACGGCCGCGAATGCGATGCGCCGGAAGACGACCGGCGAGACTGTCGCGCTAGCCCGGCGCGGCATTGCCGCTGATGCGGGTTCCGCGTGCACGACCCCCGAGTCTAGAGCGGTTCCCGCCCTACGGCTCGAGCAGGACGCCCGTGCCCTCTTCCACCGTTCCGACGCGCGCCAAGAAGAGGCCGGCGCGCCCGAACTCCGCCTCGAGCGAGAGCGCTTTCTCCGCCGGCAGAGTCACGAGGAGCCCGCCCGCCGTCTGGGCGTCGTAGGCGAGCGCGAGCAGTTCCTCCGGCACCCCGTCGCTCGACACATGGGAACCGGCGAAGTCGCGGTTGCGCGGATCGCCGCCGGTGCGGACGCCCGCGCGGGCCGCCTCGAGCGCGCCCTCGAGCGCGGGGAGCGCGGAGGCCCGGAGCCGGATCCGGACACCGCTCCGTTCCGCCGTCTCGTGCGCGTGCCCCAGCAGCCCGAAGCCGGTGACGTCGGTGACCGCGTGCGGCGACACCGGGCGCAGCACCTCGGCCGCGCGGTCGTTGAGCGTCGTCATCCAGCGCGTCGCCTCCGCAAGCTCGCCCTTCGCCGCGAGGACGAGCCCGGTGCCGAGCGGCTTCGTCAGGAAGACGGCGTCGCCGGGCCGGGCGCCGCTCTTGACCCACACGCCGTCCGGATGGACGGTGCCGACGACGGCGAGACCGTACTTCGGCTCGGTGTCGCGAATCGTGTGGCCGCCGGCGAGGATCGCGCCGGCCGCCCGCACCATCTCGTCCGCGCCGGAGAAGACGGCCGCGACGATGTCGGTGGCGAGCTCCTCCGGAAAAGCGGCGATCGAGAGCGCGAGGAGCGGTGTGCCACCCATGGCGAAGACGTCGTTCAGTGCGTTCGTCGCGGCGATCCGGCCGAAGAGGGCGGGATCGTCCACAAGCGGCGGGAAGAAGTCGACCGTGAAGACGAGCGCCCGCTCTGCGTCGAGGCGGTAGACCGCAGCGTCGTCCGCCGGGTCGAGGCCGACGAGAAGGTCCTCCGCCTCCGCCGGGACGAAGCCCTTCAGCAGCTCCTCGAGCCGCGCGGCCGAGTACTTCGCCGCGCAGCCGCCTCCCGCGGTGAGGCTCGTCAGGCTCGCGGCTTCCACGCCGTTTACTGTAGGCGCAATGGCCCGCTCTGCACTCGTCACCGGCGGCTCGTCAGGCATCGGGCTCGCGATCGCGCGGATGCTGCGGGACGAAGGCTTCGACCTGACGCTCGTCTCGCGCCGGCGCGAGAAGGTCGAGGAGGCGGCGGCCGACCTCGGCGCCGCGGCCGTTGCCGCAAATGTCGCCGAGGCGGAGGAGTGCGAGCGGATCGTCGCCGAGCACCGCGAACGCGTCGGCGGGCTGGACGTCCTCGTCAACTCCGCCGGCGTCGGCATCGCCGGCCGGGTCGAGGACCTTCCGGCGAAACAGCTCGACCTCCAGCTCGACGTCAACCTGCGCGGTCTCTTCCTCGTCACGCAGGCGGCGATCCCGCTGCTGCGCGAGTCGAAAGGCTGGATCGTCAACCTCGCCTCGATCGCTGGCACGGTCCCGACGCCAGGCCTCGCGACCTACGGCGCCACGAAAGCGGCGGTGATCGCGCTCACCCGCTCGCTCAACGGCGAGCTCGACGCCGACGGCGTGCGCGCGATCGCTCTCTGTCCGGGCTTCGTCGACACGCCGATGGCGCAGTGGTCCGGGCTCGCGCCGGAGGAGATGATCCGGCCCGAGGACTGCGCGGAGGTCGTGCGAATGTGCTTGCGGCTCAGCCCAACCGTCCGTGTGCCCCAGGTCGTCCTGGAACGGATGGGCTCCGTCGGCGGCGACGCCTAGACGGTCGAGCGTCGCCGGTGCCGCGAAGTCCTTCTAGAAGCCGCCGCCGTCGCTCATGCCGAAGCCGCCGTGGCCACGGGTGCAAGCGAGGATGTACGCGAAGAGCGACGCAATGATGAGCAGATAGATGAGCCTTGCCTTCGTCAAGTCGTCACCTCCTTCCGGTTCCTAGAAGCGGACGTCCTGCAGAGCCTCTGCGGCAGTGCGATAGAGCTCGGCGGCACGTTCGTGGTCTCCCCGCCGCGCTGCCAGGTCGCCTCGCGCGATCCACGCGGCGGCGCGGTGGCTGCCGGACCCGAGCTCGCCGAAGCAGGCCTCGGCGGCGGCGAAGGCCGACTCGGCCTCGTCGAGCCGATCCTGCTCGAGCAGGGCCCGACCGAGCACGAGATGCGCGCTGCCGACCTCGTCGACGTAGTCGACGCGACCGTCGAGCAGCTCGAGCGCGTGACGCGCCTGCTCCTCCGCCTGTTCGACGTTGCCCGTCCGGAGATGGACCTGGGCGAGCGAAGAGACCGCGCGGCCTGCATCCGAGTCGCGTCCGAGCTCGAGCGCGATCGCGAACGACTCCTTGAGCAGTTCCACCGCCTGCTCGGTGTTCCCGAGCAGGAAGTTCAGGCCGCCGAGGTTGTTCGTGAGCTGGCTGACGTGGACGCGGTCGGCGAGCTCCCCATAGGCCTCGCGCGCCCGCTCGGCGTAGTTGCGCGCGAGCACCCAGTGCCCTTCGCGGTCGGCGATTAGCGAAGCCTGGAAGTACGCAGCACCGATCGTGCGAAGGTCGTCGACGCCGCGCGACAGCTCGAGCGCCTGCTCGACGTCGTCGCGTGCGGCCTCGTAGTCGCGCTGACGCTGCCAGCAGCGCGAGCGCCAGGAAAGGATGTTCGCCTTGAGCGCGTCGCACGGCAGGCCGGAGCGTTCAGCGAGCCCAAGAGCCTCATTGAACAGCGCGAGCGCCGTCTGGATGCTGTTGAGCTGGTAGCGGCAGCCGCCGAGCCGGAGCAGGACGTCTGCCCGCTCGACGTCGGAGAACGATTCCGCCTCCGAGATCGCGCGCGCCTCGTTGAGGAGCTCGACTGCGGCGCGGTGGTCGCCGATGCGCATCTTCGAGAGGCCGCTGCCGACGAGCGCCCGAACCTGCAGCTCGGGCACGCCGGTCGCGCGCGCAGCCGCGGCGAGCGGCTCGAAAGCCTCCGCCGCGTCTCCGTCCTCCTGTGCCTCGTACAGCGCCTCGGCCCGCGTGAGGGCGCCTTCGAGCCGGGCGCGCTCGTCGGTCGCGACGCCGCTCGCGAGGAAGCCGGCGTCGACGCCGAGGCGGTCGGCGAGCCACTCGATCGTGCCCGAGGTCGGGCGCGTCTTGCCGCGCTCGATCTGGGAGACGTATTCCTTGGAGAAACGATCGCCCGCGAGGTCGCTCTGCGTCAGCCCGGCGGCCACGCGGAGCTGGCGAAGGCGCTCCCCGAGGCGGCGCCCTTCGGGGGTGGTTCTCGTGCGGCTGGCGGTCTCTCGCATCGGCATCTCTCGGCGCGCCTTAGTCAAGCGCATACTTCACTGAAGCGCAAGTTGGCGGGTTCGCCTATCCCCCATTTGAGCGTATTCATCGGGAAATTGGGTCAACCATGCGGAACGCAGAATCACTTGACCGAGCTACTTGACTAGCGCGCCGAAGGCTCCTATAGTGAGCGCACCTTGCAACCAGGCCGGACGCCAGGCCGCGGTTCGCAGGGGGCGCGCCGGGAGCTCCCGGTAAGGCGATGAGGCGGGTGGGCCGCAGATCCGCTTCCTCTGAACCAGCCAGGAGTGGCGCGCCTCTCGAGAAGGCCCCGGAGCCGCAGCCGGGGCCTTTTCATTGCACGAGCGGGTGCTACGCCCGCGCATGTCGGGCGCCGCACGGTCAGAGCTGACGGGTCAGGCGCGCAGCCACGAGAGGCGGGCGCTGCGGATCGCCTCTAGCTCTCGCTCGTCGAGGAGGCCGACTCGGCGGCCGACCATGCCGAGGATGCCGCCCGCGAGCATGATCCACGCTTCGGAGTCGGCGTCGCGCTCGGCGGCGATCGCTCCCTGCTCCTGTCCGCGGCGGATCAGGTCCGCCACGAAGTCGTGTACCTCCCGCATGTGCCGGCGCAGGTGCCGCCGCAGCTCCGGATCCTCCGACGCCTCGCTCAGGGCCTGCACCCACAGCTCGGCGAGCTGGAACTTTGCGGAGCGGACTGAGGCGTGTGCCTTGCCGATCGCCTCGACAGCTGCGCAGGCGTCGGGCGCGTCGGCGAGTGCACGCTCCCAGCCCGCCCGGACCTTGCTCCAGACGTGCTCGAGCGCGGCGAGGTAGAGGTCGCGCTTGGACGCGAAGTGGCGGTAGAGGATCGGCTCGGAGATGCCGGCCGCGCGGGCGATCTCGGCAGTCGTCGTACCGTGGTAGCTCCCCTCCGTGAAGAGCCGGAGCGCGGTGTCGACCAGGTGCTGGCGGCGCTCGGCCGCCGGCATGCGAGTAGCGGTCGTGCTCACGCGGCGAGCTCCGCGATGTGCTCGCGCACGACCTCCGGCCGCGTCCGCACCGTGACGATCGCGACGATCGCAGCGGCGAAGCTGATCGCGGCGGCGACCGCGAGCGCCGAGTGCAGGCCGTTCACGAAGTCCTGCGCGCCGGCAGCGGAGGTCGGACTGTGGTGGATGAATGTGGCGACGATCGCTCCCATGAGCGCGATCCCGAGCGAGCCCCCCACCTGGCGGAAGCTGTTCAACACACCCGAGCCAACGCCTGCCTTGTCGACGGGCACTGCACCCATCGCCGCCGCGGTCATCGGCGACATCGTGCACGCCATCCCGACGCCGCCGAGCAGCATGGACGGCAGCAGCGTCCAGAAGTCGGAATGCAGGCCGGCGCGCTGGTAGAGGAGCAGCGAGATCGCGACCAGCGTCATGCCGCCGCCCATCAACCAGCGCGAGCCGACGCTGTCGGAGAACCGGCCGGCGATCGGCGCGACGAGGATGATCAGGATCGTCATCGGTAGGAACATCGCGCCGGCCTGCACGGCGGAGTAGCCGAGGATCGTCTGGATGTAGATCGAGACGTAGAAGAAGACGCCGAACATGGCGAGCGAGACGAGCATCGCGACGACGTTGGCGCCTGCGAACGCGCCGATCCTGAACAGCGAGAGGTCGAGCATCGGCAGCCGCTGCCGGAGCTCGACCAGCACGAAGGCGCCGAGCAGCAAGGCGGCCGCGGCGAAGAGACCGAGGATCTCGGGCGAGCCCCAGCCGTGCTGGTTTCCCTCGATCAGCGCATAGCAGAGCGAGAAGAGGAAGCCGATCGAGGTGAGCAGACCAGGCAGATCGAGCCGCTGCTCGTGCGACGTGTCGCGCGACTCGCGGATCACGAGCTGCGAGACGACGATCCCGAGCACGCCGACCGGGACGTTGACGAAGAAGATCCAGTTCCAGTTGAGATTCTCCGTGATCAGGCCGCCGGCGAGCGGGCCGATCGCCAGCGCAAGCGCCGAGACACCGGCCCAGATCCCGATCGCCTGGCCGCGCTGCTTCGGCGGGAACGTCGCCGTGATGATCGAGAGCGTCGCCGGGTTCATCAGGGCCGCGCCGGCTCCCTGGACCGCGCGCGCCCCGATCAGGAGGCCGGAGCTCGACGCAAGGCCGCACGCCAGCGACGAGAGCGTGAAGATGGCCAGGCCGACGACGAAGATGCGACGGCGGCCGAACATGTCGGCGAGCTTGCCGCCGGTGATCATGAGCGCGGCGAAGGTGAGCGCGTACGCCGTGACGATCCATTCGAGCGAGGAGAGCGAGATGCCCAGGTCGCGCTTGATCGTCGGCAGCGCGACGTTCACCACCGTGTTGTCGAGCATGATCATGAAGAGGCCGAACGAGACCGCGGCGAGCGTCAGCCACTTGCGGTTCTCCTCGGCCAGAAGCCGTGCTCTCACTCCAGAAGCCCTCCTCGGAAGTTAGTGACCACTACGTTAGCGGACGCTAACTTCGTGGGGCAGGCGTAGAGTTCTGCCGTGAGCGAGTTGCAGGGAACGGCGTTCGTGACGGGCGGCGGTCGCGGCATCGGCGCCGGTGTCGCGCGCGAGCTCGCCTCGGCCGGGATGGAGGTCGTCGTGGCCGCGCGGACACGGGATGAGATCGAGGGCGTCGCCACCGAGATCGGCGGTCGTGCGATCGAGCTCGACGTCACGTCGCGCGACTCGGTCGGGCACGCGTTCGCGGAGGCCGGGCCGGTCGACCTCCTCGTTGCGAACGCGGGCACCGGCACCCACGCGCTCGCGTGGGAGATCGACCCAGACGAGTGGTGGCGGACGTTCGAGGTCAACGTCCTCGGCGTCCATCTCTGCTGCCGCGCCGTGATCCCAGGGATGCTCGAGCGCGGCCACGGCCGGATCGTCATCGTCGGGAGCGGCTCGGCGTACCTGCCGGGCGCGAGCGAGAGCGCGTATACCGGGTCGAAGGCGGCCGTTTGCCGCTACGGCGAGACGCTCGCGAACGCGCTCCGCGACCGGATTCCCGTCTTCGTGATCAGCCCTGGGATGGTGCGAACCGCAATGACAGCGGATTTCCCGGATGACGCGGCCTGGACGCCGCCGGAATACGCGCCGCAGCTCGTCCGGGCGCTGGCGTCGGGCGAGTTCGACGCGCTCGCGGGCCGGTACCTCCACGCCGAGCACGACCCGCCCGAGTCGTTGCGCGGGCGCGTCGACGAGATCCTCGAGCACGACTGGAACGCGATCCGGCTGCGGCGGCCCTGAGTTTTCGCCTGTTAGGCTGAAACCGCTATGCGGCTGGCGCTCGCGCAGATCGACCCGACCGTCGGCGACCTCGAGGGGAACCGCGACCTGATCCTTGCGCGAATCGACGAGGCCCGAGCGGCCGGCGCCGACCTCGTCCTCCTCCCTGAGCTCGCGGTGACCGGCTACCCGCCCGAGGACCTGCTCTTACGGCCGGGCTTCATCCGAGCAGCCCGCGACTCGCTCGAGCGCATCGCGGCGAAGACCGGTGACATCGTCGCGATCGTCGGCGTGCCGCTCTTCGACGGCGACCTCTTCAACGCATGCGCGATCTGCGGCCAGGGCGCCGTCCGCGGGATCTACCGGAAGCGGTTCCTGCCGAATTACGGCGTCTTCGACGAGGATCGCTACTTCGCGCCGGGCCGCGACCTCGTCGTCGTCGAGGCGGCCGGAGCCCGCATCGGCGTCACGATCTGCGAGGACATGTGGCAGCCGGGGCCGCCCGCGACCGAGCTCGCGCTCGCCGGCGCCGAGCTGCTCGTCAACGTCTCGGCCTCGCCGTTCCACGTCGGGCGCGAGCGCGAGCGAGAGGCGATGTTCCGCCAGCGCGCGCTCGACAACGTCTGCTTCGTCGCCTTCTGCAACACCGTCGGCGGGCAGGACGAACTCATCTTCGACGGCCACTCGCTTGTCGTCGACGACGAGGGCGAGGTGCTCGCGCGCGCGCCAGGCTTCGAGGAGTGCCTACTCGTCGTCGACCTCGACCCTTCGGCCGTGGTGGCGCGGCGGTTGCGCGACGTGCGCCTGCGGCCGCTTGCGCGCGAGCTGCCGGAGCTTCCGGAGGTGACGACGATCCAGGTCGCGCTGCCCGAGCCCGCCGATCGCGAGCCGGTCGAGCCGCCGCTCGTCCCCTTCGCCGAGGAGCTCGAGCAGATGCGGCGGGCACTCGTCCTCGGCCTGCGCGACTACGTGGCGAAGAACGGCTTCGACACCGTCGTGGTCAGCGTCTCCGGCGGGATCGACTCGGCCGTCACGGCCACGCTCGCGGTCGAAGCACTCGGGCGCGAACGCGTCCACTGCGTCTCGATGCCCTCGCGCTACTCCTCCGAGGCGACGCGGAGCGACGCCCGCAGGCTCGCCGAGAACCTCGGCTGCGACTTCCGCGAGCTTCCGATCGAGCCGGTTGTCGAGTCGTACACCGAGCTCCTGGCCGAGCCGTTCGCCGGACGCGAGGCGGATGTCGCGGAGGAGAATCTCCAGGCGCGGATCCGTGGGACGCTCGTGATGGCGTTGTCGAATAAGTTCGGCTGGCTGCTCGTCGCGAGCGGGAACAAGTCGGAGCTGTCGGTGGGCTACGCGACGCTCTACGGCGACATGGCCGGCGGCTTCGCCCTCCTCAAGGACGTGTACAAGAGCGACGTCTTCCGGCTCGCGCGCCACCTGAACGAGCAGGCGGGCCGTGAGCTCGTCCCCCAGTCGACAATCGACCGCGCGCCGAGTGCGGAGCTGCGAGAGGACCAGCTCGACGAGGACTCCCTGCCTCCGTATCCGGAGCTGGACCGGGTGCTCGAGGCATACGTCGAGGATGACCGCTCGCTCGACGAGCTGAGCGCGGACGGCTTCGACCCAGACGTGGTGGCGCGGGCGGTCGCGCTCATCGACCGTGCCGAGTACAAGCGGCGTCAGGCGCCTCCCGGCGTGCGGCTGCGGCCGAAGGCGTTCGGCCGGGACCGGCGGACGCCGATCACGAACCGCTGGCGCAGGTGAGCTCGCTCAGCGCGCGAAACCAGCGGAGGCGCTCGTCCCACGGGACGGCGGCGTTCGCGGGCGAGGTGGACGGGAGGACGAAGAGCCTGGTCTCCCCGAGCGTCCGCTCCTGCGCGCCGAGCTCGGGCCGGGCGCCGAAAGTCCCGCGGTACGCCTCCTTGCCGACGAAGGCGAGCCACCGCGGGCGTAGCTCGAGGGCGATGCGCTCCAGGCGCTCGGCGGAGCCGGCGAAGTCGGCACGCCGCAGGTCGCTCGAGCCGGGCGTCGTGCGATAGGCGGCGTTGGTGACGCCAATGCCCTCCTCGAGCAGCACGAACTGCTCGTGCGGCTCGTAGAGGCGGGAGGTCAGCCCCGCCGCGTGGAGAAGGCGCCAGAAGTCGTTGCGCGGGTTGGCGAAGTGCGCGCCGGCGGCGGCGGACACGCGGCCGGGGTTGATGCCGACGAAGACGACGCGGAGGTCGTGGGCAAGGACGTCCGGGACTTCGCTCGGAGTTGCGCCCAATCCGGCCGGATGGCTACGCGGCCTCGGCTGCGGCCTCGGCGGCGTCGAGCTCGGCGACGAGCTCCTCCGTCCGAGCTGCGATGCGCGCCTCGAACTCGCGGCGAAGATCCTCCCCCGAGACCGCCGGCTCGTAGCGTGGACGACGGGGCTCGATCTGGACGAGGGTCACCGTTGGATCCCAGCCGCCGTAACAGCGGACGTAGCACTCCGCCTCCGACAGCGTACGCAGCCGTCGCACGTGCAGCAGCGTACGAGCCGTCCCGGACGGAGCCCCGGGGCGGGCGGCCACAGCTGGGCGCCGATCTGAGACCATGCGAGCCGTGGCCGTCAGGGCGAAGGAGCTGCGGTACGCGGTCGACCTCACGCCGGCCGGCGAGCTCAGGGAGGAGAACGGCGTCGCGCTCGAGGCGGCGGAGGAGTGGTCGCCGGAGCACCTCCTCCTCGCCTCCCTCGTGCGCTGCTCGGTCAAGAGCCTTCGCTATCACGCCGCGCGCAAGGGCGTCGAGGTCCGCTCGGCCTCCGGCCGTGCCCGGACGCTCGTGACCAGGCGCGAGACCGACGATCGGTACGCGCTCGTCGAGACGGCGCTCGAGCTCACGGTCGAGCTCGCGCCCGAGCCGGAGCCGGACGCACTCACGGAGCTGCTCGCGCTGGCCGAGCGCGACTGCTTCGTCGGCTCGTCCCTCACCGCGGCGCCGAGCTATCGGTGGACCGTGAACGGCCGGACGATCGCTTCGTGAGCGGCACCCTCGCGCCGCCGCGGGAGCGGCTCGATCGCGGCGAGGGCACCGGTCTCGGCCGGCCCTGGCTCGTGATCGTCCTCAACGACGACCACAACACGTTCCAGGGCGTCGCGTCCAGCCTGTCGGCCGTCATCCCCGGCGTCTCGTACGACGACGGGATGCGGCTGGCGAACCGCATCCACAACTCCGGCCAGGCGATCGTCTGGTCCGGGCTCCGCGAGCAGGCCGAGCTCTACTGGGAACAGCTGCGCGAGCACGGATTGACGCTGGCGCCGCTCGAGCAGGGGTAGGCCGGTGGCCGCGGAGACCCTCGACCTCGACGCCGTACGGGAGCGGTTTCCGGCCCTCGCCTCCGGCGTCGCCTTCCTCGACGGGCCGGG
>DASYOZ010000040.1:0-21992 GCA_036007185.1 Gaiellaceae bacterium | reverse complement strand
CTCGCGAGTAGGCCGCTCCGAGGGGCCGGTCGCCTCAGGCCGGTGCGGGCCCGGTCGTGCCGCGGCCAACAAGCTCGAGCGGTAGAAGCTCGCGCAGCGGCCCCACCCGCTCGCCGGCCAGCGCCTCGAGGAGCAACTCGGGACGATCGATGCCACGCCGCTCTTCCTCATCCTCCTCTCGGAGCTCTGGCGCTGGACCGACGACCCCACTCTCCCGCTCGAGCTCGAGCAGGCGGCGCGGCGCGCCCTGGCCTGGATCGACGGGGCCGCCGACACCGACGGCGACGGCTTCGTCGAATACAAGCGCCGTAGCTCGCACGGCATTCGCAACCAGACGTGGAAGGACTCGGAGGACTCGATGGCGTTCCACGACGGGTCGCTCGCCGAGGCGCCGATCGCCCCCGCCGAGGTGCAGGGTTATGTCTACGACGCGAAGCTGCGCCTGGCCGAGATCGCCCGCCGAGTCTGGCGGGACGAGGGTCTGGCCGACAAGCTCGAGAGTGACGCAGCCGAGCTCCGACGCCGCTTCGACGCGGCGTTCTGGGTCGAGGAGCGCGGCTTCTACGCCCTCGGGCTCGACCGGGACAAGCGCCCGATCGACTCGCTGACCTCCAACCTCGGGCATCTCCTCTGGAGCGGCATCGTCCCGGAACAGCGCCAGGAGGCCGTCGCGGGCCTGCTCATGGGCGACGACCTCTGGTCCGGCTGGGGGGTGCGCACGATGGCGGTCGGCGAAGGTGCGTACAACCCGCTCGTCTATCACGACGGCACGGTCTGGCCGCACGACAACTCGCTCGTCGCGTGGGGGCTCGCACGAAGCGGTCGCCGGCACGATGCCGCTCGCATCCTGCAGGCGATGGTCGAGGCAGCGGCTCACTTCGGCTACCGCCTGCCGGAGGTCTTTGCGGGGTTCGCACGTCGCGACACACCTTTCCCCGAGTCCGAGCAGGACTTGTACCAGGAGGACGGGCGTGCCCGCTGCCCAGGCCTGCGGCGACGAGGCCGTCGGGTACACCACGGACGAAGCGCAAGATCTGCCCGCCTGGCTGGACGGCCTCTCTCTCGAGGGGGTGCACGCGTTCGGCCGACTCTGGGACGTGCGGGTCGAGGGAAGAACGGTCGGCGTCGAGCCCCCTCGGCAAGCTGGACCTCTCTGTGGCACTTGAATCGTGCAGGCAGGCGCTGCCATCGCTCGTCATGTGGTCGCTTCGAATGCTGGAGCACAACTTGGACGAACTCGGCGGCGAGAGCCGGATCCGCGTCGAACGTAGTCGCGAGGACGCGCGTCAGTTCGGTCTCAAGGCGCGGCTCTCTCAGCCCACGCAAGATCGCGTGCTCAGGCCCTAATGCCATCTGTGCCCAGCCTGGCCCCCGCTCATCGGTCTGGATCGTAAACGGCTTCAGCCGACTTGTTTCTTGGGGGCGCAACCGTGATCACGTCACATCGATTCGAGCGTAAGACGGAGCGGAGCAGCCCGTGACTCCTCACTGACGAAAGGAGTCCCACATGATCGAACAGTCCATCCAGCTCGGCGAGTCCGTCGAGCACCGCGGCGCCGTGATCGCGCCGCTCTTCCCGCGCCGGCAGCCCGTCGCGTCCTACGTGACACTCGAAGAGGCGATCCCGCTCGGCTTTCACGTCGGCGAGATCGACGAGGCCGGCTCGGTGCCGGACCTGCTCGCGCGCAACCCGCTCGACGCAAACGTCCTGCTCTACGACGGCGAGGAGCTTCTCGGCGCGAAGCAGAACCGGATCCTGAACGTGACCGTGCTCGCCGCGGCGGGCGCAGAGACTCGCATCCCCGTCTCGTGCGTCGAGGAGGGACGTTGGAGCTCCCGTAGCGCCGCCTTCTCCTCCTCGCCCAGCCACGCCTACCCGGAGCTGCGCCGCGTGAAGGCGCAGCGGCTCTCAGCTGAGCCACTCTCCCGTGGCATCGCCCAGGGCGCTGTCTGGGACGAGGTGCGCGGCAAGGCAGCCCGCCTCGGCGTGGACTCGCGCACCGGCGCCCAGCACGACATCTTCGCCGCGCGCGAGAACGACCTCGCCGGCCTGCGCAAGGCCTTCCCGCTCGCGGCCGGCCAGACCGGCGCGCTGTTCGCGCTCGGCGACCGGCTCTGCCTCGACTACGTGTCCAGGCCCGAGACGTTCGTGCGCCTCTACCCGAAGCTGCTCGACGGCTACCTGCTCGACGCGGTCGAGCACCTCGAGGGCACGGGTGTGAGCTACGAGCGGCTCGCCGGCTTCCTCACAGCCGCGGAGCAGGCTCCCTCAAAGAGCCAGAACTCGGCCGGGCTCGGTGAGGACCTCCGTCTCGCCGGCTCAGGGCTCGTCGGCTCTGGGCTCACGCTCGAAGACGAGCTCGTCCAGCTCTGCGTCTTCAGCGCCGACGAGGAGCGGCCGCGCACCAGCGTCGCCCGCCCCAGCCGCCGCCGGACTGCGTGAGAAGGAGAGATGGGGTTCGTCTACACGCTGTGCTTCGGGATCCCCTACTGCCTCGCGATGGTCACGGTCGGGCTGCTCCTCTGCGCGACCGTGATCGGCATCGCAGTCGGGCTCACCTGCATCGCACTCGGCATCAAAGGACTCACGATCGGCCCGACCCGAACACATCTTTGAGGAGGGTACGGCTGCCATGTTCGTCTACGGCCCGTTCTGGGTCATCCTCAGCACGATCGTGACCGTGCTCGTTCTGCTGTACGTGGTCGCCGCGATTGCGATGTGGGTCACATAGCGTTCGGCAAGGCCAACCTTTTCGGCTTTACCCAGCTTTAGCCGACGGAGCTAAGACGTCAGCTCTTTTACCGGTCTTAGCTTGCTTTACGCAATTGTGATAAACCCGCTAAAGTAGCCGCATCGACCCGCGTACGAACCCCTATACGCCGAACGCAGGCGCGCGGCCGCCGGCCCTCGTCGGCCGCGATGCCGAGCTCGAGGGATTCGAGATCCTGCTCGAGCGGCTGCGCCGCGGCTACGCGGAGCAGTCGATGCTGATCACCGGCCTGCGCGGCGTCGGCAAGACCGTGTTGTTGGGCGCATTCGAGAGTCGCGCCCGCGCAAGCGGCTGGGTCACCGTCACCGCGGAGATCACCAAGAACGAGGACTTCGGCCCGCGCATGGGCGGCATGGTCAGACGCGCGCTCTTCCAGGTTGCCCCAAGAGCCAGCTGGACCGACAAGCTTCGCCAGGCCGCCGCTGCGCTCAAGTCGTTCTCGATCACGGTCGCCCCCGACGGTTCGGTCACCGCCGGCATCGACATCGAGCCGCTCGAGGGCATCGCCGACAGTGGCAACCTGTCCGACGACCTCACCGACCTCCTGGTCGCGCTTGGCGAAGCTGCCGAGGAACGCGAGACGGGCATCGCCTTCCTCGTCGACGAAGTCCAGTTCCTCCGCGCCGCTGAGTTCGAAGCACTGATCGCCGGCCTCCACCGCACCGTCCAACGGCAGCTTCCGATCACCCTCGTCGGAGCCGGCCTGCCCCAACTCCCGCGTCTGGCAGGCGAAGCCAAGTCCTATGCCGAGCGCCTGTTCAAGTTCCCGCGCATCGGCCGGCTCACACCGCCCCAAGCCGAGGCCGCGCTCGCCGAGCCCGCCGCCGACCTCGACGTCAGCTACGAGGCCGGCGCGATCGACGTGATCGTCGATTACACCGAGGGCTACCCCTACTTCATCCAGGAATACGGCAGGATCGTCTGGGACCTCGCCCCCGAAGGCGAACCGATCAGCCAGCGCGTCGCCGAGGAGGCGCAGCGCGCGGTCGAAGCAAAGCTCGAGGAGTCCTTTTTCCGCGTCCGCGCCGAACGTGTCACCGAGCTCGAGCTCCAGTACCTCCGTGCAATGGCCGAGCTCGGGCCCGGCGAACAGTCAGCCGGCGACGTCGCCTCCGTACTCGGCCGCACCAGCGACCAGCTCGGCCCCACTCGCGCCCGCCTGATCGCCAAGGGCCTCATTTACACCACGAGCCACGGTCACGGCGACTTCACCGTCCCGCAGTTCGACCGCTACATGCGCCGCAACCACGACCTCGCACCGCCGAAACCGCAGCGGTAGGCGCCGCTCCCGGTCGAATCCGCTTCAGACCTTCGGTCTACTCGCTGATTCCGCTGCTTCGTTCATGGCTCGAGCAAGCTCGACTCGGGAGCGGACTCCGAGCTTCTGGAAGATGTGACGCATGTGGGTCTCGATCGTGTTCGTGCTGACGTAGAGGCTCGCGGCAAGCTCGCGGTTACTCAAACCCTCGGCGGCTAGCTTGACGACGTTTCGCTCCTGGGGTGTCAGCGTGTCGGGAGCGGAGAGGTCTCGCCGCCGGGGCCGCAGGCCGGTGGCAGCGAGTTCTGCCTGCGCACGGCCCGCCCAGAGTGTCGAGCCGAGCCGGTCCAGCTCGTCGTACGCCGCAGTGAGCTTTTGGCGCGCTTCGGACCGGCGCTTCGCACGCCGCAGGCGCTCACCCCAGCAGAGGATCGTGCGGGCCCGCTCGAAGGGCCTCGGCTCGTCTTCGTCATACTCGAGCGCTGTCTCGAACTCCGCGTCCAAGGCGCCTTGTTCAGCGAGCAGACCGCGGCAGCGGTAGGCGAGCGAAAGCGCATGAGAGCGACCGACCTCGTGCGCCTCGCTCTCGAAATCCGTGACGACCGCACGTGCTTCATCGACGTGTCCCGCCTTGAGTAGGGCTTCAGCTAGGTCGGCAGTGATTACCAGCGGCACGATTGCGCCGCGATGGCCCCGCATCGCATGGGTGCGCGCCGTCCGGCGCAGAGCGGAGACCGCTGCTTCGGCGTTGCCGAGCCCGAGCTCGAGGAGGCCGAGCGAAGGATGGAGAATGGCGTCGTCGCCAAGTCGCTCGGACAGCTCGTAACGCTCACGCACGAGCCGGCGACACCTTTCTTCGTCCCCGGTGTGGGCTGCGCACCAGGCGAGGTGGCCGAGCGCTTCCTTGTGCTCCATCAGACGCCCGAGACCTGCGGCGAACTCGAGCTCCTCGGTGGCAGCGGCCGCCGCCGGCACGATCCGGCCGCAGGCGAATTCGATGCTGAAGAGGGAGGCCAGGGCGATGTGGAGATCACCCAGGGCACCGCTGCGACGGGCGTCTCGCGCCGCCGCTGTCGCGAGCTCCCTCCCCTTGTCGTACAGGCCGGCGGAGTACAGAACCTCGATCAACCAGAGCCGCGCGGCCGGCTCCGCGTACAGACCGAGCCGTTCGGCGCGGGACGCGGCCTGACGATAGCGGCCGTGACCGTCGCGCCACTGACCGAGCCAGATCCGGGATTCCGCCTGCGCCACCTCGGCCAGAAGGAGCAAGAGCGAGTCGTCGGTCGGAACGAGTGTACGAGCCCGGTCTGCGACGCGCGCCGCGCGAGCGATCTCACCGTCCTGGCCAAGCGGCGAGACGGCGTCGATCAGCAGTCGGGCCGCGCGACCGGGATTCTCCGGCTCGAGCTCGGATGCAAGCCACTCGAGCAAGTCGGCGCCGTGAATCAGATTGCCGTCGACAAGCTCGATTTGCGCTTCGAGTTCGGTCGCGTCGTCGCGCAGCCCGTGGTCTCCCGCCGCCTTTGCCGCTCCAAGGAGCCGTTCCGCCGTGGCGACGTCCCTGGCCGAGAATGCCGCCCGCGCGGCCGCGAGCAGGCGTCGTGCCTGATCTGGGCCTTGTGGAGTCAGAGCGGCAGCGCGCTCGAGCGCCCAGACGCTGTCGGCGCCGCCGTGCTTTGCGAGCGACTCCAGCTCGTCCGCAAGCTCGGTATCTGGCGCGACGGCGGCCAACGCCCGGTGCCGGGTCTGCTCGTCCCCAACCGGGAGGGCGTCGGCGAGTCGCGCGTGTGCATCGCGTCGTGCATCCTGCCAGGCGCGGCTGAGCACGAGCGATCGGACGAGCGGGTGTCGCAACTCGAGTCGCCCGGCTCGTATCTGAAGGAGACCGACATCCTCGAGTCGTCGCACAGGACTCGTTCCTCCTGCGGCCGGGACGACCACGGCGGCGTCGCCCGTATCGTCGAGAGCTGCCACGAGGAGTGCGGCCGACGCTTGCTCGTCGAGCCCGTCGACCTGGCGCCCGAACAGCCGCTCGGCCACGTCCTCCGCACCCGCCTCGATGCTGTGCGGCGATCCTGCGAGCTCGACCAGCACCAGAGGATTCCCGGCCGCCTCGCGGACCAGCCGTGGTCGGAGAGACGGAGGCACGCCGTGGTGCGCGGCGAGCTCGTTCGCCGCTGTGTCGTTCAGCGGCCGCACGGCGAGCAGCTCGATCCCAGCCATGTCGACAGGAGGCGGCAGAGGCTCGCGCAGCGACAGCACGGTTGCCAACGCCGCCTCGTGCACGCGGCGCGCCGCGAAGACGATCGCCGCCGCCGACCGCCGATCGACCCATTGAAGATCATCCAGGAGCACCAAGGTCGGACGCTCCTCGCCAGATTGGGCGAGCAGCGCGGCAGTGGCAGCTGCGACAGCGAACTCGTTCGCCGGATCTGAGCTCAGCCCGAAAGCTCCCTCGAGCGCCTCGCGCTGCGGCCCCGGCAGCGTGTCAAGGCGGTCGTCATACGGTTGCAGCAGCTCGAACAGCGCGGCCCAGGACAGCTCGCTCTCGGCCTCGATCCCGCGCGCACGCAAGACCTCGAAGTCCCCCGCTGCAGCACTGGCAGCCTCGAGGAGGGAGGTCTTTCCGATCCCGGCCTCGCCGACGACGAGCAAAGCGGCGGACTCGCCACCCCGCGCGGCAGCGAGCACGCCTTCGAGCCGCTCGAGCTCGGACGTGCGACCGATCAGCTCCATCTTCGAACGATATTCAGCAGGGAGCCAAATCTCACGGTTCTCCGTGATGCGAAACGACCCTTGACGCTCCTAGGTTCGACAGCGGTTGCCAGCGAACAAAGGAGGAAGCACCATGCGCAGGAAGCTCACTTTCGCCTCGGCGGCGCTAATCGGCGTGGCCGCCACGCTCGGCGCGACTGCACCTGCCTACGGCCTGGGGGCGCAGGACCCGAATCCCAATGCGAGCTGCATGGGTTGGCTCGCGGATGCCTCGAATCCGAACGCGAGCGGCGATCACATCGCCCAGATCGCGCAGAACGGGGATGCGAGCACGGTCGCGCAGGCTCGACCCAGCGGAGACGGCTTTCCGGGCCTGATCTCCTGCGTCGAGCAGATCCCGTAGCAGGGCGACAGGTCCAGGGCCTCCGCGGTCCTGGCAACCGGGTAGGGGGCGGCATCGTCGCCCCTTGCCCGATTGACCCCCGCAGACGAGAAGGGAGAACCATGAAACCGCTCACCATCACGTGTGTTCTCGCGGTCGCCGCGCTCATCGGGGTGGCGACCGCCGGAGCGACCACGCCGACCACGACGCACGCGTCGATCCACCGGTCGTTTCCCCACTACCTACCCTGCGAGGGATTCTGGATCGACGGAGAGTTCGACCTCGAGCGAACGACGACCACGTTCTACGACGAGGCAGGGACCGCTCTCAGAACGGTCTCCCACATCCACGCCGACGGGACGCTCAGCAACCCGCTGACCGGCAAGTCGATTCCCGACTCGGGCGACTTCAAGGTCACCGTCGACCTCGCGACGGGCGCCACCACGACCGAGGGGAGGACGAACGTCGCCACGAGCCCGGGCGACGGCATCGTCTACCAGGTTGTCGGCCATCTCGTCCTGAGCTCGGGAGACATCCTCTTCGAGGCAGGACCGCACGACGACGCCGACGGAACCTTCGACGCTCTCTGCGCTTATCTCGCAGGCCCCTGAGGGCCTCCGGGTCATGCCAATCGGTGGGGCGAACGCTCGTCGCCCCACCCCGACGGTGGCTTTACATCCCTACATGCCCATCGCGTGGTAACCGCTGTCCACGTACAGCGTCGTGCCAGTCACGTTCGCCGCGCCGTCGCTCAGGAGGTAGGCGGCCGCCGAGCCGACGTCGTCCGCCGTGATGTGGCGGCGGAGCGGTGAGCGCTCCTCGACGATGTCCTCCATCGTCGTGAAACCGGCGATCGAGCGGGCGGCGAGCGTCCGCACCGGGCCGGCAGAGACCGCGTTCACGCGGATGTTCTTCTGACCGAGATCCCAGGCGAGGTAGCGCACGCACGCGTCGAGCGTCGCCTTCGCCACACCCATAACGTTGTAGTGCGGCACCGCGCGCTCGCCGCCGAGGTAGGTCATCGTCAGGATCGAGCCGCCGCCGGCCTTCTCCATCAGCGGCTCCGCGGCGCGCGCGCAGGCGACGAGCGAGTAGGCGCTCACGTCCACTGCGAGCCAGAAGCGGTCGCGCGGCGTGTCGGTGAAGCGGCCTTCGAGATCTTCCGCCGCCGCGAACGCCACCGAGTGGACGAGCAGGTCGAGCTCGCCGCCGAACGCCTCCCCGACCTCCGCGAAGACGCGCGCCGTGTCCTCGTCGGAGCGGACGTCACATTCCGTCACGAGCGGGGCGTCGACCGAGGCGGCCAGCTCGCGCACCGTCCCCTCGATCCGCTCGCCCTGGTACGTGAACGCAAGGCTCGCACCGCCCGCCGCGAGCTCGCGCGCGATCGCCCACGCGATCGAGCGGCGGTTGGCGACGCCGAGGACGAGCCCTCGCTTTCCCTCGAACGGTCCGGCCATCGCCGCGATCCTAGAGAAGGCGGCTGTAGCCTGTTCCCGTGCGCCGGGTCGCCGTCGTCACGGGCGCCTCCTCGGGCATCGGCGCCGAGATCGCTCGTCTCCTCTCCTCCCGCGGCTATCTCTGCGTCCTGCTCGCGCGCCGCGAGGATCGCCTGCAGGCGATCGCCGAGGAGATCGGCGGCGAGCCGGAGCCGTGCGACGTCTCCGACCGTGCGGCCGTCGAGGCCGTCGCCGAGCGCATTCTCGAGCGACACCCGAAGATCGACGTGCTTGTGAACAACGCAGGCGTGCCCGGTCGGAAGGGGTTCCTCGACGGTGATCCCGAGGTGATCGAGCAGCTGATCCGGATCAACTACCTCGGCGGCGTCTGGTGCCTTCGCGCCTTCCTGCCGGGCCTGCGGGCCGCATCGCCGTCGGACGTCGTGAACATCGTCTCGGTCTCGGGAGTCGTCGCCGGGGGGCGGAGCGGCCCCTACTCCGCCTCGAAACACGCCCAGCTCGCCTTCTCGCGCACGGTCGCCGCCGAGCTACGCAGGGAGCGAATCCGGGTGCACACGGTGAAGCCGGGCTTCACCGAGACGGAGGGCTTTCCGCAGTCCTGGCTGCCCCAGCAAGCCCAGCGTGTGGTCATCGGACCGGAGGAGGTCGCGGCGCACGTGCTCCGGTCGCTCGAGGAGGGCCGCGGCGAGACGACCGTGCCCTGGTTCTACGGTTCCCTCGGGGCGCTGCAGGACGTGATGCCGAACGTATTCACCCGCGTCCTTTCGCGCGCGCCGAAAGCACCCTAGAATCGCCACATGGTCGAGCAAGCCCCTCCGACGATCGCCGCGGTGATCGCCGTCGCCGAGTTCAGGTCCGCCCTGCGGCACTTCCTCCGCCGAAGCGAGAAGATCGCCCGCCAGTCGGGGCTCACCCCGCAGCGCTACACGTTGCTGATGATGATCAAGGGCGCGCCAGACGGCGGCGAGCAGTCGACAGTGACGGAGCTGGCCGAACGGCTGCAGCTCGCGCAGAGCACCGTGACCGAGCTCGTCCGCCGCGCCGAGGGGGCGGGACTGATCGACCGCGAGCAGTCGCAGCGGGACGCCCGAGTCGCCCACCTCCGGCTGACGCCCGAGGGCGAGCGGCGCCTCATGCTTTCCTTCACGGAGCTGGAGACCGAGCGCGCGCAGCTGCGCGAGGCGTTCCTCCATCTCGACGGCGGCGTCGCCGGCACGGCTTAGCTCCGGGCAAGTAGGTACCAGCCGATGCGCTCGACGAGGAGGCGTGGGTCGGCGGCAGCTAACGCCTCGGCGCGGATGCGGCGATCGCCCTCGCAGCCGGCGAGATCGAGATAGGCCGAGAGCTCGCGCGGCTCGCCCTCGCTCCGCTCACTGAGGAGAGCGAGCCGGTTGGCTGCGAAGAGGTCGCGCAGCTCCGCGTCGGTGAGCAGGCGGGCATGAGAGGGATCGCGCACGGTCTCGAACTCGTGGAGCGCGGCGGCCTCGGCCGGGTCGGCGGGCGCGAGCTGGTCGACCAGGAGCACGTTGCCGCCGGGCCGCGTCACGCGCGCGAGCTCGGCCACGACGCGGTCGGGCCGTCCGACGTGATGAAGCGTGCGGTGCGTGCCGGCGAGGTCGAAGGCGCCGTCCGGGTAGTTCAGCGCCGTCCCGTCCCCCTCGACGAACTCGGTGTTCGGCAGAGCGCGTGCCCGCGCGAGCTCGAGCAGCTCCGGTACGGGGTCTAGCCCGACGACTTCTCGCACGAGAGGCGCGAGGGCGAGCGCCAGCGCCCCGGCCCCGGTGCCGACGTCGAGGGTACGTTCGTCCCCGCTCGGCCGAACGAACTCGCGCACCTCCTTCGCTAGCCGCGACGCCCGGGAGTCCTGCCGCGCGGCAACCCGCTCCGCCGTGCGCGCGAAGCGGTCAGTCACGGACGACGCGCCGGGCGCGGGCCGGATCGGAGTTGATGCCGCAGGCGATCTCGTAGCCGATCGTCCCCGCCACCGCCGCGTGGCGCTCGATGAGCAGGCCGTCCCCGACGATGGTGACCGGCGTCCCGACGGGCAGTTCCCGGTCGAGCTCGACGGCGAACGCGTCCATCGAGACGGTGGCGACGGCTCGCCGAGGCTCCCCGTCGACGAGCACCTCCGTGCCGGTCAGGTCGCGCCGGAAGCCGTCGGCGTAGCCCAACGGGACGGTCCCGATCCAGGTCGGCCGCTCGGCGACGAACCGTCGGCCGTAGCCGGTGCTCTCCCCGGGCTGGAGGAGGCGTGTCTGGGCGAGCCTGCTCCGCCACGAGAGCGCCGGCCGCAGCCCTTCGGCGGCGGGATCAGCGTTGAACGGCGAGATCCCGTACAGGGCGATCCCGCAGCGGGCGGCATCGAAGCGGGTTTCCGGCAGCCGCAGCGCGGCCGCGCTGTTGGCAAGGTGGCGCGTGAGGTGCGAGTACGGCTCCGTCGCTTCCCGGAACCGCTCCACCTGCTTGAGCGCGAACGCCGGGTCGGAGTCGGCGGTGGCGAGATGGCTCATCAGCCCCACGACGTTCGCCGGCGGCTGCGGCAATTCGGAGAACCCCCAGCGCCCCATGCCGGTGTCGAGCTTCAGGTGAACCGGGATGTCGGCCGGGATCTCGCCGCCGGAGACGACGAGCTCGAGCCTCGCCTCGCGCGCCTCGGCCAGCTCTTCCGTCGGGCACATCACGATGACCCGCGCCTCCGGGACCCCGCGGCGCAGATCGACAGCTTCGGCGACGGTGACGACACAGAGGGCCGAAGCCCCCGCCTCGAGCGCCGCTCGTCCGACGTCGCTCGCGCCGTGGCCGTAGCCGTTTGCCTTCACCACGGCCCAGAGCTCGCTGCCGGCGAGCGCCTCGAGGAGCCGCCGCGCGTTGTGGCGGATGGCGCCCAAGTCGATCGTGATCTCGCTGCGGTGCACGCGTCAGGCCGCAGTCCGGGACACGGCCGCGTATGCGGGGTGGACGCCGAGTGTGATGCGAAGCGCACGCATCCCCGCGCCAGCCTACTCGGCGCGGTGGCGCGCGAGCACGCGCGGCAGGGCTTCGACCACGTCGCCCGCCACGAGGCCGTAGCGCTGCGGAGCCTCGTGCGACGCCAGCTGCTGCGCTGCACACGCGGCGGCCGCGGCGTGCTGCGGCTCCATGCCCTTGGCGAGGAAGGCCGCCGTGATCCCGGTGAGCACGTCTCCCGTGCCCGCGGTCGCAAGCGACGGCAGGCCGAGGGCGGAGACGAGGATTCCGCGACCCGGGGCCGCGACGAGCGAGTCCTCTCCCTTGAGGACGACGACACAGTCGAATCGGTCCGCCGCCTCCTGCACCGACGCGAGCCGGTGCGCGGCCACCTCGCTCGAGTCTCGCCCGAGCAACCGTCCGAGCTCGCCCTCGTGCGGTGTGAGCACGCGCGGCGCGGGCCAGTCGGCGGGCTCCAGCTCGAAGAGCGCATCGGCGTCGACGACCGCGGGCACGTCCACCTCCGCGAGCAGTTGGCGGACGAGCGCCTTCGCAGTTTCGCCGCGCCCGAGCCCGGGCCCGACCGCGAGCGCCTTTGCCTTGGCCGCGACCTCGAGCGCCTGCTCGAGCGGCCGTTTCACCGCCTCCAGCACGAGCGTCTCGAGGACGGGCAGCGATTTGGCAGGCGCCGCGATCGTGACGTAGCCGGCGTCGGCCCGGAGGGCGGCGCGCGACGCAAGCGCCGCGGCTCCGGTCATGCCACGCGATCCGCCGACGACGAGCACATGACCCGCCGTGTACTTGTTGTCGCCCGCCGACCGCCGCGGCACCTCCGCGAGGATCTCGGGCGTGACGAGGCGGTGCTCCGTCTCGGCCGGCTCGAGCCCGATATGCACGACCTCCACCTCGCCGGCGTGGAAGCGGCCCGGCGCAACCGCGAGGCCGACCTTCGGGCCGTGCATCGTCACGGTCACGTGGGCGCGCACGGCCGCGCCGGCGATCTCTCCGGTGGACGCGTTCACCCCGGAGGGGAGATCGACCGCGAGAACGGGGACGTCGGCCCCGTTGATCTCCTCAACGAGGCGCGACGTCTCGTCGCGCGGCGCGCCCTGCAGTCCGGTGCCGAGGAGCGCATCGATCACGACGTCCGGTCGCTCGTCGACGAGCTCGCGGCCGTGCGCACGCAAGATCTCGCCGGCGATGCGCCCATCGCCGCCGTTCGCGCCGCCGCCGGCGTGGACCGCGATGCGATGAGCGTCGGGGAAGCGGCGCATGAGCTCCTCCGCGACAGCCGTGCCCGCGCGCTGCATCATCGCGTCGACGTCGTGGCCCGACTCGGCCACGCGCATCTCCTCCGCCGTGTACAGCGGCTCGAGCTCAGCCATCGGAGGCGACCGCGACCGCCTGCGCGAGCTCGCGCGAGTGCGTCATCGAGAGGTCGACCGAGCCGACGCCGAGCGCGGCGGCGCGCTCGGCGAGGCGGCCGGAGAGCCGCACGGCCGGCTTCGGGCGCCCGACTATCTCCACCTCCTGCCAGGCGAAGGCACGTGCGACGCCAAAGCCGAGCGCCTTCCCCACCGCCTCCTTTCCGGCGAAGCGGCCCGCGTAGCTCTGCGCCGGGTTCGGGCGGGAGTCGCAGTAGGCGCGCTCCGCGTCGGTGAAACAGCGCTCGCGGAAGCGCGCGTAGCGCGCGAGCGACCGCCGGATCCGCTCGATCTCGATCAGGTCGGTGCCGACGCTGACGGTCATTTCCCGCTCCGGCGCCGCGCAGGTCGGCGCCTTCGCTCATTGGAGAGCTCCGTCGAGCCTACGCTCACGCCAGATGCTCCTCGAGCCATTCGGGCAGGTGCGCGATCGAGGAGACGATTCCGTCGGGCTTGATCCGGGACGCCTCGACAGCGTCCGGCCGGAACTTCCCGGTCCGTACAAGGACGGCGTGCATTCCGACGCCGCGCGCGCCGACGACGTCCGTCTCGAGATCGTCGCCGACCATCCACGTCATCGAGGGCTCCGCGTCGACCGCGCGGCAGGCGGCGTCGAAATAGGCTGCGCTCGGCTTGCCGAGCACGGTCGCCTGGATCTCCGCCGCGTATTCGAGCCCGGCGACGTAGCAGCCGGAGTCGAGCAGCGGGCCGCGCTGCGTCTGCCACCAGCGGTTGCGGTGGAGGCAGAAGAGGTCGGCCCCGAGCTCGAGCTCGGCGAACGCGCGTGCCAGGTTCATGTACGAGAAGACGAGATTCGTCTCGGGCGAGTCGTCGGCGCCGCCGATGAGGACGGCGTCCACGTTGTCGCCGACGAGCTCGATCCCCTCGAGATCGCCGACGAGGGCGTGCATCACGAGCGCGAGGACGCGCCGCCCACTCAGCGCCGTCACCGCGGCGTCCGCCGTCGTCTGCACCTCGTCCGCTTCGAGCTCGATACCCATCGCCTGCAGGTCTGCCGCGAGCTGCGTCTTCGAGCGCGTCGTGGCGTTCGTGACGAAACGGAGCCGGTGCCCCGCGTCGCGGAGCCGCTGCACCGCCGCCGCCGCGCCCGGCAGCGCATGGCCGGAGACGTGCAGGACGCCGTCCACGTCGAGCAGAATCGCGGCCATGGACGCAGACTCTATTCGCGTCACGCGCTCGGTCGTGCTCCCGCTGGCGGAGGTCCAGCTCCAGGTGTCCCGCTCGAGCGGGCCTGGCGGCCAGCACGCGCAGAAGTCCGAGACGCGGGTCGTCGCCGTCTTCGACGTCGAGAGCTCGAGCGCCTTGACGGCGACGCAGAAGCGGCGCGTGATCTCGCGCGCCGGGCCGGTGCTACGGGCGGTGGCGCAGGACGAGCGGAGCCAGTCGCGCAACCGCGAGCTCGCCGTCGAGCGGCTCGTCGCGGCGCTGCGGGACGCGCTGCACGTCGAGCGGAGGCGCGTGCCGACGAAGCCGACCAAGGCTGCTCGTGAGCGGCGGTTGCAGGAGAAGAAGCGGCGATCGAAGACGAAGCGGCTGCGGCGCGAGCTCGACTAGCCGCCCGTACGCGGCTCGGCGTTCGCGCCGGCGCATGCGCGCTCGGGCCGTTCGCGGGTCTTCGTGAGCTGAATGACGATGCCGTCCGGTGGAAGGTGGGCGAGCGTACGGTGCGGAGGCACGCAGTCCGGGCAATCCGGGCGAGGAGCCCGAACATGTCTCCTCTACGGCCGGCACGGCCGCAGAGGTCCGCTACGACGACGCCGCGATCGGCTGGTCGACCTCGACGTGCGGCAGCCACTCGAGCCAGGGCGGCAGGTACCAGCTGCGCCGGCCGAGGAGGCCGAGCGTGGCCGGCAGGACGACCGAGCGGATGACCGTCGCGTCGAGGAGCAGCGCGATGGCCACGCCGAACCCCATCTGCTGGAACATCACGAGCTTCCCTGCGGCGAAACCGGCGAAGACGACGACGATGATCAGCGCCGCCCCCGTGATGATCCGCGCCGTCGACGAGACCCCTCCGACGAGCGCGTCGTGTGTCGAGCCCGATTGGTCGTAGCGTTCCTTGATCCGGCTCATCAGGAACACCTGGTAGTCCATCGAAAGGCCGAACAGCACCGAGAACAGGAAGAGAGGCACCCAAGCGTCGATCACGGGCGTGTGCTGGAAGCCGAACAGGCTTGCGCCGTGATCGTCGAGGAAGACGAGCGTGAGCAGGCCGTACGCGGCGCCGACGGAGAGTAGGTTGAGCAGAACCGAGACGAGCGCGACGACGATCGAGCGGAACGCGACGGTCAGGAGGATGAAGCTCAGGCCGAGCACGAACAGCAGGACATACGGCGTCGGGTTCGTCACCGCATCGAAGTAGTCGACGTTCTCCGCCGTGTCCCCGCCGACGTACACATGGGTCGCCTGGTGGTCGGCGAAGAGCGACGGGATGAGGCGCCGGCGGAGGTCGCGGACGGCGGCGACCGCCGCGGTCCCGACGGGGTCCCCGCGGACGGGGACAATGAGCATGGACGTATTCGCAGCCGGCGAGCGCCGGATCGTGCCCGGCCCGAAACGCGGATCCGCGGCGAGCTCCCTCTTGAGCGCGATGAGCTCGGGCGGTGTCCTCGGGCCGCCCCCCACGGCGACGATGCGTACCGGGTTTGGGCTCTGAACGGGGAATGTCCGCTGAAGCAGGACGTAGCCCTGCTTCGTAGGCAGGCTCGACGGCAGCGTGCTGACGCCGTTCGCCCCGATGTGCAGGCCGAAGATCGGCGAGGCGAGGGCGAGCATCACACCCGCCGACAGGATCAGCGAGATCGCCGGACGGCGGAGCACGGCCTCGACGATACGGCGCCAGAATCGCCCCTCTGTCGTGTCGGCGCGACCGAGGTTCCGGCCGAGAATCGGGACGGGGAGGGAGTCGACGCGGTCGCCGGCGATGCTCAGCAGCGCGGGCAGGAGCGTCAGCGCAGCCGCGACGGAGACGATGCCGACGAGGATGGCACCGAGCGCGAGGCTCCGCATGATCGAGGTCGGGACGATGAACATTCCGAGCAGCGCGACGACGAACGTGCTGCCGCTGAAGAGCACGGCGCGGCTCGCGGTGGCGCCGGTGCGCGCGATCGCGTCCTCTTTCGCGAGCCCGAGCCTCCGCTCCTCGCGGTAGCGCGAGACGACGAAGAGCGAGTAGTCGATCCCGAGGGCGAGCCCCATCCCCGTGAGCATGTTGACGATGAAGACCGAGAGCGAGAACTCGAGCGAAAGCAGCGCGACGAGCCCGAGCGCGACGATGATCGAGAGGATCGCCATAAGCACCGGAACGAGGCCGGCGACGACGGCGCCGAACACGAGCAGGAGGACGACGAGCGCGGCCGGCAGGCCGAAGGCGAGCTCACCCTTCTCCAGGTCGGTCTGCGACTGCTTGCCGAAGTCGTGGTTCGCGGTGCGGTAGCCGGTGATTCCGGCCTCGAACCCACCGACGCCATTCGCGCGCTCGACGACCTGCTCGACGGGCCCGGCGCCCGAGTCGCTCAGGATGAGCAGCGAGACGAGCGCCGAATGGCCGTCGGGCGAGACCGCGACCGGCCGGAGCTCACGCACCTCCCCTGTCGCGCGAAGGGCCGCCTCGAGGCGCCGCCCGAAAGCGCGGAACCTCGGCGACGTGACGGCATACCGGCGCGAGCTGGCGACCACGACGTCCTGCTTCAAGCCGGCGGCGAAGCGCGGGAACGCGCGGGCGATCGCGTCGGACGCTTTCGTCGACTCCGGCGAGCCGACGACGTGCGAGTTCGAGCTGAGCCCGTGCAGCGACGTCGCCACGAGCCCGAGCGCGACAACCACCGTCACGCCCCAGAGTACGAGCGTCCGGCGCGGGCGCGCCGCACAGGCCCGTGCGAGGCGCTCGGTCATTCGACCGTGACGGTCTTCGCCAAATTGCGAGGCTGATCGACGTTGAGGCCGCGGAGCCGCGCGATCCGGTACGCGAGGAGCTGGAGCGGGATCACCGCGAGCGACGCCTGGAGGAAGTTCGGCGTCCGCGGCACGTAGATCACGTCGTCGGCGTGGTGCTGGATGTCCTCGTTGCCGTCGGTCGCGACGGCGATCACGTGCGCCCCGCGCGCCCGCGTCTCCTGGATGTTGGAGACGATCTTGTCGTAGACGTGGATGTTCGTGGCGACGACGACGACGGGCGTCCCCTCGGCGAGCAGCGCGATCGGCCCGTGCTTCATCTCCCCCGCCGAGTAGGCCTCGGTGGGGATGTACGAGATCTCCTTCAGCTTGAGCGCGCCTTCGAGCGCGACGGGCAGGCCGATGTGGCGGCCGAGGTAGAGGAAGAACGGCTGCTCGTGGAAGCGCTGCGCGATCGACTCGATCGGGTGGTCGCCGTCGAGGAACTCCTGCATCTTCTGCGGCAGCTCGTGCAGGCGGTCGAGGATGAAGTCGATCTCGTCCTGCGGCAGCGTCCGCCGGATCTCGGCGAGCCTGAGCGCGAGCAGGCTGAGCAGCGCGACCTGCGCGGTGAACGTCTTCGAGGCGGCGACGCCGACCTCCATCCCGCAGCGGGTGTAGAGCGTCGCCTCGGCCTCGCGCGTGATCTGCGTCCCCATGAGGTTCGTGATCGCGAGCGTCCGCGCGCCGCTCTCGCGCGCGAGCTTGACGGCGTTGACGGTGTCGCGCGTCTCGCCCGACTGGGAGATCCCGATCACTAGCGTGTCCTTCGAGAGCACGGGGTTCCGGTAGATCCACTCGCTCGCGATGTCGGGCTCGACGGGGACCCGCGCCCATTCCTCGAGGATGTAGCGGCCGACGACGCCGGCGTGGTACGCGGTGCCGCAGGCGACGATCACGATCCGGCGCAGGTTGCGGACCTCCAGCTCGGTCATGCCGAGCGCCTCGAGCATCAGCTTGTGGCCGCGGACGCGGTCGCCGATCGTCTCGGCCACGGCTTCCGGCTGCTCGAAGATCTCCTTGAGCATGAAGGTCTCGTAGCCGGCCTTCTCGGCGCTCTCCTCGTCCCAGTCGATCTCCTGCGGCTCGGGAGCCTCGACCTCGGCGCCGTCGGCGAAGAAGCGGACGCCGTCGGGCGTGACCTCGACCACCTCGCCGTCGCGCGGATGGATGACGGTGCGGGTCTCGCTCAGGAAAGCGGCGATCGAGGAGGCGAGGAAGTTCTCGCCGTCGCCGAGCCCGACGACGAGCGGCGTCTGATGCCGAACGCCGGCGAGCAGGTCGGGATGGTCCTGGTGGATGGCGACGATCGAGAAGTGGCCCTCGAGCTGCGGATAGACGCGCGCCAGCGCCAGGGCGAGATCGCCCTCATACGCCTCCTCGAGCAGGTGGACGACGACCTCGGCGTCTGTCTCGGACGTGAGGGTGTGGCCTCGCGCGGCGAGCTGCTCGCGCAGCTCGACGTAGTTCTCGATGATCCCGTTGAGGACGATGGCCAGCCGCCCGGGCTCGCAGCCGGTGAGCGGATGGGCGTTCTGCTCCGTGACGCCGCCGTGTGTCGCCCAGCGCGTGTGGCCGAGACCGTGGTGCGAGTGGGAGCCGTTCGGGCCGGCCGCCTCGACGAGGTTGCTCAGGTTGCCGACGGCGCGGACGTAGTCGAGGCCGCCATCCTCGAGGAGCGCGATCCCAGCGGAGTCGTAACCGCGATATTCGAGCCGGCGCAACCCCTCGAGCAGGAGCGGCTTCGCCTCGCGCGACCCGACGTATCCGATGATTCCGCACACGTCTGCTCCTTTCCCCTCGGGCAGAAAAAGCTCTCCGGAAATACGAAGAGCCCGGCATCATGACCCGATCGCAGCGTCGCGGCGGGTCAGCCGAGCTCGTGTGTCACCAGGGCGGCGATCCTAGCACAGAGGCCCTCCGCAGCCTCCGGCGTCTCGGCCTCGGCGAGCACCCGAATGACGGGCTCCGTACCGGACGGACGTACGAGGACGCGCCCTGAGCCGTCGAGCTCGGCGTTGACGCGTTCGGCCGCTGCGAGAAGCCGCTCGGGCAGCGGGCCGCGGCCCGTGCGCGGCAGGTTCCGCATCACCTGCGGGAACCGCGGCATGACGGCGGTCGCCTCGGACAGGGGCCGCCCACGGAGTGCGCGGCAGAGGAGGAGCCCCGCTACGAGGCCGTCTCCAGTCACGTGATCGTCGAGCCAGATCAGATGGCCGGACTGCTCGCCGCCGAGGAGCAGATTCTCGCGCCGGAGCGCCTCGAGGACGTAGCGGTCGCCGACGTCGGTGACGACGACCCGGACTCCTCGCTTCTCCATCAGTCGGTGGAAGCCGAGGTTGGTCATCGTGGTCACGGCGACCGCGTCGACGCCGAGGTCGATCGCCAGCACCGCGAGGATCTGGTCGCCGTCGACCGGCTGTCCCTGCTCGTCGACCGCGAGCATCCGGTCGCCGTCGCCGTCGAAGGCGATGCCGAGGTCGAAGCCGCCGTCGCGGACGACGTCGGCGAGCGCGCGGAGGTCGGTCGCCCCGCAGCCGACGTTGATGTTCGTCCCGTCCGGGTCGTTCCCGATCGCGGCGACCTCGGCCCCGAGCTGCTCGAACGCCTGCGGCGCGAGGCCCGCGTACGCGCCGTTCGCGCAGTCGACGGCGATGCGGAGGCCGTGCAGGTCGGTGCCGAAGCGCTCGAGTACGTGCTCGAGGTAGCTGTCCGCCGCGACGCCGACGCGCACGATCTCACCGGAGCCTTGCGACGGCGCGTCGAGGAGGGACTCGATCTCCTCCTCCGCGTCGTCCGTCAGTTTGCGGCCTTCGCGGTCGAAGAGCTTGACGCCGTTGTACTCCGGCGGGTTGTGCGAGGCGGAGATGACGACCCCGAGATCGAGCCTGAGCAGCGCGACGGCCGGCGTGGGCAGGATGCCGGCGAGGACGGCGGTCCCTCCCACGGAGGCGACGCCGCGTGCGAACGCCTGCTCGAGCTCCGGGCCGCTCTCGCGGGTATCACGTCCCACGAACACGCGACCGCCGCCGCACCACAGGGCAACTGCCCTGCCGAGCCGCTCCACGAGATCGGCCGTGATCGCGTCGCCGACGACACCGCGGACGCCGTCCGTTCCGAAGTACTGCCGCGCCACCGCGGGAGGTTAGCGGCGGGTCGGCGTCAGGCTGCGCACAGCGCGTCGGGCGTCGCCGTCTCCACCAGACCGGAAACCGCCTGCGCGAGATCCCGGTCGGAGGTCACGAACGCATCCGCCTGCAACCTCGTCAGCGCCACGTATTCGGCCGCGTACGTCGTCTCCCAGCCGAGCTGCTCGGCGACCTTCCACGCCTGCTGCTGGAGCACCTTGTCCCCGAGGAAGCGGACCTGCAGCGAGTTGATCCGCCGCACCCGCTCGATCCCTTCGGAACGCGAGATCTCGCCGCGGCGCGCAGCCTCGTAGAGCGCGGACAGCGCCTGCGAACGGACGAGCGTCGGCGCGACGAGCTTGTGCTCGGCCGCCACCTCGATCTCGCCGGCTGCGATCTGCAGCAACGTCTCGCAGTCGACGACGAACCGCGTCAACGCGACCGCTAGCGCTTCGAGAACTGCGGCGCCTTGCGGGCCTTGTGCAGCCCGGCCTTCTTGCGCTCGACCTGCCGAGCGTCACGCGTCAGGAAACCCTCGCGCTTGAGCGGGATGCGCAGCTCCGGGTTCGCCTCGACGAGCGCGCGGGCGATCCCGTGCCGCACCGCGCCCGCCTGCCCCGTCAGGCCGCCGCCGTGGACGCGAACGCGCAGGTCGTACTGGCCCTCGAGGCCCGAGACCTTGAACGGCGAGACCGCAATCGTCTGCCAGACCGAGCGCGGGAAGTACTCCTCGAGCGTGCGGCCGTTGATCCACGTCGCGCCGTCGCCGGGCCGGAGGATGACGCGCGCGACCGAGGTCTTGCGCTTGCCGGTGCCGCGGTACTGAGCGATCTGGCTCACTGCTCCAACTCCAGGAGACGGGGATTCTGCGCCTCGTGCGGGTGCGCGGGGCCGGCGTAGATCTTGAGCTTCGTGATCTGCTGCCGCGCGAGCCGGTTCTTCGGGAGCATCCCCTTCACGGCGACGCGAAGAACCTCTGTCGGCCGGCGCTCGAGCTGCTCGCGGAGCGTCCGGCTGCGTAGGCCGCCCGGATAGCCCGAGTGGCGGTAGTACCGCTTCTGGTCGAGCTTGTTGCCGGTCACCGCGATCTTCTCGGCGTTGACGACGATGACGAAGTCGCCGGTGTCGACGTGGGGCGTGTACTGCGGCTTCCGCTTGCCCCGGAGCGTGTCGGCAATCTGCGTCGCGAGCCGGCCGAGCGTCTTGCCGTCGGCGTCGACGAGATACCACTCGCGCGTGACTTCTCCCGGCTTGGCGCTGTAGGTCTTCATAGAAAGCGGCGGACTGGTGCCCGCCGGCGGCCGATTGTAGCGAAAGCCCGCTGCAAACCCGCCTCGAAAGCCGCTGCTCCGCCGTGCGAGGGATGTCGGACATATGGAGCGTCGAGCGCCGCCGCCGCCAGCCGCCCAACGGCGATCGCGACGCGTCCGCGCGTCAGCTCGTCGAGGAACGGCGAGGCCGCCTCGACCTCCGCCCGCGTCGGGCGGCGGTTCGAGATCTCGTCGCCGGGATGCGTCGGGACGACGTTCCACAGGAGCACCTCGTCCTCGACGCCGAAGTCCGCAAGCACGCGGTGCACGATCGTTGCCGTAGCCTCGGCCGGGCCGGAGCCGGTGAGCTGCCTCTCGGACGTGAAGGGAATCCCGCTCACGCGCGCCCCGCGATATCCGGCCGCCTCTCCGACGAGGACGATCTCCGCGCCGCAACGAGCCTCGAGGTAGGAGCGGAGCCGGCGGCGCAACAGCCGCGACGCTGCGTACTGGTTATAGGTCTCCCCGATCTCGGCGGCGGCGAGCCGCGCGACGAAGCCCGGCGGTGCTACTCCCACTCGATCGTCGCGGGCGGCTTCGACGTCACGTCGAGCACCACGCGGTTGACGCCCGGGATCTCGTTCACGATCCGCGCCGAGATCGTCTCCACGAGGTCGTACGGGAGGCGTGCCCAGTCGGCCGTC
>DASYOZ010000039.1:0-28636 GCA_036007185.1 Gaiellaceae bacterium | reverse complement strand
CTCGAGCGTGATGAACGTCTCGATCTCGCGGATCGTGGCGGACCTGAACACGACGGTCACCGGGGTGCAGAGCGCGATCACGATGTACACGCTCGTGATGGCGGCGTTCATGCTCGTCGGCGCGAAGCTGGGCGACATCCTCGGGCGTGACCGGGCCTTCGGGCTCGGCCTGGCGGTGTACGGGCTGGGCTCGCTGATCACGGCGCTCAGCCCGAACCTCACGGTGCTGCTGATCGGGTGGTCGGGGATTGAGGGGCTGGGCGCGGTGTTGGTGATCCCGGCGATCGCTGCGCTGACCGCCGCCAACTACGAGGGCAAGGAGCGCGCATTCGCCTATGGGATGATCGGCGGCGCCGCGGGTGCGGCGATCGCCGCCGGGCCGCTGATTGGCGGCTACGTGACGACGACCTGGAGCTGGCGGTACGTCTTCGTCGGCGAGGTCGTGGTGGTGATCGCGGTGCTCATCGTCCACCGCCGCATGAAGCGCGCCCCGAAGCCGGACAACCCGCCGACGCTGGACTATGGCGGCGCCTCGCTCTCGGCGGTCGCGCTCGGGCTGCTCGTGTTCGGGATCCTCAAGAGCAGCACCTGGGGCTGGATCAAGCCCATCGCCGCGCCGACGATCAGCGGGCACGAGATCACGCCGCTCGGGTTCTCGCTGGTGCCGTTCCTGATCATCGGCGGCTTCGTCTTTCTCGGCTGCTTCCTGGCCTGGGAGGAGCGTCGCGAGCGACGTGGCCAAAGCACGCTCCTCAACCGCGCGCTCATCAAGATCGAGACGCTACGCGCCGGGCTCTCCTCGCTCGCCGCGCAACAGCTGATCGTGATGGGCACGTTCTTCGTCCTGCCGGTGTACCTCCAGGTTGTGCTCGGCTTCGACGCGTTCGAGACGGGGAAGCGCCTGTTCCCGATGTCCGTCTCGATGCTGGCCGCCGCGCTCCTCGGGCCGAGGGTTGCGGTGCGGTTCGGGCCGCGCGCCGTCGTGCAGGTCGGTCTCGCCGCGATGGCGATCGCGGCGCTCGTGCTCGTCGGGACGATCGACGTGACCCTCAACGGGACGGCCTTCGCGGTGTCTCTCGTCTTCTTCGGGATCGGCGCCGGCCTCCTCATGTCGCAGCTCGGCAACGTGATCATGTCCTCGGCGCCACCGGAGGAGACGAACGAGGCCGGGGGGCTCCAGGGCACCGCACAGAACCTCGGCGCGTCCCTCGGCACCGCCTTGATCGGCTCAGTGCTGCTGCTCGGGCTGCTGAACGGGTTCAACACGAACGTCCAGAAGAACCCCGCCGTGCCCGCCGACGTGAAGACGCAGATCGCGGCAGCCACCGAGCAAGGCATCCCCATCGTCACGACCGGGCAGGCGCACCAGGTGCTGCTCGACGCAGGGCTGTCGCCGTCCGAGGCGGACACGGTCACCGAGGACTACGGCAACGCGCAGCTCGCCGCGCTGAAGACGTCGATGCTCACGGTCGCGTTCCTGGCGGTGCTCTCGTTCTGGTTCACGCGGCGGTTACCCGGAAGGCCCAAAGAAGCCGACGTGCGGGAGGCGGCTCCGGATCCGGCCGGCGCAACCGCAGCGGGCTGATCCCCCGGTGGGGATGATGCCCAGCCGGGAGGAGCCGGCGATTCTCGCACCATGACCGCTGCGGACGAAGGCACCGCCGGGCGGCCAAAAGAGGCGCTGACCGTCCGCGGGGCGACCTTCCTCGGGATCGGCTCGATGATCGGTGCCGGCATCTTCGCGCTGCTCGGCGAGGCGGGCGCCGTCGCCGGAGCGGGAGTCTGGCTCTCGTTCCTCATCGGCGGCGTCGTCGCCACTCTGCTCGGCTACGTGTGCGTCAGGCTCGGCACGCGCTACCCGTCCTCGGGTGGGCTGATCACGTATCTCGTCGAGGGCTTCGGCCGTGGGCGGCTCGTCGGCGTCGCGTCGTGGCTCGGGTACATCGCCGCCGTGGTGATCGTGATCTCGATGGTGGCCGTCTCGTTCGGCAGCTACGCGACGTCGCTCTTCGTGGGCAATGGCGCGGCCTCCTGGTGGAACCACCTGTTCATCACGCTGCTCATCATCGTGATGGTTGGCTTGAACCTGACCGGCGCAAAGTTCGTCGCGTTGGCACAGTCCGTGATCGTCCTCGCCGTCCTCGTCGTCTTCGGGTTCTTCATCTGGATCACCGTCAAGGACGCCGACTTCTCGAAGCTCGCCTTCAGCGGCTACCCGTCGTTCAGCAAGATCCTCGCGAGCGTTGCCCTCACGTTCTTCGCGTATCTCGGCTTCAACGTGATCACCTTCGCCGTCGGCGACCTCGGCAACCCAGCGCGCGAGCTGCCGCGCGCGATGTACCAGGCGCTCGGGATCACGACCGTCGTCTACGTCCTGATCTCGATCGGCGTGTTCGGAACGCTGACGGTGGCGCAGGTGATCCAGTACGGCGAGCGCGCGATCGCCGAGGCGGCCCGCCCGGCGCTCGGCGACGCGGGTTACACGATCATGGCCGTCGCCGCGCTGCTCGCGACCGCCGGCGCGACGAACGCGACGCTGTACGCGTCGGGGAACCTCACGGGAATGCTCGCCGAGGAGGGGCTCTTCCCCGCGTTCTTCGGGGCGGGCTCGAGGCTCGGCAAGAAGGCCGGTCTCCTGATCACCGGAGGCCTCGTGCTGCTGATCGCGAACCTCGCTGACCTGTCGGCGATCGCATCCGTCGGCAGCGCGGTCGCGCTGGTGATCTTCCTCCTCGTCGGCCTGGCCGGCTACCGGCTCCGCGCCGAGACGGGAAGCAACCGGGAGCTCGTCCTGACGGCGATGGGCCTCACCGCCGTCGTTCTCGCCTTCTTCGCCGTCGACACGTGGCAGAACGCGCCCGAGACGTTCGTCGCCATCATCGGCATCTTGATCCTCGCCGTCGGGCTCGACGCCTGGACGCGCTCACGCGCCGGCGGGCCGACCGTCTCGCCTCAGACGTCCGTGTAGGGCCAGACGAAGCCGCCGCCGAGCATCCCACGCTCGAACTGGTCGACGTAGCCCCAGTCGACGGCCGCCTCCGGGTCCTCGTGCGTCGGCGTCGCCTTCACCTCGGCCGCGGCGACCTTCAGCCTCACCGTCTGGCTCGGGTGGTCGACGAGCTGCACCGCGCCCGCCGGCACGATGTGGTGCGTGTGGTCACCGCCGTCGGGATAGCTGACGACCAGGTAGCTCTCGCCCGGCTTGTAGCTCGCCCACGACACCGTGCCGACCGGCGCGTCCGTCGCCTCCACCGCGTAATCCTTCACGCTCTCGTCGTGTGCCACCGAGCCGTCGGGGAAGTTCCACAGCGTCCGCTGCCCTGACTCCGTCATGCCTTGGATGGTCGCAAAGGCTCCGCGGCTCCGCGGTCGTGCGGGCACGCAGCTCGGCGTCGGCTGCGCACCCCTGCGCGCCGGCCCGCAGGGCGGGAGACTCGTGGCATGTGCCGCTGGCTCGCGTACTACGGCAAGCCGGTCCTGATGGACAAGGTCTTGTACGGGCCGCAGTACTCGTTGATCGATCAGAGTCTCCACTCGCGCATGGGCGCCGAGACGACGAACGGGGACGGCTTCGGGGTCGGGTGGTACTCGGCCTCCGGCGAGCCGGGGATCTTCAAGAGCGTCGAACCTGCCTGGAACGACCGGAACCTGAAGGAGCTCGCGGGTCACGTCGAGTCGCACCTCTTTCTCGCGCACATCCGTGCAGCGACGGCAACGCCCGTGCAGCAGACGAACTCCCATCCGTTTCGCCACGGCAAGTGGATGTGGATGCACAACGGGTTCGTCGACGAGTGGCTCACGGTCAAGCGCGACCTCGTGCTCGCGATCGACCCGTCGCTGTACCCGCTGATCGAGGGCTCGGCCGACTCCGAGGTGTTGTTCTTCCTCGCCCTCACGCTTGGCCTGGAGGACGACCCGCCGGATGCCGTGGCGCGAATGGTCGGCTTCGTCGAGGACGTGGGACACCGGCACGGCGTGAAGTACCCGTTCCAGGGGACGATCGCGACGACCGACGGCGAGCGCCTCTGGGCGTTCCGCTATTCGAGCGAGGGCCGGTCGCGCACGCTCTACTACTCGACGCTGTACGACACGCTGAAGGCGCTCTACCCCGACGACCCGCGCCTCGAAGACTTCGACGAAGAGACGCGGATCGTCGTGTCCGAGCCGCTGGGGAGCCTGCCCGGCGTCTGGAACCCCGTCTCCGAGTCGAGCTGGGGCGTCGTGCAGCCGGGGCAGGACGAGATGTACGACTTCCAGCCGGTCGCGCCCGTCGCGGCCTGAGCTCAGGCTTCGGCCGCATCGGCCACATCGTTCGCGGCGGCGGCGCCTCGAACGATCTCGGCCATGCAGTCCGGACAGTAGAGCGTCCGGAACTCGCGCTCGCGCGCGAGGACGGTGACCCAGCCGTTCTCGCCGGGATTCCTCTCGCGGTCGCACTCGATGCAATGCATGAAATCGACGGTACGGCGGGCATCCGGTTCTCCGTGTGACCCTCCTGGATCAACTCGGCGGGGTCGCTGGAGCTCGGGCGAAGAGGGGACGTTCACGCGCTGCGGAGGACGCCGTCGCGGTGGGCAAGCGCCAGTGCCTCGACGCGGGAGTGAACGTTCATCGCGCGGAGCATCCGTCGCACGTGGTTGCGGACGGTGTCCGTGCTCAGGTGGAGCTCCTCGGCGATCTGGATCGTCGAGTGCCCCTCGGAGATCAGGTGCAGGATCTGGTTCTGACGCGGCGTCAGGTGCGGATGGGGCCCCGGCGCAGCGGTCCGCTCGCGGTGGGGGATGATGCCGAAGACACCGACGATCCTGCCGCCCTCGCGCAATGGGACCGAGCTGATCTCGCACTGGACGCGCTCACCGTCGGGACCGATCAGGACGACCGTGGCGTCGGTCCTTCGCTCGGATCCCATCACCTTGCGGGTGAAGGACTCCCTGGCCTCGCGCGCCAGCTCCGGCGCGACCACGGACGACTGCTGCCGCCCTCGTGCGTCGCCGATGAGCTTTCGCGCGGCGGGGTTCACCCAGCGGATGACCCCGAAGCGGTCGACCGCGTAGCTGGGGACGTTGACCTCGTCGAGGGCACCGCGGACGTCGCCGGGAATCTCGGGCGCGCCCGCAGGCGGCCCCACTCGGGGAACACGAGCCGCAGACTCCCTTGCCACCGCCATCGCCCTCCTTCCTTCCGGTCGGGAACGGCGGGGCAGCCCTCCGGGGCCGGCCCGGGGGGCTACACCCCGTTCGCCTTGCCTACTACGAGGCGGCGCCGATCGGCTCGCTCGGCGCCAATGCCTCCTGCAGCTTCTGCGTATCCTCCTCGGAGAGCGAGGTCTTGATCACGGTGCCGCCGTAGCCCTTGAGGGCTTCGACCGCCTTGTCCGGCGTCGCCTTCTCGATGATCATGAAGAGTGCGGACGTGCCCGGCTGCACCTGGTCGCGGACCTGCTTCTGGAACTCCTTGTCGATCGCCCTCTCGCCGAGGTGACCGAACAGCGCGCCGAACCCGGCGCCGATCGCGAGGCCGGCGAACGGCACGAAGAAGATGAGGCCGAACAGGAAGCCCCAGAAACCGCCCCACCACGCACCGCCACCGGCCGAGGCGCCCCCGTGCGACGTCGTGATGTGGTACTTGCCGTCCGCGTCGCGGCGGATCGCGGCCACCTGGTCGGCCTGGATGACGAGGTCCTCCTCGAGCCCGGCCACAGTCTGGCGCGCCGCATCGGCGGTCACTTCGTCGGGATAGCCGATCGCGACGAGTGTTGCCATGACTTCCCCCTTCTGCTGCGGTACGAGAAATTCGCACGGCCACCATCGCCGCGCGGGGCGCCGGACGCATCACCCCGTTCGGATGAGTCCGGGCTCCGTCGCCGGAGGAGGCTCGGCGCTCGCCTCGCTCGGCGTGTCGGGCGGCCGTCCCAGCTGTTTCGCGATCTGGACGATGGCGGAGACGAGCGGGGCGGCAAGCACGAGCCCTAGCATCCCGAACAGGCAGCCCGCGCCGATCGTCACCACGAGGACCACGAGCGGGTTGAGGTGAAGGGCGGAGCCCATCGCGAACGGCTGCACGATGTTCTGCAGCAGGCCGTTGGCGAGCAGGACGACGACCAGCATCGCGACCGCGACGCCGGTCCCCTGGGACCCGAGAGCGAGGAGGACGGCGAACGCCCCGGCGACAACGGCGCCGATGTAGGGCACGTAGGCGGTCACGAAGGTGACGACGGCGATCGTTCCGGCGAGCGGCACGTCGAGGAGGAGCGCGGCGAGCCCCACGACGACGCCGTTGAACGCGGCGACGAGCGTGACGCCGCGGAAGTAGCCCCTCAGCGACGTGATCACCGAGCCGGTGATGACCTGCGCGACCGACTCGTCGAGCCCGACGTGGCGGTCGACCCAGCGGCGCATCCCCGGGCCGTCCTTGAGCAGGAAGAAGGTCCCGAGTGCCGCGAACGACATCCCGAACAGGACCGAGGCGAGCCCTCTGATCCCGTGGACGACGCCGTGCACGAGCGTCGACACGACGTGCGGGGCCGCTGACTTCACCCCAGCTGCCGCGCCGGCGGCGCTCGAGGTGTCGATCCCGACGCTCGTCAACCAGCTCTGGAGCCGGTCGACCCCGCTGGACGCCTGTGCGGACAGCTCCGCAGACTGACCCGTGATGCCGGCGACGACCACGACCACCACGAGCACGCTGATCGCCGCGATTGCGAGCAGGACGAGTGCAGCCGCCAGCGCGCGCGGCATGTGCCGGTCCAGCCGCCTGACGAGGGGCATGGTCACGACCGAGACGATGAGCGCGCAGACGATCGGCCCGACGATCGTGTACGTCTCGGCCAGCAGCCAGATGAGCCCGGCCACGAGCGCGAGCGCCCCAACGAGCAGCCACGAGCTCCGGCCGAGGTCGCGGAGCCAGCGCGGCGTGCTGAAGGCGTCGCTCAACTGCGCGCGCTCGGTTCCGTCCGCCTCGTGGCCGCCGCTGGCGTTCACTCCATCCGAGTCTTGTCCCCGCGAGGCGCGCGTGCGTCATCCCGCCGGGGTGAGGCGCCTGACGACGTCGGGAGGCACGCTTGCGCCGACCACCTCGCGACGACCAAGGAGACAGCCGATGGCAATCGGACCCGTACAGCTGCTCGTGATCGGTTTCAACAAGCCGGAGTTCCACGGCGAGATCGCGGCGGAGCTCGAGAAGCTCCGCAAGGACGACACCGTGCGCGTGATCGACGCGCTCGCCGTGCACAAGGACGCCGAGGGGGAGCTCGAGGTGCAGCATCTCAGCAACCTCACCAAGGAGGAGGCGATCGAGTTCGGCAGCAAGGTGGCGGCGCTCGTGGGCCTCGGCATCGCCGGCGAGGAGGGCATGGCGGTTGCCGCCGAGCTCGGCGCCGAGGACGCAGCCGAGCACGGGATCAACGTGTTCGACGACGAGGTCGAGTGGGACGTGATCGAGGAGATACCGAACGACTCCGCCGCCGCCCTGATCCTGATCGAGCACCACTGGGCAGTTCCGCTACGCGACGCGATCGCGCGCGCGGGCGGCTACCGCATCGCCGACGGGATGATCGGGCCGCTCGACCTGCTCGCGATCGGCCTCGCCTCGACGGAGGAAGCGAAGCAGTTGCAGGAGCACGAGCAGGCCACGGGCGTCACGTCAGCGTGACCCGCGTCATCTCGATGGAGGTGTGAAGGTGCTAGGAACGGTTCGGAGAGTCAGGCGCCGTACGGTCAGACGCGTCGCGCGCCGCCGCTAGGAGCCAAAGCAACGCGGCCGGGCCTCACAGCAGGGGGTCCGGCCGCTTCACTCGTCCCGCAGCGGTCGCGTCGGCCTCCCCAGCCGGGTGACGACCACCGCTACGACCGTGACGAGATACAGCTGGCCGAGCAGTGCCTCGAGCACTGCGATCGTGTGTCCGAGGTTGCCCGCTGCCGTGTAGTCGCCGTAGCCGAGGGTGGCGAGCGTGGTGTAGCTGAAGTAGAGACGCAGCGCACGCGAGCCGTCTGTTCCCTGTGCGAAGAACGGCCCTGTTCCCAGCGTGGAGATCACGCTGTAGGCGAACAGGAAGATCATTCCGAGCAGGATGTAGACGCAGATCGCCCCGGCGACCGAGCGCGTGTTCACCTCGCCCTGCGACACGGCACCCGCGGCGACGACCACCGCGATCGCGGCCGTGAGCAGGCCGGCGAAGATGTTGAGCGCCGACGTGAGCGTCACGCCCTGCACGAAGAGGTTGACCGAAGCGCCTGCGGCACCGATCACGGCGAGCCCGAACGAAATCGTGCGGTCCGTCACGCCCCAGCCGGCGGTCCAGATGGCAATCAGCAGCGTGGCACACTGGACGAGGACGAGGAGGCTCGTCGCCCAGGCGGCGTCCGGCGTGAGAGCCGCGACGAAGAAGCCGACGAAGATCGCCCCGAGCACCGCCCAGTAGCTGTGGTTCGCCCAGACCCTGCGGCGGACCAAACGTTTGCGGCTCACCGTGGCCCGGGCGAGCTCAGTCACAGCCGTCCGTCCTCTGCTCTCAAGGCGACGCTCACTCTGGACCCGGAAGCTGCGCCTCGCATCGTCCTGCCCGGGTGAAGCCGAAGGCGTTTCATCCGCACGGTATGAGGCGCCGGGCGTCCCGGCGGACGAAGCTTGCGTTCGCGGAGAGGGAGGTGTGCGATCGCAGGGTGGATGTCACGAAAATCAGCGGCGAGCACCACCGAGGTCGCCGAGGCGCCCGACTACGTCGCGCCGCTGCACGCCTACCGTCTTTGGGCGGTCGAGGAGGTCGCGGGCTCCGCGCGGCTGCGTAGCCTTTACTGGCCGTGCATCTGGCCGGTCGGGGCACCCTTCGCCGCGCAGTGTCATTCGCGGAGCTTCCGGCTGTGGCGGAAGGCGCCCCACCAGACCCCCGTCACGAAGTGCACCTGCGGCATCTACGCGGTCCCGGCCGCAGTCATCCCGCGGCTCGCGCGCGACGGCGCCATGCCACCGGACCGCCCGGTCGTTATCGGCGCGGTGTCGCTCTGGGGCTCCGTGGTCGAATGCGAGCGGGGCTGGCGGGCGGCGTTCGCATATCCCGATAGCCTCTTCGTCCCGTGGAGGTGCTCTTCTGCGGAGAAGACCGCGGTGGACCTCGAGGCGTACGGCGTCCCGGTGGATCTACTCGAGGTCTGGAACGTCAATGCGGCGCTCGGCGCCGTCGTCGAGCTGGCCGCCTGAGGATCGGAGAGCCATGACCACCGCAGCCGAAGTCGAAGCCCCCGAGCCGGACACCAGGCCGCGGCCGCTGTGGCTGCGCCTGCTGAGCTGGCTGTTGATCGTCGCGGTGATCGGCGCGGCGGCGAACCTGCTCGGCTGGGACCTCAGAGGCTGGTTCTCCGACCTCTGGGACACGATCACGACGATCTCCGCGGCGTCCCTCGTCGCCGCGATCTGTCTGATGATCGTGCAGACCACCGCGACGGCGTTCGCCTGGTACTCCATCCTCCACTACGCCTATCCCGAGCGGACGAAGTGGCGTGACATCCTCGCCGGCTACGCCGTCTCTGTTGCGCTGAACGGCATCCTGCCCGCCAACATCGGCACGCTCGTGTTCCTGATCATGGTCACGGTGCTGATCGGGATCAGCTTCGCCGCCGTCCTCGGCGCGTACGCCGTCGAGAAGATCTTCTTCACCTGCTCGGGCACCTTCGTCTACCTCTACCTCTTCCTCACCGTCGGCGGCTCGTTCGACCTCAAGTTCTCCTGGATTCGCGAGCACCCCGCCGGCACGATCGTGCTCTTCGGCGGCGGCGCCCTACTGATCGTGCTGGTCGTGCGCCGCTTCTGGCCGAGCGTCGTCGCCTGGTGGGATAATGCGAAGGAGGGGGGCGCGATCCTCGGCAATGGGCGCGCCTTCTTCGGTCGCGTGTTCCTGCCGTCGTTCATCGGCTGGTGCGCGATGCTGACCACGATCGGCGTCTTCCTGAACGCCTACGGCATCCCGGTCAGCTTCGACACGCTCATGCACGTCGCCGGCGGCAACTCGCTCGCCAACGTCACATCGTTCACGCCCGGCGGCGTGGGCGTGACGCAGGCCTGGAACGTCGCCTCGCTCAAGGGAGTCGCCTCGTCGACGGACGCAACCGCGTACTCGGTGGCGCAGCAGCTCGTCGGCACCGCTTGGAACATCATCTTCGCGCTGATCCTGCTGATCTGGGCCTGGGGCTGGACCGGGGGCAAGCGACTCGTCTCCGACTCGTACGCCGATGCGAAGCGGCGCCAGGCCGAGGAGACGGAGAAGCGGCGGGCGAGGAAGGCCGCCCGCGCCGCCGAGCCGGAGCAGGGTTGAGCGTGGAGTACGGCGAGGCTCCGGCCTGGGCGCCGGAGCGGCCGCGCTTCCGTCCCGGGCAGCTCGCGCTCTCGTGGCTGCTCGCCGGCATCTCGCTGCTCGTCGCGGCGGAGCTCGTGCCCGGCGCGTCAGCCTCGACGCTGCGGGCCGCTCTCGGCGCCGCTGTGCTGATCGCCCTGCTGAACGCCGTTCTGCCGCCGCTGCTCGCCGCGCTGCGGCTCCCGTTCACGGCGCTACTCGGCTTCTTCCTCGTGCTCGTGGTCGACGCGCTGATGCTGCTCGCCGCCAACCGTTACAGCAAGGGCCTCACGATCGATTCCTTCTGGTCGGCGCTCGGTGTCGCCCTCGCGGCAGCGGCGGTCGGCGTCGTGCTCGCGGTGGTCTTCGGCACGAACGACGACGACGTCTATTCCCTCCGCGTGGTGCAGCGGATCGCACGGCGCTCGGGCGAGCGAGTCGTCACGGATCGGCCGGGCCTCCTCTGCCTCGAGATCGACGGGCTCGCGCTGCCGGTGCTGCAGCGGGCCATGCGCGACGGTCACGCGCCGACGATGGCGCGCTGGCTCGCGGACGGCACGCATCGGCTCGCCGAGTGGGAGCCCGACCTGTCGTCGCAGACCGGCGCCTCGCAGGCCGGGATCCTGCTCGGCTCGAATGACGACATCCCCGCCTTCCGCTGGGTCGAGAAGGAACGACAGGCGCTCGTCGCCTGCTCGTCGCCCGAGGACTGCGCCGAGCTGGAGCGCCGGCACATGACGGGATCGGCTCTGCTCGCCGACGGCGGAGCCAGCCGCGGCAACCTCTTTTCCGGCGGCGCCGACCACGTCATCCTCACGGTCAGCCGGATGGAGGCCGAGCGCTCGGCCAACCCCGGCTACCGCGCCTTCCTCGCCAACGGTTTCAACGTCGCACGGGCGTTCGTGCTCTTCGGCTGGGAGGTCGTCCTGGAGTGGTCCGCCGCCGCGAGGGAGCGCCGGCGCGACGTCCGGCCGCGCGGCCACCGGGGCGGCGTCTATCCGTTCCTGCGGGCGACGATGTGCGTCATCGTCCGCGACCTGATCGTCTACGGCGTCCTCATGGACATGATGAAGGGAAGGCCGGTGATCTACGCGACCTTCTCCAGCTACGACGAGGTGGCGCACCATTCCGGGCTCGAACGGGACGACACGCTCGAAGCGCTCCGGAAGCTCGACCAGCAGTTCGCGCGCATCGAGGGCGCCCGCCGCTACGCGGCCCGGCCGTACGAGCTCGTTGTCCTGTCCGACCACGGCCAGACTCAGGGAGCGACGTTCCGGCAGCGCAACGGCTACGGCCTCGACGAGCTCGTCGACCGCAACCTCGCGCACGGCGGCGTCGCCGCCGCGGTCGGCGGCGGCGACGAGCAGGACGCGATGGTCGGGCACGCCGCCGCAGAGGCGACGGGCCGGAAGGCGAAGCCTGCGAAGAACGACGTCTCCGATCGCGACGTGGTCGTCCTCGGCTCAGGGAATCTCGGCCTCGTCTACCTGATGGAGGAAGGCCGGCGGATGACGCTCGACGAGCTGGAGACGCGCCATCCGCGACTCGTGGAGGCGTTGCGCTCGCACCCGCACGTCGGCTGGGTGCTCGTCAGCTCGGACGAGCACGGGGCCGTCGTGCTCGGCGCGCACGGCGCTCGCTATCTCGAGGAGGACCGCGTCGACGGCGAGGATCCGCTGGCGCTCTTCCCGCCCACGGCGGCGCAGCATCTTCTTCGCACCCACGGTTTCGCGCACGCGCCCGACTTGCTCGTCGGCAGCTTCTACGACTCCGCGCTCGATGAGGGCTGTGCGTTCGAGGAGTTGATCTCCTTCCACGGCGGCCTCGGCGGATCGCAGACGCGACCGTTCCTGCTCTACCCGGCGGAGCTACCCGCGCCGGTGCAGCCGTTGATCGGCGCCGAGGCGCTTCACGGCGTTCTCGTCGGTTGGCGGCGCCTGCTCGAGGGCGGTCACGAGTCGGCGCTGCACCTGGCCCCGGACCCGGAGCCCGTGGGCTAGCCGTCGTCGCTGAGCACGACCGTGTCTGCGAGGTAGTCGGGGAGCGCGCGGCCGCGCCGGTCGAAGAGGGCCGGGACAAAGCCGAGGAAGCAGGGGACGGCGGCGAGAAAGAGCCCGAGCGTGCGCAGCAGCGCCCTCCCGAACGTGACGCGTCCGCCGGCGCGCTGGGAGTTGACGCGCACATGCATCAGCCGCATGCCGGGTGTCTGGCCGGCGGACGCCCAGAAGAGCGTGAAGTAGCCGGCCGCGACCACCATGCCCGCGAGCCCGAGGAGCAGCCCCGCCAGCCACTGCGGCCGGAGGCCGCCGACGAGCCACGCCACGAGACCGGCGGCGGCATCCAAGACGACGGAGACTGCTGCGATCGCGAGAGCGTCGACGACGAGGGCCGTCCCTCGGCCGGTCACGCCTGCGAAGCGTTCGGGCGCGGTCGCCGGCCGGCCATGCACGACGTGCCAGAGGCGCCGATCGACGTCGGTCGCCGCGCGCCGGACTGAGGCCGCGACCTGCTCGACGAATCCGGCCGACTGCGACGCCATCGCGTCGCGGAGCTCCGGCCCGGCGAGAGCCCGCCGAAGCACGAGCTGCATCGCGTCGCTTGCCAGGGCCCTGTCGAGGAGCTCGAGCGTGCGCGGGCTCTCGAGCGCCGTGTCGAGCAGGCGCTCGAGCTCGCCCGCCTCGGCCAGCTCGTGGACGAACCGCTCGACGACCCGATGCCGGACGAGGGAACGCGCGAGCTCCTCCGGCAGCGCACCGGCCAGGGCGTGATCGAGAATCCGCCGCACCTCGGGCGCCGCGAGGACCTCCTCGGCTGCCGCCTCGAGCGGGCCACGCCACGCGCGGGCAGCGGCCCGCACGGGGTAGGTCGCGGCGCTCCCGATCGCATCTCCGACGCCGGAGCGAGCTGTCGGCTTTGCCGGATCGGTTGAGGGTGGCATCGTCACAAGCCTCGCCGCCCCCTGCCGCTCGCGATATGTGGCCGGCACCGCCGAGGTGGGGAAGCGCACGCCCCATCGGCGGCCATGATGTTGCGTGAGGATCGTGTTCGTCACGCTTGCTTCGCTCGAGAGCTTCGCGGCCCAGCACAGCCAGTGGGCGCTCGTGCTGCTGTTCGTGCTGGTGGCGCTGGAGTCGTTCGGCCTGCCGCTGCCCGGCGAGACGGCGCTGATCGCCTGCGCAGTGCTCGCGTCGCAGGGGGTGCTTTCGCTCGGCTGGGTCATCGGCGTCGCGACCGCCGCCGCGATCGTCGGCGACAACATCGGCTACTGGGTTGCCCGGGAAGGAGGCAGGCCGCTGCTCGCGCGCTTCGGCGTGACCCGACGGTACGCGGAGCGCTATCTCCCGCGGGCCGAGCGGTTCTTCGCGCGGCACGGCGGCAAGACGGTCTTCCTCGCGCGGTTCGTGTCAGTGCTTCGTGTCACCGCCGCCTGGGTCGCCGGCCTGTCGCAGATGAAGTCGTCGCGATTCTTCGTCTGGAACGCCGCGGGCGGCATCGTGTGGGCGACCGCGGTGGCCTTGCTCGCCTACTACGCCGGCGAGGCCGCGGCGAAGGCGATCGGCAGATACGGGCTGTACGCGGGCGGCGGCGCGCTGCTGTTCGCGGCGCTCGGCTTCGTGATCGCGCGCCGCATCGAGCGGCGGGTCGTCGAGACCCCCGATAAGGGGGTGGAGTGAGCGCACTGACCTCTGCTATAAAAAGCGCGGTAACGCCGTCCAGGGGGCAACGGGAGACATAGCCATGGAGACGCTCGGTTCTGCGGCTCTATTGCGGCCAAGAACGCGCGCGACTCTGCGCCGTCTCGTCTTCGAGGTCCGGTATGCGCTGACGAGCGTCCGGATGGCCTACGTCCGTATGGCGATGAACAGCTCGTACGCCGCTGGCGAGCCGGCCCGCTGGTCCGAGGTGCGTGCGTCGCAGAGGTTCGCGCGCTACGGCCTCATGGTCGCCTCGCTGGCCGTGGCGTACTGGGGGATCGCGAAGCTCAGCTTCGAGCTCGGGTTCGCCGGACCTGTGGCGGCGGTCGCGTGGCTACCCGTCGGCATCGCCGTGGCGTTCCTCGCGGTGTTCGGGCTGCGTTTCTGGCCTGGGGCGCTGATCGGCGACGTGCTGGCGAACCACGAGCTCGCGCTTCCCGTCGCAGGAGCCGTTGGACAGACGTGCGGGAACATGCTGGAGGTCCTGCTGGCGGCGGCCCTGATTCGCCGTTGGCTCCGGCGTGACCAGCGGCTCACGAGCCTCGGCGACCTGGGTTGGCTGCTCCTCGCCCTCGCTCTCGGGACGCTCGCGAGCGCGGTGATCGGGCCGCTTTCGCTTCGGCTGGCAGGAACGGTGTCGGAGGCATCGTTGTTCACGGTGATGCGTACGTGGTGGCTGGGCGATTTGTGCGGTGCGCTCGTCATCGTCCCGGCGGCGCTCGTGTGGCGGCCCCTGCCGACGACGCTGCTGCGCGGACGGCGGTTCCTCGAGGCGATGCTGCTGCTCGTTGCGATCGCAGTGGTGAGCGCAGTCGCGGCGAGCACCTCGGAGGCGATCACCTACCTCGTCTTCCCGCTGCTCGGGGTGATGGTTCTCCGATTCGGCCTCCGCGGCGCGACGCTGGCCGTCCTCGTCTCGGTCACTGCGACGATCCTGACCGGAACCCAGGAGCACGGCGCGTTCTCGTCTCACTCGTTCATGCACTCGGTCCTGAGCACGCAACTGTTCATCGGCGTGATCGCAGTCTCGAGCCTGCTCCTGGGGATGCTCGTGAGCGAGCAGCGGGTGTTGGAGGACCGGCTCGATGCGACGCGGGCGCGGGCGGTCCATGCCGCCGACGTCGAGCGGACGCGGATCGAGCGCAACCTGCACGACGGCGCTCAGCAGCGCCTGCTCGCGCTTGCGATCCGCCTCGGCCTTGCCGGCGGCCAACGCCTCTCCGCCGAGTCGGCGTCGGTGGTGATCGCAGACGCCCAGCACGAGCTCGAGGGCGCGATCGACGAATTGCGCGAGCTCTCCCACGGCACGCACCCGGCCGTGCTCAGCGAGCTCGGCCTCGCCGGCGCGATCAGCAGTGTCGCCGCCCGCTCGACGATCCCGGTGACGGTCGTCTCGGTTCCGCGGCTGCGGCTCGACGCGACGGCCGAGGTCGCCGCCTACTTCCTCATTGTGGAGGGAGTGGTGAACGCGCAGAGGCACGCGCACGCCTCCGAGCTCCGGATCGACGTCGGCTACGCGGCGCCCCTGCTCCACGTTTCCGTGAGCGACAACGGACGCGGCGGCGCAGACGAGGGCCGCGGTTCCGGCCTGGCAGGCCTTCGCAAGCGCATCGAGGGGCTCGACGGCGAGTTCGCGCTGCGATCCTCGTCATCGGGCACGACGCTCGCTGCCACGATCCCCGCGTTGCCCGCCGCGTAGCGCCGCCAACTGTTTGGTGGTGCTTGCATCCGGCGGATCGGGGGTGTTTCCGGCTGGCTCGTCGTTGCGCCCGGGAGCACGATCTAGTCATGGCGAGAGCGACCGGACAGAAGGGGGAGCGTGGCCGGTCGTCCTCGGCTCGGACCGGGGCGGCCACACGGGAACTGGGCCGGCCCCGGTTCGAGCTCTCGCGCAATGCGCGTGGTGCGGGAGAAGGGGAGCCTTGGACGCTGGCCAGGCTGGCCGCGAAGGTGATCGGACGCGATTCGGTGCGGCGCTGGCGCTTCGAGCAACTGGAGCGAGCCGGGTATCCGACCGCCGATGCCCTGGTGCTGAGCGGCCGCAGCGACGTCGACCTCCACCAGGCGATCGGGCTCCTGAACGACCGCTGCCCCGTCTCGGCCGCGCTCCGCATCCTGATCTGAGGCGCCCGGCCGAGGGCCGGGTCATCTGTTCTGGGTGAAGCGCGCCGCCCGCCGGTGCGGGATGATTGCGCTGTGGCCCCGACCGAGTCTTCGGCACAGGACGGCGAGGAGCACGGCGGCCGCTCGTTCCGCTCGTGGGCCGGCTACCTCTGGTTCATGACGTTCGGCACCATCCTGCCGCTGCCGGTCTTCCTCGTCGGCTACCTGGCGCAGCTGACCTTCGTCGGTGCGCCGCTCGCACTGCACGCCTACCGGTTCGGGATCTTCCTCTCGACGCTCGGGCAGCGTCCGCCCGGAGCCGACCGTCTCGAGTCGCGGCACGAGGACAGCGAAAAGAAGCCGTTCGCCGAGCGCATCCGTTCGCACGCCCCGCCGGGCTGGGTCGAGCGTCGCGGCTCGCCCGTCGCGATGGGCGCCCGGGTGGCCTGGTTCCTGCTCGTGGGCTGGTGGCTCGGCGCCGCCTGGACGGGGCTCGCCTGGAGCGTGCTGCTCCTCCCGTACCCGTTCCCGGATCTGATCCGGAGCCTGCTCGCGGACCTGCCGAGCGTGATGACTCTCGCACAGCCCGGCGACTAGCCGGCTACGCGTCCGCGGCGGGAGCGCTCGGGGTGCCGTCGTCGTGACGCTGGCGGACGAGCCAGACGATCACGAAGGCCACGACGCCCAGGGCCAAGATCCCGAAGGCGATCCAGCCCCAGGGAGTGCTTGCGGGCTCTTCGTTCGCTGCCGCCGCGGCCGCCGCGGCGCCGGCCGCGACTGCGGCCGTCGTGTTGACGGCTGTCGTGGTCACCGTGGTCGTCACCGTGTTCGCGGGGATCGTCTGCGTCTGGGTGTGCGTCTCCGTGTGGGTCTGCGTCACCGTGCGCGGCTGCGTCACAGTGCTCGGCTGCGTCACCGTCGTGGGGGCTGTGACCGTCGTCGGGGTCGTGGCGGTGACCGTCGTCGGAGGCGTGGGCGCGACCTGCGTCGTGGCCGGCCGGGTGGGCGTCGTGCGCGTGATGGATGACCCGAGGGTACCGGTCAGGCCGCCGCCTCCTCCGCCGCACCCCGCGGCAAGCTCCGCGGCTGCGACCACGATCGCGGATGCGAGGAACCGCCCCGTCAATCCGTCTTGCTCTCGCGGGGAACAGCGTCCGACAGGCCGATCCGGATCAGATCCTCCGCGCGGAGCCAGCTGTTCGATATTTCGCGTCCGTTGGCGCGCCCGATCGCCGCGCGCAGCGGCTTCGCCCATACGTGCTCGATCAACGCGATCGCCGCTGAGGAGCCGTTCGGGATCGCCTGCAGGAGCGCGAACCGGTCGCCTTCGTCGAGGGTATGCCCGTCGGCGCTGTTGGCTGCGCCCTGCAGCCAGCCGACATCGGCGCCCTGCCCACCGGCGATGCCCCAGCCGATGAGGCTGCCGACCATTGCACCGAAGTCCGCCGCCTCCTCCCATTCGAGGTCGGTCGCGGTCAGCGTCGCGACTGCGCCGGCCGAATCCTTCCGGACGAGGAGAAGGTCGATCACCCGGATCAGCCCGAGCGTCTTCAGCCGCTCGAGCTCCGGCAGGATCTCGCCCTTGAAGTGATTTCCGTCGAAGATGAGGGTGAGGATCTGGATCGGGCCCAGCTCCTCCAGTTGCCTCGACGGCGGCTGCTCGCTCTGCGTCGTGGGCTCCATCCGGGCACAGACGCTACGACGGTTTCCGCCGGCTCACCTCATCCTCCCAGGACGATGCCCCGCGGCCCGTGCCGCCCTACCGTCGGCACGACATCGCACCTACTGCGAAAGGAACCTCGCATGTACTGGGGCTTGGGTGGGCTTGGAATCTTCCTGTATCTCGTTCTCCTGATCTGGCTCGGCCTGAGCTGTCTTCGCAACGGGCACTGGGTCATGTTCATCCTCGGGATCTTCCTCCCGCTGTTCTGGATCATCGGCGCGTTTATGAGGGGGCCGCGCGCGGCGTACTAGTAGCGCCACGCGGCCGGTCTCGTGCGGCGTCCGGCCTACGAGCCGCTCGGGTAGCGGTCTTGCGCGCGGCGGTCGTGGATCCAGGCTGCGAGAAGCGCTATTGCGGCGATCGCCAGGAACGCGCCGAGGAGGCCCCACGCGTAGACCGCCTTCGCGATGAGCAGCAGGAGGATGAACAACGCGATTCCGGCGGCGATGAAGAGGCCTAGGAATTTGATCCAGAACCCTCTACCGAGATCGTCCCACATGAGCGCACAGGATCTCCGGCGTCGGCCCGGGTCGCATCATCCGCTCGGGGTGATCCCGGCCCTTGGATCGCGGCAGCGGAGGCGATCACCCGATCTGGACGATTCGAGGCCGAATCGCCTCTGGCTTCGTTCGTGCGAGCCGCTGACCGAATCGCCGCCACTGGAGAGGAGGCGTTCTCTATGAGCTCGCGGCGGGTCCTGAAGATTGGCGGCGTGATCTCGGGCGGGGTGCTCATCGCCTTCGGGATCGTCGTCATCGTCCTGGCGATCAACGGGCGCAACACCGTCCACGACGAGTTGAAGCAGCAGCAGATCACGGGGACCCCCGACATGACGCCGGCGCGATCAAGGCGGAAGCCGCAAAGGCCGGGCTCGAGAACGTCAGCTATCCCACCTGCTCGGTTGCCGGCAAGCCGGTGGATACGGGCAACGAGGCGCGCTGCTTCGCGCAATACATGAACATCCACGCGCTCGAGGCGACCGGCGGCTACACGTACGCCCAGATGGGCATCTATACGCCGAAGCCCGGGACACCGAAGTCGCAACTCGAGCCCGGCGGCGGCACGAGCAATGCGCAATACGCGCAGACGGATCCGAAGACCGGGCAGCCGGTCCAGAACGCGAGCCGAAACGTCTGGGTGACCGAGACAGCGCTCTCGACCGCGCTCAACGTCAGCTACATGGCCACTCAGCTCTCGCTGTTCAGTCTCGTCGTCGGGATCGCGCTGCTGCTCGCCGGCGTCGGCTTCATCGTTCTCGCTTTCGGCGGCGCGTTGACGCACGCCGCCTAGGCACCGGCGAGCTTCCTCTAGCCTCGCGGGATGCCTGAGCGCCGTGGCGCGTTCGTCGCGCTGCTCGTCTGCATGGTCTGCTTCGGCGGGACGTGGCCGGCCGGGAAGGTCGCGGCGTCGCACGTGGAACCGGCCGTCGTCGCGGTCCTCCGCTTCGCCGCGGCGGCGACGCTGCTCTGGCTCTGGGCGCGGCTGTCGGGGAGCCCGGTGCGGCGCCCGGCGCGTCGCGACCTGCCGCTGCTGGCGCTGCTCGGCTTCACCGTCGTCTTCGCCTACAACCTCTGCTTCCTCTACGGCCTCCGCCACGCGCCCGCAACCGACGGCGCGGTCCTCGTGCCGGGGTTGATCCCGGCCATGACGACGCTGCTCGCGTGGCCGGTGCTCGGGCAGCGGCCGGCGAGGCGAGCCCTCGGCGGGCTGGCCCTGGCGTTCGTCGGCGTCGTGATCGTGGCCGACCCGACGGGAAGCGTCGGCTCCGAGCGGCTGATCGGCGACGCCCTCTTCGTCGGCGCCGCCCTCTCGTGGGCCGCCTACACACTCGCCGGCCGGGACGCGATCCGGCGGTTCGGGTCCGTGAGCGCAAACGTCTTCGCGACCGCGGTCGGCGCGCTCCTCCTGCTGCCGGTGACCTTCCTCGGGACCGGCTGGAGCAGCCTCGGCTCGGCGCCCGCGAGCGCCTGGGGGTCGATCGCCTACCTCGCCGTCGCCGGGACGGTGCTCGGGTTTGTCCTCTTCTACGAAGGCGTGCGTGTGGTCGGCGCCTCGGCGGCGGCCGCATTCGCGCTGCTGGTGCCGATCTTCGGCGTGCTGTCGTCCGTGCTCGTGCTCGGCGAGCAACTGCGGCCGGCACTCGCGGTCGGCGGAGCGATCGTCCTCGCCGGGCTCTGGCTCGTGCAAAGGGCGCCGCACGTGGAGATCCCCGAGACGGCTGCATCTCGGTCCCCGCTGGGTTAGGGTCTCTCGCACCGAGCGAGGGGGCGCGTGGCAGAGGTCGTCTTCGACGAAGTCACGAAGGTCTACGGCGACGGCACAAAGGCCGTGGACTCTCTGGATCTCGACGTCGCCGACGGCGAGTTCATGGTTCTGGTCGGCCCGTCGGGCTGCGGCAAGACGACCGCGCTGCGGATGGTCGCCGGACTGGAGGAGATCTCGTCGGGCGCGGTCCGGATCGGCCAGCGGGTCGTCAACCACGTCCCCTCGCGCGACCGCGACATCGCCATGGTCTTCCAGAGCTACGCGCTCTACCCGCACCTCTCGGTCTACGAGAACATCGCGTTCGGCCTCAAGGTCAAGAAGACGCCGAAGGAGGAGATCGAGCGGCGCGTGCGCAACGCGGCGGAGGTCCTCGGGCTCGAGCCGTTCCTGAAGCGCAAGCCGCGCGCTCTCTCGGGCGGCCAGCGCCAGCGCGTCGCAATGGGGCGCGCGATCGTGCGTGAGCCGGAGGCGTTCCTGATGGACGAGCCGCTGTCGAACCTCGACGCGAAGCTCCGCGTCCAGATGCGCGCGGAGGTGAGCCGCCTGCAGCGCGATCTCGCCACGACGACGATCTACGTCACTCACGATCAGGTCGAGGCGATGACCATGGGAGACCGCGTTGCCGTCATGCGCAAGGGCGAGCTGCAGCAGGTCGCCGAGCCCCAGACCCTGTACGACCGCCCGGTCAACCTCTTCGTCGGCGGGTTCATCGGCTCGCCGGCGATGAACATGATCGAGGCGACGGTGACGCGGGCGAACGGGGGGCTCGCGGTCGACGTGGGGAAGCAGCACCTCGCGCTCGACGAGTCGACGCTCGCGGCGCATCCGGCGCTGCACGGCTACGAGGGCAGGCCGGTCATCCTCGGCATCCGGCCGGAGGAGCTCGAGGAGGCGTCTCTCCAGCCGGACGTCCCGGCGGGTCACCGTCTGCGCGGCGTCGTCGAGTTGCGCGAGGCGCTCGGCTCGGAGCTGATGGTGCACTTCACGGTCGAGGGGACGCGACCCGCCCTCACCGAGGACGTGAAGGAGCTGGCCAGAGACGCCGGCTCCACCGGGGACGCACCGGGCCTCGAGAGCAAGGGCTCGGGCGCGCTGCTGGTCGGCCGGTTCGGCGCGCGGGCCACTGTCGAGGAGGGAAAGCCGGTCGAGGTCGCGGTCGACACCCGCAACCTCCACTTCTTCGACGTCGACACGAGCGAGGGAATCTACGAGGGACAAACGATCGAGGAAGGAGCATCAGCGTGAGAGGGAGTCCGAAAGGCAGGAAGAGGGCCGTGCGCTTGGCGGCCGCGGCCGGCGTCGTGGCGGCGCTCGTGGCCGTCGCAGCCGGCTGCGGGGGAGGCTCGAAGTCGGGGAGCAGCACGACGACGACGACCGCCACGAACGTCTCGGGCACGGTCACGTTCGACGGCATCTGGACGTCGTCCACGGGCCAGAAGCAGTTCCAGGACGTGATCAACGGCTTCAACAAGATCTACCCGAATGTGCACGTCAACTACAAGCCGGTCGGGAACAGCCTCCCGACGGTGCTGGCGACCGCGGTCGCCGGCGGCCACCCGCCGGACATGGCCGACATCGCCCAGCCGGGCACGATCCAGCAGTTCGTGAGCCAGGGCAAGCTCAAGCCGATCACGTACGCGTCCACGGTGATCAGCCAGAACTTTGCGCCCGCCTGGCAGAACCTGGGCATGTTCAACGGGAAGCTCTATGCCCTCCCCTTCAAGGCTGCCAACAAGTCGCTCGTCTGGTACAACGTGCCGGCCTTCAAGGCGGCCGGGGTCCATCCGCCGCAGACGCTCGACCAGCTGATGGGCGACGCCAAGACCATCAAGGCCTCGGGGGTGCCCGCGTACTCGATCGGAGGCGCGGAGGGCTGGACCCTCACCGACCTGTTCGAGAACATCTATCTCCGGACGTTCGGGATGGCGAAGTACCAGCAGCTCAGCCACCACACGATCAAGTGGACCGATCCGTCGGTCAAGACGGCGCTGACGACGATGGGAAAGATCCTCGGGGACACGCCGAACATCGCCGGTGGGACGAGCGGGGCTCTCCAGTACAGCTTCAACCAGTCGGTCACGAACGCGTTCGCATCGCCGCCGAAGGCCGCGATGGTGTTCGAGGCCGACTTCGTCGGTGGCGTAATCGCGTCCTCGACGAAGGCGAAGCCCACCACGGGGTTCAACACGTTCGTCTGGCCGCAGATCACGGCTGGGCCCGACGCGCAGGCCGTCGAGGTCGCGGCCGACCTGATGGTCGCATTCCGCGACACGCCGGCGATCGAGGCATTCGTCAAGTACCTGGCGACGCCACAGGCCGCGGCGATCTGGGCGCACCAGGGCGGCTTCGGCACCGGCAACCACAACATGTCCGCGAGCGTGTATCCGGACGAGATCACACGGGCCACCGAGGCACCGCTGCTGACGGCGAAGGCGGTCGTGTTCGACATGTCGGACAACCAGCCGCCGGCCTTCGGCTCGACCGCCGGACAGGGCGAGTGGGGCTTGTTCCAGAAGTTCCTGCAGAACCCGAAGAACATCACCGGCATCCAGCAACAGCTCGAATCCGCGGCAACCGCCGCGTACAAGAAGGGCACGTAGTGAAGTGAGCGCTGGGGGAATCACCGCGGAGCCGCCCGTCGCGGCGGCTCCGCCCCCCAACGCCGGGCTCGGCCGGTTCATCAGCCGCTACGCAATGGTGGCGGTCTTCCTCGGGCCGGCCCTCCTCATGCTCTTCGTGTGGATGGTCTACCCGGCCGTCTACACGATTGTCCGGAGCTTCTTCGGCCAGACCGGCTTCCTCGGCTCCTGGGTCGGGATCGACAACTACAAGACGCTGTTCACCGACTCGACGCTCAAGACGGCGATCAAGAACAACGCGATCTGGGTCGCCGTCGTGCCCGCCTTCGTGACCGCGATCGGACTCGTCTTCGCGGTGATGATGGAACGCGTGCGCTGGTCGGTCGCCTTCAAGACGGCGGTCTTCCTGCCGATGGCGATCTCGGCTTTCGCGACGGGCGTGACCTGGCGGATCCTCTACGACCAGGACCCGAATCTCGGCGCGATCAACGCGCTCGGGCGCGTCGCTCACGACGCGGTCCAATCGCCCGGGGTCCTCTCGACCGCGGCCCCCTCGACCTCGTCGCTGCAGCCGCACCGCGGCGGTCTCCTTCTCAAGACGCCGCTCCACCCGGGCGGCGTGGCGCTGCTCGGGCTGACGGGAATCGCTCCGCAGGACATGCCGAAGGGCGCGGAGCAGGCGGTGAAGCCTGCGCCGAAGCCGGGTGACATCGGCGGCGTGGTGTGGCGGGACTTCAAGCCGGGCGGCGGGAAGCCGGGAGTCGTCGAGCGGGGGGAGGAGGGCATTCCCGGCGTCACCGTCGAGCTTCGCGACTCGTCCGGCAAGGTCGTCCAGTCGGCGAAGACGGAGGCGAACGGCACCTTCGACTTCGCCAACGTCCCGGCCGGCGCCTACAACGCCGGCGTCGGCGCGAGCACCTTCGCCAAACCCTTCGGCGGCTACAGCTGGCTCGGGCCGAGCCTGATCACGCCGTCCCTCCTCATCGCCTACATCTGGATCTGGGCGGGCTTCTCGATGGTGGTGATCGCAGCCGGCCTCTCGGCGATGCCGCGAGACGTCCTCGAGGCCGCGAGAACCGACGGCGCCGGCGAGTGGCAGGTCTTCCGCCGGGTGACGGTGCCGCTGCTCGCGCCCGTGCTGAGCGTCGTCTTCATCACGATGATCATCAACGTCCTCAAGGTCTTCGACATCGTCTACGCACTCGCGCCGGAGTCGAGCCAGTCGAGCGCGAACCTGCTCGCGTTCGCGATGTACACGAAGGCCTTCCAGGGCGGAGGCAACTTCGGCGTCGGCTCGGCGATCGCCGTCTTCATCTTCCTGCTCGTGATCCCCGTACTGGCCCTCAACGTCCGCCGCTTCAAGAGAGAAGTCTGAGCGTGGCCGCCGCCGCCGAGACGATCAGGCTGCCCGCAGAGCGCGACTCGCTGGGCTCGAGGATCCTGCGTGTCCTGACGCGAGGGCCGCTGAACATCGTGCTCGCGGTGATCGGGCTGCTCTGGCTCGTCCCGACGGTCGGCCTCTTCATCACCTCGATCCTGCCGGTGTCCGCGCTCGCGTCGGGCGGCTGGTGGCAGATCTTCACGCACCCGAGCGTCGCAACCTGGTCCAACTACGACCACCTCTTCCACAACTCGGGGCTGATGACGGCGCTGAAGACCACCGCGTACATCGCGGTCGGCAACACCCTGCTCGTCGTCATCGTCGGCGCGATGGCCGGCTATGCCTTCGCCTGGCTCGACTTTCCCGGGCGCGACTGGCTCTTCATCGCCGTGATCGCGCTGCTCGTCGTCCCGCTGCAGATGGCGCTGATCCCGATGTTCCGCCTCTACGACACACTCGGGCTGTTCGACACGTGGTACGGGATCGCGCTCTTCCACACGGCCTTCGGCCTGCCGTTCGCGATCTTCCTCCTGCGCAACTTCTTCATAGGCCTGCCGAGGGACATCCTCGAGTCGGCGCGCATCGACGGCGCCTCCGAGATCCGCATCTTCGTGCGGCTGATCCTGCCGCTCGGCCTGCCCGCGATCGCCTCGCTCGCGATCTTCCAGTTCCTCTGGACGTGGAACGACCTGCTTGTGGCGCTGACGTTCGGCCAGAACACGACGCCGATCACGGTCTGGATCTCCGGCCAGCTGCGCGAGTTCGGCACCTCGATCGACATCATCGCGCCGGCGTCGTTCATCTCCCTCGTGATCCCGCTCGCCGTCTTCTTCGCCTTCCAGCGCTACTTCGTCCAGGGCCTGCTGGCGGGATCGGTGAAGTAATGGCGGCGCGGGTCGCCGTCGTCGGCTCCGGCCTCGCCGGATTCACGGCGTACCAGACGCTGCGCCGTGCACTGGAGCCCGGCGAGATCGCCGTCTTCGGCACGGACGCCGATCCCGCAGCCGCCTGGCGCGTACGTGCCGCCGCAATCAGGCAGCGGGAGATGCGCTCGGAGAGCGACGGCCACTGCCTGCCGACGACGTTCCCCGGGCTCGCGTTCGGGAGTGTCCGCCGCCGCCGCTCGCTGCGCCCGTTGCTCGAGTCGGCGCTTGATCGCTACCACCCGACGGTGGGCGAGTTCCTCTCGCATGTCGAGCGGCTCCGCGAGCGCAGCGGCTGGGACTCCAGCCTCGTCGGCCGGCGCGTCGAGCGCGTGCGGGCGGTGGACGACGGGTTCGAGCTCGACGGCGCGAGCTTCCGGCATGTCCTTCTCGCGCCCGGGCATCCCGGGCTGAACGTCCCCGAGGAGCTGCGCGACGACCCGCGCGTCGTCCACGCCTACCAGCCGCACGGCTACGCGCCGACGGTGACCGTGGTCGGCGCCGGTCTCGCCGCCGCAACCGAGTGGCTGAATGGGCTCGCCGCAGGAGCGGAGGTCGTGTCGGTGCGGCGGCGGGAGCCGGTGCGGAGCCCGCTCAACGTCCCGCGCCACTACTTCTCCCGCCGCGGGCTCGCCGGCTTCTACCGCCTGCCGGCAGGGGAGCGAATCGAGCGGCTGCGCACGCTGTTGGCTCCGTCGTACCCGGTGGGCGACCAGTGGGACGAGCCGCTCGAGCGCGCGGCTTGCGAGGGGCGTTTCCGCATCGAGACAGCGGTGAACGGCAGCGCGCAGGTGATCTGCGCGACCGGGTTCCGGCGCGGCTTCGCGCACGACCCGCTGCTCGCGCGACTTGTCACCGAGCACGACCTGGAAACGGCCGGCGAGTGGCTCGTGCTCGATCCCGACTCGACCGTGCCGAGGCTGAGCGACGCGAGGCGGACGCTCGCGCTCGCGGGCGCGCCCGCACAGTGGGCGTTCCCCGGCGCCGACACGCTCGCGGGAGCGCGCTACGCGGCGCACCGGTTCCTGAGGAGGGTTCAGTCGTGTCCTACACACTGAGGGGACGCGCCGATTCCCGCCTGGCGGCGCTCCTGCCGGTGCTGCTCGGCGCCTGCGCGCTCGCCGGCGCGCTGCACCGCTGGTGGCCGGTCGAGCTCGTGGCGCTGATGGCGGCGGTCGGGCTCGCGCTCGACCTCGAGGTCTGGCACCGGCTGCTGCCGTACCAGCCGGCCTGGGCGGCGGTCCCGCTCGGGGCAGTCGAGCTGGGCGCGCTGATGGCGATCGTCTACGGCTTCGGCCTGCAGGCGCCGCTCCTGCCCGCGCTCGCGCTCTTCGGCGCCGGCTGGCTCACCTCCCTCGTCCTGACGCAGGGCGGCTTTCCGCTGCTCCGGCTGGGTTACGCCGAGGACGGCGGCGAGTTGGGGCAGGTCGGCGGCGTTGCGACGGCCGCGGTCGTCCTCGCGCTCGCGGGATCGGCCGCGACGTTCGTCGCCCGCCTCCCGCCGGTCGTCCACCTCAGCGCCGGCGTCCACCGGGGGCCGCTCGTGATCACGCGCCGCGAAGTGCTCCAGGGGGAACCCGGCGCCGTCGTCCGCGGCGGCATCGTCGTCGCGCACGACGACGTCGAGATCCGGAACGTGACCGTCGTCGGCGGCGAGAACGGGATCACGGTCGACGGCGTCCGCGGGACGGTGCTCGACCGGGTCACCGTGCAGGGGGCGAAGCTCGACGGCATCCACGTCCGTGGCGCCGGTGTGGTCGTCCGCAACTGCACCGTCGACATGCTGGGCAACCACCTCGGCCAGGGGATCGACATCTCCTTCAACATGGGCATGGGGATGAGCATGGTCGAGGGCTGCACGATCGTCGGCGGCATGGTGGGCATCACGACGCACTCGTCGATGACCGAGATCGTGCGCAACCGCGTCAGCCGCACGACCGGCCAGGCGATTTCGGTTGCGGAGATGTCGATGGGGAGCGCGATGGACAACGAGATCCGCGACGCGCTCGGAGTCGGCCTCAACTGCGACGACCAGTCGATGTGCATGTTCGAGCACAACACGGTCGTCGGCACCCGTCCGGACCGCGCCTCCGGAGACCCGACCCGCAACGGCATCGGCGTCCTCGCCAGCTTCCGCTCGGAGGCCGACCTCTGGCAGAACCGGCTGGTCGGCAACCGAGTCGCGACGGGTGCTGTCACGAGCTCGATCCTGAGGACGACGAAGAAGCCCGGCTGGTGACTCCGCCGGGCGCCCCGGTCAGCGGCCGGCGGCGTACCCCTGGCTGCCGCGCGGGTCCGCCGCCGCCTTGAGGATCCCGCCGGGCTCACGCCCCACGGCCGTGACGCGGCCGAGCGTCCAGGGGCCGGAGACCTCGACATCGTGGCCACGGCGACGCAGTCCCCCCATCGTCTCCTGGCCGGCGCGCTCCTCGACCGCGACGTGCCGCGGGCGGGTCTCGCGCGGGTAGAAGCTCGACGGAAACGCCTCGGTGTGGTGATTCGGCGCGTCGATCGCAGCCTGGAGGTCGAGGCCGCAGTGGACGTGGGCAAGGAAGGTGTGCAGCGACCACTGGTCCTGCTGGTCGCCGCCGGGCGTGCCGAAGGCGAGGCACGGCTCGCCGTTCCGGGCCGCCAGCGTCGGCGACAGTGTCGTCCGGGGCCGCTTGCCCGGCTCGAGCGAGTTCGGTAGGCCAGGCTCGAGCCAGAACATCTGCGCGCGCGTGCCGAGGCAGAAGCCCAGCGAGGGGATCACCGGCGCGCCCCAGAGCCAGCCGCCGCTTGGCGTCGCCGAGACCATGTTCCCGAAGCGGTCGACCGCGTCGACGTGGACGGTGTCGCCGCGCGTCGGCTCCCCGACGCCCGGCACGACCGGCGCGCCTTCGGCCGGCTGCGGCAAGCGGGGCTCCCGGCCACCGGGTGAGCCTGGACGGAGCTCGGACGACGCCTCGTCGCCGACCAGCCGCCGCCGCTCTTCCGCGTACTCGCGCGAGAGCAGCTCGACGAGCGGCACGTCCGCGAAGCCGGGGTCGCCGTACCAGGCCTCGCGGTCTGCGAAGGCGAGCTTCGCGCACTCGGTGATCGTGTGCACCCATTCCGCGCTCGCCTGGCCCATTGCGCCGAGGTCGAGTCCCTCGAGCAGGCGGAGCTGCTGGAGGAAGACCGGCGCCTGGCTCCACGGGCCGGCCTTGAAGACCTCGTAGCCGTGATAGTCGACCGAGACGGCCTCCTCCCAGGCGGGCGCCCAGTCGCGCAGGTCCTCCTCCGCGAGCAGGCCGGCGTGGCGCTCGCCGGAGCTGTCGAGCCACTCGCGCTCCTGGAAACGGAGGATCTCCTCCGCGACGAAGCCGCGGTACCACTCCTCCAGCGGATCGGAGGTCGCAGCGAGCCGCCGGTAGGTTTCCGCGAGCCGCGGATTGCGGTGCAGCATGCCCGGCTCGGCAAGGGGGAGGTAGACCTCGGCCGAGCTCGTCCAGTCGTCGAGGAAGAGACGCTCGACCGTCTTGATCGCGTGCGCGATCTGCGGCACGACGGGGTAGCCGTGCTCGGCGTAGTGGATCGCGTGGTGCACCACCTCGCCGAAGGGCATTGTCCCGTGCTCGCGCAGCATCGCCAGCCAGCCGCCGAAGGCGCCGGGCACGACCGC